>NZ_NSFW01000008.1:0-333906 GCF_002294905.1 Mesorhizobium sp. WSM4308 | reverse complement strand
CGAGCGCTGTGCCGAGCGCCGCGAAGGCGGCGGGCAAGGCGCCGGCCTGGTCATTGGAACTGGCATCGACGCCGGCCGTCTCGTCATGCAGTACCTTGGCCGCGTTCTCGGTCAAGCCCGCCGTCGGGCCATCGTCGTCAGTGAACAGCTTGTCGCCGACCGATTGGGTCACCGTCACGCCTTGCGACAGGTCGACCCGGCCGACGTCGAATTTGCCGACCACCGCCGTCGCCTGGAAGCGGTTGAAGGTTTCCACTGCCTGTGTGCTGCTGTTGTCGGTGAACCACTGCACCGTATAGGCATCGTTGAGGTGCTGGGCGGTTATGGTTCCGTCCCCGTTGAAGGTGACGAAGCCGTTCGACGACGTCGTGTCGGTGACCTGCTGGCCGGTGCCGTCCCTGATGACGACGCGAACGATAGCCACCGCCGCATCGTCGGCAAGCGCGCTTTGGCCGGCGTCGTTGCCAAGGTTGCTGCCACTGCCGAGATTGTTGTCGATATAGCTTCGGCCCTGCTCGGGAGAGGTTGTCGCGCCGCCGGCGCTGAACGCGCCGATCTTGACGGTGAAGTTGGTGCCCGGGCTGCCCTCGGTCTGCGAGATGAAGAGCTTGGCGTCGGTGACATCGATGAAGTCGGTGTAGCTCATATTGTCGATGTCGCCATAAGTGCCCGGTGCCTGGCCTTTGACGAAACTGAACACGGCCGTCTCACCCGGATCGAACATCTGGTTGTTGACGCCGATCGTGGCGCCAATGCCGCCCTGGCTGGTCTTGATGTTGTCACCTGAATTGTCGAGCGATCCGTCTGCGTGGATGACCGGATGTATGCCGCTCACCAACAATCCTGCGCCCGATGTGCCGACTGCCACGAACAGATGGTTGCCAGAGTCGAGATTGTCGAAATTGAATGAGGTCGATCCCGAAGCAGAGACATTGAGCAGGTTGGTCCAGTCGATCCGGTCATCTGGATTCGCGGTATTGGGATGAGCAATGGCCTCGAAGGTCACCATCTCGATGCTGGCGCTGAGATTGTCCCCGGCCGCTTTCAGGTAGAAAGCAGCGACGACATCGCCTAACCCTTCGATGGCGCTTGTCGTGGCGAGCACGATCGTGCCGTTGGCATAGGAATGCAGATAGATGGCGTCGCCATCGACCGTTTGCAGCGGGCTGCCATTGAAGATGACCTGGTCGCCGTCAAGCGGCGCGCCGCTACCATCGGAAAAGAACAGCTTGCTGATCGTCGCCCCGTCAGGATTGACCGTGACGAGGCCGGCCGCGCTGACCGCGGCCTCGACATCGTCGGCATAGGCGCGCTGGCCCGCAGACAGTTGCAGCTCGCCGGCAAGGCCGTTCAGGAAAGTCTGGAAAGCGGAGGAAAGCCCGCTGAGATCGCTGCCGATTACGGTGTCGTTGCCGTCTACCGGCGTCTGCTGCCCCGAAGTCTGATCAAGGATCAATGTGCCGTTGATGGTGATGGTGGTGGCCATGGTCGTCGTCCCCTTTGGAGAGGTTTGATGGCGAGGTTTTATTAGAACGATCCGCACGTCCGGCCGGAATGCCCCTACCCGAGTGCATCCGGTCGCGCGCTGTGCGGCCCTCCTACGCGATTGTGCCGCCGACGCAGAGGACGCGTCCATTTGCGCTTCGATAGTATTAGGGTGGATGTCCGTAGCTGATCGAACGATATATATCCTTCGATAGATCAAGCCGGCGCGGGCGGAGGCGCTGTTGTCGCGGCCATTGGCATCAGGCGGCTTGCCGGCCCGTTGCGGGCATCATGTCGATGCCAAGCTAAAGAGGGAGAGATGGTCAGAGCAGGCCGCTTCGGCCTATTCCTGGACGCTCGTCGTCTTCGCCATGCGCTACCCAGGCCAATTCCGCCCGGCCGTCGAGGTGCAGCTTCTCGTAGACGTGATGCAGGTGCATCTTCACCGTACCTTCGGATAGATGCAGCCGCTGCGCGATGGTCTTGTTGCGCAATCCGCGCGAGACGAGATCGGCGATCTCGGTCTCCCGCCCGGTCAGCCTGGATTTCGGCTGGGGCTGCGATCGAGGCATCAGCAGTTGCTGGACGATCTTGTTGTCGATCCACTTCTTGCCCGCCGCCACCGCATTCACGCATTCGGCGAGATAGCGGTGGCTGATGCCGTCGAGCAGCAGACCGTCGCCGTCGAGTGCCTGTATTTCCTTGATATCGAGCCTGCCGTTCGGCTGCACGATGAAGATGACGCCGAGACTGTCGTTGCAGGCTCTCAGCCGGGAGGAAAGACCGATTGCCTGCGGATCGGCAATGTCCAGCCCGACGATGACGATATCGGGCCGATGGCGCGCCACATAAGGGAGAACGTCCGCAGGGCGGCGGCACTGGGCGACAACGTCGTGTCCAGCCTTGCGCAGCACCCATTCCAGACCGGCGAGATAAACCCCCCGCGGGTCCGCAACAACCAGAGTTGACATGCGAACCGTCCGTAAAAAACGCAACGAACTTGTCTAAAATCCGTAAAATCAGGAAACCAGAGCTTAAGCAGTTTGTCAAGCAACAGCTAATATGCATTTTGCTATAATAGCAAGCCAATGCTGTTGAGGCGCCCGGCATGGGCACCTCGCAGGGCAGCAGTCGGAATCGTCGTCGCGGCGAGAGCCTTGAGCCGGTTCGATGCATCAGGATCTTTTGAGGATCTCCGGGTGCTCGAACTGCAGGGCCGCGGGCCGCGATCTCAGGCAACGGCCCAGCGCCTGGGGTTGCTAGGGGGACTGGCAGCGGAAGGCCGCTGGGCCTGACCGACAGGGCCTTGAGGACGGGCGGCGCCGGCTGGCGGGATATATGCACTCCAATTGGCAACAGCGAAACATGCGAATGAAGGAAGTCAAAGCCGGCTGAAGGCCGTGCGACATGTCACCGGCGAGGAAGTCGAGCCTGTCCGATGGAATTCCACACGGCCGGTATAGCCTCATACGGCTGGGTAGCCCAACAGGCTTAATTGCAAGCTTGCTAATATTCGGACAAACTCATTGGAGCGGGGAGGAACCCGAAAACTCACCGCAATGGCCGGTGCGGCGTCTGTCGCGCCCCAAAGCCCACCCGCACCGGCCATTCCCCAACGGTTAACCTACAGCCGACCGAAATGAGCCAGCCCGAGACGTCTTCGCTGGCCCTCTGCATGTGCCAGCTCCGGACGCGACTTGAAATCATCCACCGGATGCAGTTGGGGGAATCCAGGTAACTGATTCTTATTTGATGAAATTTGGTGGCGGGAGGGCGCTACCGCCTTTCCCGAAGGTCGCCGCGACGGTCCAGACATGACAACGGAGGGACTCGAATTGTCTTGCATCTCATGATGCAGCAAGGCTCATGTACGTACGTGCCGCGTCGCCTGCTGGGCCAGCCTGGGCGTCGCCATCTCCCGTCATAAGGCGGTTGAGATTCGGCAGCTAACTCCCCAGTATGATGCGTGCCAGTCCCAATGGATTCTCCACCGCCGAAAAGTGTCCGGTATCCTTGAGCGTGAGCATGCGCGCGTCAGGGAGCAGTGCCCTGGTCCGCTCCCTTTCGTTGGGGCGCGACCAGTCGCTGTCGCCATAGATGAGCGTTACGGGCGTTGAGACGTGCCGATACTGGTCCCGCGCCTCGCTCCAGGATCGCCAACCTGCCAGCACTTTGCGCGCGATGCGCTTATATCCAGGGCGTTGCGCCACCCGGCCGAACTCGGCCAGAAGCTCGGAAGGCAGTTTGCGCGGATCGTGATATCCGCCACCCATGATCTTGCCGAGTACCATCTGGTTTTCCATCCACGCATTGAACGGACCAAGAATTGGGATCTGCAAACTTCCGATGATGAGGTTCGCGAACCAGTTGCCACGTCGCAGGCCATCGCCATAACGGGTTTCGTTGTCGTAAGGATTGCTGGCGAAGACGCGCTCGACCCGCCGCGGAATGGCGGCAGCGACCGTGAGAGCCAACGCACCCCCGATCGATTCGCCAACAAGCGTGACGCCGGTGAGGTTGAGCTTCTCGATGAAGCCGATGACGCTCTGCCTGAAATACGGCTCATCGAAGGACGCGAGCGGGTCGATCGGCGAATGGCCGTGTCCAGGCAGATCGATGGCATAAACCGTAAACGACTTGGCGAGGAGAGGGGCCAAACCGCGAAAATATTCAAGCTGTGTGCGGATCGTATGCACAAGGATCAATGGCGGGCCATTGCCGCTCTTTTCATAACGCAGGCTGAGCGCGTCCGATATTTGCAAGAGGCTTGGCTGGGATTTGGTGGCCGTTAGCATTTCATATCTCTTCTTTGTTTGTGACGGCAAATGAGGCAAGCGCATCTCAATCAACCGGCGCGCCAATCCCACCGTCGGAACAGCGCGCTGGCGTTGACGCCTCCGAAGCCAAAGCCGTTGCAGATCGCGTACTCCATCTCCATTGGCCGGGCCCGGTTTGCGACGAAGTCGATCCCTTCACCCGCTGGATCAGGGGTGTTCAAATTGAGGGTAGGCGGTGCCACCTGATCCCTGAGCGCCAGGATCGCGAAGATCGCGCCAAGCCCGCCGGCGGCTCCAAGCAGGTGTCCGGTGGCCGCCTTCGTGCCGCTGACCGCTATGCCGTAATCTTCCCCGAAGACGCTTTTGACCGCGGCGATTTCCCCCAGGTCGCCGACTGGCGTGGACGTCGCGTGCGCATTGAGGTGGCTGATCTCGCGCGCCGAAATGCCGGCTTGGGCAATCGCGATCTCCATGGCTCGACGCGCGCCATCGCCGTCCTCGGGACCGGAAGTGACATGATGGGCGTCCGCCGTCGTGCCATAGCCGACCAGTTCGGCGAGCGGTTTGGCGCCGCGCGCAAGCGCGTGGCTCAATTCCTCGATGACCAGGATGCCGGCGCCTTCGCCCATGACGAAGCCGTCGCGCGCCAGGTCGAACGGGCGAGAGGCCTCCTCTGGACGATGATTGAAGGACGTCGAAAGAGAGCGTGCCGCGGCAAACCCACCGAGACTGACCTTATTTATGCAGGCTTCTGTTCCGCCGCACACCGCGATGTCAGCTTCATTGGCGCGGATAAGACGAGCCGCGTCGCCGATCGCTTGAATGCCGGCCGCGCATGCCGTCACCGGCGCGCCGAGCGGGCCTTTGAAGCCGTGACGGATCGAAAGCTGTCCTGCCGCCAGGTTGACCAGGAAGGATGGCACCGTGAACGGTGAAAGACGTCGAACACCGCGCTGATCGACCGTTCGCACCGCTTCGGTTATGGCGGGAAACCCTCCGATGCCCGATGCGATGATCGTCGCGGTGCGGACCCTGTCATTTTCCGAAACCGGCTTCCAGTTCGCCTGGGCAATCGCCTCTTCCGCTGCCGCCAGTGCGAAGAGAATGAAGCGATCCACCTTGCGTTGGTCCTTCGGCGCCAGGACGGTATTGGGATCGAAGCCGGCTTCGGGATCCTCTTCCAGGGAAGGAACCGTGCCGCCGATCTTCGCCGGCAGGTCTCCCACGACATCGTCCGGCAGCCTGCGGATGCCCGAGCGACCGGCCAGCAGACGAGACCAGGAGGCTTCCACATGTGCGGCAAGGGGCGTGACCGCTCCCATGCCCGTAACAACGATCCGTCGCATCTATTCTCCCATCACTTGGGTGCGTCGCCAGCGCTGCGTGCGGCTTTCAAGCCGCGACTGCTTCGCGAACTTGATCGGACGCTGCACCCAGAAAAGCCCTCGCGAGGTCGGGATCATTGACGGCGCGCGAGAGGACGACCGCACCGACCATTGTCGAGAGAACGGCCATGGCCTTAACGCCGGCCTCCTCGCCGCGGGTCTTGCCAACCCATGAGCCCAGCATCTCGAGGTATTCTCGGATGCCGGCCTCAAATGATGCTTTCACCTCGGCGCCTTGCCTGGCAGCATCCGAGCCAAGCGCAACCACCGGGCAGCCGTCCATCTTTTCCTCGCGATGCCCGGTGCTGAGATAGAAGTCGATCACGGCGCCAAGCGGATCCTCAGGGCTCGCCGCGGCCGCTGTCGACCATCGGTTCGCAGAACTCTCCAATGCCCTTCTGGACGCCTGCGCGACCAAGTCGTCCTTGGACGCGAACTGCTTGTAGAACCCGCCTTGTGTCAGCCCGGCGCCTTCCATCAAATCCTTGACGCCGATGCCATCGAATCCGCGCTCCCGAAAAAGCCGGCTCGCCACATCGATCACGGTTTGCCGGTTCTGCTCAGCTTGGCTGCGAGTCACACGCATCATCCGTCTCCTTTTTGATTGCGTTCGTAATCTATATCAGTTATAGAGTACGAATGCAATCTATTTTCACAGAAGGCGATGGGCATGAAAAAGCGACTTGTTATTGGACTGGCGAGCATCCTGGTCGTGGGGCTAGGGATGGCCGCATTCATTACGCTTCGCACGCAGACGGCCGCTGCCGCGGCTGACCCGAGGCAGGAACCTCCGATGGTCAGACTGGTGACGGCAGCGGGGGTGACCGGATCTGACCGCGGCTTCACGGGCACAATTGCGGCGAGGGTGCAGAGCAATCTTGGGTTTCGCGTCTCCGGCAAGATCATCGAGCGACTTGTGAACGTTGGCGAACAGGTCAAGGCAGGCCAACCGCTGCTGCGGATCGATGATGCCGATCTCGTCCTTGCGCTCACCGCGAAGCGCAACGCTGTCGCTGCGGCGCGCGCTGCCCTGGTTCAGACGAGCGCCGACGAAAAGCGCTATGCCGTCCTGGTCCAGAAGGAATTGGCGGCAACTCCGCAGCGTTACGAGCAGGCGAAGGCAGCACTTGATACCGCGACCGCACAGCTCGCGGCCGCGGAAGCGGACGCGAAGGTCGCGCAGAACGAGGCGGCCTATTCCATTCTGGACGCGAACGCAGATGGAACGGTCATCGAAACGCTTGGTGAGCCTGGACAGGTTGTCACTGCGGGACAGACCGTGGTTCGGATCGCCGACGCCGGTCCCCGCGAAGCGGTTGTAGCGCTTCCCGAAACGATCCGGCCGGAGATCGGCTCGGTAGCCGAGGCGGCGATGTATGGGGCCGATGGGCAGCACTATACGGCGCATCTGCGACAGTTGTCGGACGCTGCCGATCCCCAGACCCGCACCTATGAGGCCCGCTATGTGCTCGACGGTGAGGCCGCGGCAGCACCGCTTGGCGCGACGGTAACCATTCGGCTTGCAAGCCAGGCGAGTGAACCGGAAGTCCAGGTGCCGCTGGGAGCCGTGCTGGATGATGGCCAGAAGACCGGCGTTTGGGTTCTGGACGGCGCAACCTCGACCGTGCATTTTCGGCCCGTCAAGCTTGTTCGTTTGACCGGCGAAACCGTCGTGATCTCCGGGCTGAGTTCCGGTGATTCGATTGTTGCGCTCGGCGCACATCTCCTGCAGGAGGGCACCCGCGTCAGGACCGCCTCTGGAAGCGGGAGCAACTGATGAACCTCAATCTTTCCGCGATCGCCGTTCGCGAGCGAGCCGTAACGCTCTTCTTCATCATTCTGCTGGTCGCGGCCGGCGCCTACGCCTTCCTCATGCTTGGACGTGCCGAAGACCCCAACTTCACCATCAAGACCCTGACGGTCACGACGGTATGGCCGGGCGCAACGGCTCGCGAGATGCAGGACCTCGTCGCCGAACCGCTGGAGAAGCGGCTTCAGGAATTGACCTGGTACGACCGTGTCGAGACGACGACACGGCCAGGCTATGCCTATTTGACGGTTACGCTGAAGGACAGCACCCCGCCATCCAGCGTGCAGGAGGAGTTCTACCAGGCCCGCAAGAAGCTCGGGGATGAAGCCCGCAACCTGCCCCCCGGCGTGCTCGGTCCCTTCGTCAACGACGAGTATTCGGATGTGAGCTTCGCGCTTTACGCATTGAAGGCCCAAGGCATGCCGATGCGGGAACTTGCCAGGCAGGCCGAGACCATTCGCCAGGACCTTCTGCATGTGCCCGGCGTCAAGAAGATCAACATCCTCGGCGAACGTCCCGAGCAGATATTCGCCGAGTTTTCCTATGCCAAGCTGGCAACCCTCGGCGTGTCGGCACAAGACATCATCGCCGCCTTGCAGCGGCAGAACACCGTCACGCCGGCGGGCTCGATCGACACAGAGGGGCCGCAGGTCTTTATCCGGGTCGCCGGCGCCTATAACAGTGTCCAGGCGATCGCCGACACGCCGATCGTCGCCGCGGGACGGACGCTGAAGCTCTCCGACGTCGCCGAGGTCCGGCGCGGCTACGAGGATCCTCCCACCTACATCATCAGGCACCAGGGTGAGCCGACCATCATGCTCGCTGCAGTGATGCAGGAGGGCTGGAATGGTCTTGAACTCGGCAAGGCGCTGGAGGAGAAGTCCGCTTCCATCGCACAGACGCTGCCGCTCGGAATGACGCTGGCCAAAGTCAGCGACCAGGCTGTGAATATTGGCTCGTCGGTCAACGAGTTCATGCTCAAATTCGCGATGGCGCTCGGCGTGGTGCTCCTGGTGAGCCTGCTCAGCCTTGGCTGGCGCGTCGGCATCGTCGTGGCGGCCGCGGTCCCACTGACGCTCGCCGTCGTGTTTCTCATCATGCTGGAAACCGGCCGGTTCTTCGACCGCATCACGCTCGGTGCCCTCATCCTGGCGCTTGGCCTCCTCGTCGACGACGCCATCATCGCCATCGAGGTGATGGTGGTGAAAATGGAGGAGGGCATGGACCGCATCAAGGCAGCAGCCTATGCGTGGAGCCACACCGCGGCGCCGATGCTCTCAGGCACGCTCGTGACGATTGCCGGGTTCCTGCCGGTGGGCTTCGCGCGCTCGACGGCGGGCGAATACGCCGGCAACATCTTCTGGGTCGTGGGGTTCGCCCTCATCGTCTCCTGGATCGTCGCTGTGATCTTCACCCCTTATATGGGCATCAAGATGCTGCCCGCGATCAAACCAGTCGAAGGCGGCGCTCACGCCATATACGACACACCGAACTATCGGCGCCTTCGCCGGCTCATCACCTTTGCGGTGCGCCACAAGTTTTTGACCTGCGCTGCTGTCAGCATCGTCTTCGCGCTTTCGGTTGTTGGCATGGGCGGTCTCAAGCAGCAGTTCTTCCCGACATCCGATCGCCCTGAAGTGTTGGTCGAGGTTCGCCTGCCGGAAGGCACCAGCATCGAGACGACGACCGCCACGGTCGAGAAGCTGGAACACTGGCTTGGCAGCCAGCCCGAGGCCAAGATCGTGACGAGCTATATCGGTCAGGGCGCTCCCCGCTTCTTCTTCGCCATGGCGCCCGAATTGCCTGATCCCGCCTTCGCAAAGATCGTCGTGCTGACACCGGACGCGGAGGCGCGCGAGGCTTTGAAGCACCGGCTCCGCGTGGCGGTTGCGACAGGGCTTGCCCCCGAAGCGAACGTCCGTGTCACGCAACTCGTGTTCGGACCCTACACGCCGTTCCCGGTCGAGTTCCGGGTCATGGGGCCAGACCAGCGGCAATTGTACACCATCTCCGAAAAAGCCCTCGACATCATGCGCGGCGTGCCGGATGTGCGGCAGGCCAATCGCGACTGGGGCAATCGCACGCCGGTACTGCGCTTCATCCCGGATCAGGATCGACTGAACCTCATCGGCCTGTCACCGGCGGAGGTGGCCCAGCAACTCCAGTTCCTCCTCACCGGCATCCCCGTCACGCAGGTCCGCGAGGACATTCGCAATGTTCCCATCGTGGCACGCAGCGCCGGCGGTGAGCGGCTGGATCCGACGCGTCTGGCCGACTTCTCGCTGATGAGCCGGGATGGCCGCCAGATTCCGCTCGACCAGATCGGTCACTCGGACGTCCGCCTGGAAGAGCCGATCCTGAAGCGACGCGATCGCACACCCGTCATCACGATCCGCTCGGACATCAACGAGGCGACGCAGCCTCCAGAGGTTTCCAAGCAGATCATGACGGCCCTTCAGCCGGTGATCAGATCCCTTCCGGCCGGCTACCGCATCGAAATGGGTGGATCGATCGAGGAGGCGGCCAAAGCCAACACAGCGCTGGGTAAAGTCTTCCCGGCCATGATCGCCGCCATGTTGATCGTCATCATACTGCAGGTGCGATCCTTCTCGACGATGGCGATGGTCATGCTGACGGCGCCGCTCGGCCTCGTCGGCGTCGTGCCCATGTTGCTCACCTTCAACCAGCCCTTTGGATTCAACGCCATTCTGGGCCTGATAGGGCTGGCCGGCATCCTGATGCGCAACACGCTGATCCTGACGGAACAGATCAAGGAGAACCGTGCCGCCGGCCTTGACGACTATCAAGCCGTTATCGAGGCCACGGTGCAACGCACGAGGCCGGTGATCCTGACCGCACTTGCCGCCGTGCTGGCCTTCATTCCTCTCACGCACTCCGTCTTCTGGGGATCGATGGCCTATACGCTGATCGGCGGCACGGCGGCCGGCACGGTACTGATCCTGCTGTTTCTTCCAGCGCTCTATGTCGCGTGGTTCCGGATCAAGCCGACCGCGGATGAGGTCCAGGAGGTTTCGACGCAGGAGCCGGAAGTGCCAGTAGCAATGGCGGCTGAATAGGGGCCGGCAATCGCAGGAAACTGTTCAAGTTCCCGCCGTTGGCTTTGCCCGACCAAGGCAAGGCCAACGGCTCGAACTTACCACTTACTGCTGATCGTCCAGGCTTGTCCCGCAGGCTCGTGCTTCATCAATTCTGGAGACATCCGTGAATCGTCCGCTCCGAACGCGAACTGATCCCGACGAGATGCGCGCACGCATCCTGGAGATGGCGGAGGAGCAGTTTCGCCGCATCGGCTACCATAAGACGTCGGTGACCGACATTGCCGCGGAGCTCGGCATGAGCTCGGCAAACGTCTACCGTTTCTTCCCCCTCCAAGGGTGCGATCATCGAAGCCATTTGTGGGCAGGTCGTCAACGAGGTCGCCCAGATCGCCTTTGCGATCGCACGCACGAGCGCGCCAGCCTCCGAGAAACTCAACCGGCTTCTGACCGCCATTCACCACCACGGCAAGACTATCCTTTTCAAGGAAAAGCGCATGCACGACATGATTGTCGCCGCGATGCAGGAGAACCGGGCGATCATCAAGGCGCATACCGAGCGACTGATTTCAATCTTCGAGGTGATCATCCGCGAGGGCATCGAAGCGGGCGAATTCAAGGTCGAGGATCCCGCCGAGGCGGCGCGTGCCGTCCATACCGCATTCACGGCGTTCTTCCATCCAATTCTGATCGAGCACTGTCTTCAACATGGCGAAGACATCGGGATGGGCCTGCGCGAGCAGGTTCGCTTCATCCTGAAAGCCCTCGGCAAGTCGTACTAAGCGGCCTGCCGAAACAAACGTCATGCAATATGCAGCAACCAGGCCGACGCGGCCTCGCGTCATAGATCCGACACTCGCTTTGGGAACTGAAACACGCGCGAAGCTGACTACCAATGTCGCAAACTGGCGGCATCCACGACGTTGGTCGGCACCACAATGTCAGCAGATACGTATGGCCCCGGGCCTTGAAATCATTGAGGATTTTCAAGCGCGGCGCTATTATATATCCGCGATTTCGTTGTGATTTCAATAGTTTAGAGGAATTTTGGTAGCGGGAGAGGGACTTGAACCCCCGACCCCAGGATTATGATTCCCGTGCTCTAACCAACTGAGCTACCCCGCCAGGGCGGCGAAAGGCCCGAAATCCGCCTCAAATCGAAAGGCATTTCGAGGCGTTCGCCAAGGTCGCGCGGATATAAGGTTGGGAGGGCGAGCCTGTCAAGCTTCGAAGCATTCCATATCGCCGCATATTCTCATTGCCGAAAAAGCTTTGCCGCATGGACATTTGGTTGCAACCGCCGGGGTTGAGTTCGAAGGGGCACGTCGCTATGTCTCGGCCACGAGTTTTTAGAGTTTGAAACAGATGAAGCCGCGCATTGCAGTCCTCGGTTGCGGATACTGGGGTAGCAACCATATCCGCACCCTCAAGGCGCTTGGCGCGCTGCACGCGGTTTCCGACGCCAACCGGGCGCGTGCCGAAGGCTTTGCCAGCGAACAGGATTGTCTGGCGATCGAGCCGGACCAGTTGTTCGGCCGGGACGACATCGACGCCATCGTCATGGCCTTGCCACCTCAATACCATGCCGAACTCTCCGTGCGCGCCGTCGAGAGCGGCAAGGACGTGCTGGTGGAGAAGCCGATCGCACTGACGGTGCCGGATGCCGAGCGCTCGGTGCAGGCGGCCAAGGACAAGGCCCGTGTCTTCATGGTCGGCCATGTCCTGCGTTTTCATCCCGCCTTCGAGACGCTGAAGGGGCTGATCGACAATGGCGAACTTGGCGAGGTCCGCTACATCCACTCGCACCGGCTTGGCCTTGGCAAGTTCCATACCGAGAACGATGCGCTGTGGGACCTGGCGCCGCACGATCTGTCGATGATCCTGGCCATCACCGGTACCGAGCCGATCGAGGTGCGCGGCGAGGGTGCGGCCCTCCTCGACAATCTCAGCGACTTCGCGCATCTGCACATGCGCTTTCCCAACGGCCTGCGCAGCCATCTTTTCACGTCGCGGCTCAATCCCTATCGCGAAAGGCGGCTGACCGTGGTCGGGACCAAGGCGATGGCGGTGTTCGACGATGTCGAGCCGTGGGAGCGCAAGCTTGCCGTCTACCGCCATGCGGTCTGGCAGGACAGCGGCCAATGGGCCTTCACCACCAACGAGCCGTCCTATGTCGCGGTCGCGCAAGGCATGCCGCTGACGCGCGAGCTTGAGCATTTCATCCACTGCATCGAGACGCGGGCCGAGCCGCGCACCAGCGGCGAGGAAGCAATCAGGGTGCTGCGCATCCTGACGGCGGGCACGGTCACCCACACCAAGTCGAAAGACTGAAAAAGCGCGACCGTCTATTCGGCGGGAATTTGCGCCGGCCTTGCCGCAAGCTTCGTCAGCATGGCCTCGGCCTCGGCGCCGCGCTCGGAGCGCTCGATGAAGCCGCCGCCGAAGACGCGCGCTTCGTTGCCGTCGTCGGAATAGAGCACGCAGGCCTGGCCGGGCGCGATACCGGACTCGCCGTCGGCCAGTTCGACCGACGTCACGCCCGCGATGTGGCGCAGCACTGCCGGACGCGGCGGCCTGGTCGAGCGCACCTTGGCGAACAGTTCAAGGCCGCCTTCGGGAATATCACTGAGCGGCCCGTCGCCAAGCCAGTTCATGTTGCGCAGATAGATCTTGTGCGTCTCCAGCGCCTCGCGCGGGCCGACGACGACGCGGGCCCGTTCGGCATCGAGATGGACTACATAGAGCGGCTCGCCCGACGCGATGCCGATGCCGCGGCGCTGGCCGATCGTGTAGCGCAATATGCCCTCGTGGCGGCCGAGCACGCGGCCGTCGATATGGACGATGTCGCCCGGATTGGCGGCGGCTGGCTTCAGCTTGGCGATGATGTCGGAATATTTGCCTTGCGGCACGAAGCAGATGTCCTGGCTGTCCTGCTTGGCGGCCACCGTCAGCCCCATCTCCTCGGCAATGGCGCGAACCTGCGGCTTCGACAGGCCGCCCAGGGGAAAGCGCAAATAGTCGATCTGCGCCTGCGTGGTGGCGAACAGGAAATAGCTCTGGTCGCGATCGGCATCGACCGGCCGGTAGAGCGCGCGGTGGGCGCCATTGGCGCCGGAGCGAATGTAGTGGCCGGTGGCGAGCGCATCGGCGCCCAGTTCCTTGGCGGTGGCCAGCAGATCGGCGAACTTCACAGTCTGGTTGCAGGAGACGCAAGGGATCGGGGTCTCGCCGGCGACATAGCTCTCGGCGAAGGGGTCGATGACCGCCTTGCGGAAGCGCTCCTCATAGTCGAGTACATAGTGGGGGATGCCCAGCGTCTCGGAAACACGCCGGGCATCGTCAATGTCCTGTCCCGCGCAGCATGAACCGGCCCGGTGCGTGGCCGCGCCGTGATCGTAAAGCTGCAGGGTGACGCCGACGACATCATAACCTTCGCGTTTCAACAGGCCGGCGACCACGGACGAATCCACGCCGCCCGACATGGCGACGACAATGCGGGTGTTTTCGGGACGTCCGGGAAGGTCGAGACTGTTCATGATGCTTTCATTCTGCGCGGCGTCTGAATGCCAATGTCGAGAATATAGGTCAAGCTTTCCGCCGGCGCCAGCTTGCAAGGCGATCGGCCGATTGCGCGTGATCCGCGATCGGCCGGATTTTTTCCAACCAATTCAAGGCTTCCAGCCGGATATTTCAAATGCCTGCGAAAACACTAACGCGGCGTTCACGATCCTTACCTAGTCATTAGGGTCTGCTTAGGCAATTTTTAAAGCTGTGGCGGTAACGTGGCGGGGATTGGGTCTTTGAGTTTTTTGTAGAGAGTACGATGACCGATCTGGTTAGACCTAGAGTTAAGTATGTTATCGGGCCTGACGGCAGCCCTCTCACGATTGCCGATCTGCCGCCGACCAACACGCGTCGCTGGGTTATCCGGCGCAAGGCGGAAGTGGTCGCGGCGGTGCGCGGCGGGCTTTTGAGCCTCGAAGAGGCATGCCAGCGCTACAAGCTCACCACCGAGGAATTCCTGTCCTGGCAGGCGTCGATCGACGAATATGGCCTTGCCGGGCTGCGCACCACGCGCATCCAGCAATACCGGCACTAGGGCCGGGCTGAAGATACAAAAGGGCGCGGCATGCCGCGCCCTTTTGCTTTTGGGTCGTGTCTTTGCCGGTCAGATCGTCAGCGCCACCTTGCCGATTGGCTTGGTGGCGAGAAAGGCGTGAGCAGCCCCGGCCTCTTCGAGCGGGAAGCTCTTCGCCACATGAACGGTGAGCTTGTCCGCGTCGATCAACCGGCCAAGCTCCACCAGGCCTTCGCGGTCAGGCACGACGGACATGCGCTCGACGCAGATGTCACGCGCGCTGGCCAGCGCCCTGGTGGTGTCGTTCAGATCCAGCAAGGACACCAGCACGCCGCCGTTCCTGATGACCTTCAGCGAGCGTTCCGCATGGTCGCCGCCGATTGGGTCCAGCACCAGATCGATGTTGCTGATCCGGCCGGCAAAATCGCCTTGAGTGTAGTCGATGACCTCGTCGGCGCCGAGCTTGCGGACGAAATCGAGCTTGTTGGAGCTGGCGGTGGCGATGACGTAGGCGCCGCGCGCCTTGGCGATCTGCACTGCCAGATGGCCGACACCGCCGGCCGCCGCATGCACCAGCACGCGCTGGCCCGACTTCAAGGCGCCATGGCGGACAAGGCCCTGCCAGGCGGTCAGGCCGGCCAGCGGCAACGCGCCTGCCTGGATATGGTCCGCCGCCTTCGGCTTCAGCGCGACCTCGTCGGCGGGCACTGCTGCTCGCTCGGCGTAAGCCGCCGCCTGCTTGGGGAAGCGTGGCATGCCGAACACCTCGTCTGCGACCTTGAGGCCGGTGACGCCGGCGCCGAGCGCCTCGACGGTTCCCGAAATATCCCACCCGACGATGAAGGGCGGCTCTCCGAGAAGCTTGTAGTGACCAGAGCGGACGGCGCCGTCGACCGGATTGATGCCGGCTGCCTTGACCCGGACCAGCACTTCGCCGGGCTTGGGAGAGGGATCGATTTGGTTGGCGATGACAAGAACTTCGGGTCCGCCGAAGGAATTCTGGATAACGGCACGCATGGTATCTCTCCTGCTTGGTTGGTGCCGCTATCATTTGGATAGTAATATTCCCTTGTCCAGTATGTACCTTTTTGATATATACTCACCTCATGGATAGTGATAACGACTCTCCCTTCGGCTATGATGCGTTCCGGCGGACGTGTCCTTCCCACACCGTGCTCGAGATGCTGGCCAGCAAATGGGTCTATCTGGTGGTTTGCGCGCTGCGCAAAGGCCGGCTGCGCAATGGCGAGCTGGCCCGCAAACTCGAAGGGATCACGCCCAAGATGCTGGCGCAGACATTGCGCGTGCTCGAGCGCGACGGTCTTGTGCGGCGTGAGATCTTTCCGGTCATTCCGCCGCGCGTCGAATATGAATTGACCGAGCTTGGCCAGAATCTGGGAGGGCTGCTTACCCAGATCAGGGCATGGGCGGAGCAGCACGCGCCTGACATCAAGGATGCCCGGGCCAGGGCGATTGCCGTAAGTGAAGGGGATTGGGCCGCCTAGAGCGGGGATCTCGCGGCAAGGGGGTGGTTCGGGCCGATGGCCCGATGAACTCCCCGCCCGCGCCGGTGCCGATCTCGCCGGTTCAGCCGATCATGGCGCTGCGGCCGCCGGTTTCGGCTTCGCGGACCTTGGTGTCGCGCGATTCCAGCATTTCAGCCTTGGAAAGCTCCGCTTCAGCTTCGCCGAGTAATGATTCGGCAGTGCTTCGCTGTTGGGCGAGGTCGCTTTGCGAATTTCTGAGGTTGTCGCGGCGCAAGCGGGCCGCCTTGGCGAAGGTCGGATAGGCGAAATGATTGATGTCGGTGATGCCGGCTTTCTTTTCCTCGGCGGTGATCTGAAGCTCCAGTTCGACGGCCATGCGTTCGAACTCGGCGATCATCATGTCGAGCTGCAGCAGCTGGCGCCGCTTCTCATTCACCTGAAACTGTTTCAGCCGAACGAGGTTTTCACGTGACTTCATGATTCGGTACTCCCGGAAACGCACACCCGCACATATCGTCCAAACCACCTGGAAAGGCCCAGGCTTTGCCCGTGTCCACCGGCATCTCCCGAACTATGGGAAACAAAACCCTAAAGTTTTTTGCCGGCGGTAACCATTCGTTTACGGGCATTGTTAATCATACGGGTCAGGACTTAAGGCCGGGTAAAAATTCCGGCCGCCGAAGCGAAGGCGCGTCGATGAGTCCCTGGAGTCGCTTAGTCCAGGTTGTTAATGTGTTGCATTAGGAATTTGGGTATGAGATTCGTTATTAGATTCAAGAGGGTGTAGAAAGGGGTTAAAAAATCTGATACCGTCATGGACGGGAAATTAGGTTTTGTTAACCATTCAATGGCAGCCTCTGCACAAGGCAACCACTGCTCCGGGGCAGGACGGGTCGTGAAATGGTCCGGCAGCAGAAAAGGGGAATGAAATGCGTGTTCTGCTGATAGAAGATGACAGTGCAACCGCACAAAGCATCGAACTGATGCTGAAATCGGAAAGTTTCAATGTCTATACGACGGACCTCGGTGAAGAGGGTGTCGATCTGGGCAAGCTCTACGACTACGATATCATCCTTCTCGATCTCAACCTGCCCGACATGTCCGGCTACGAGGTCTTGAGAACGCTTCGCCTCTCCAAGGTAAAGACGCCGATCCTGATCCTTTCCGGCATGGCCGGCATCGAGGACAAGGTGCGCGGCCTCGGTTTCGGCGCTGACGACTACATGACCAAGCCGTTCCACAAGGACGAGCTGGTTGCGCGCATCCATGCCATCGTGCGGCGCTCCAAGGGCCACGCTCAGTCGGTCATCACCACCGGTGACCTGGTGGTCAACCTCGACGCCAAGACCGTCGAGGTCGGCGGCCAGCGCGTGCACCTTACCGGCAAGGAATACCAGATGCTGGAGCTGCTCTCGCTGCGCAAGGGCACCACGCTGACCAAGGAAATGTTCCTCAACCACCTCTATGGCGGCATGGACGAGCCGGAATTGAAGATCATCGACGTCTTCATCTGCAAGCTGCGCAAGAAGCTCGACGCCGCATCCGGTGGCCAGAACTACATCGAGACCGTCTGGGGTCGCGGCTACGTGCTGCGCGAACCCGAAGACATCCGCGTCAGCGCCTGAGCGGCGCGCGCCGCCCGAATCATTGCCATCATCGACAAAAAACCCGGCTTCGGCCGGGTTTTTGCGTCATGGATCAGCGATGAGAGGCCTCTGCCGCCTCAAGCTGCGATTTTCAGGTTTCGAAAGCGCTCGAGCAATTGCGGGCGATTGAACGGCTTCAGGAGATAGCCCTGGGCGCCGGCGCGCTTGGCCCGCATGATCGAGGCGATGTCGAGCTCCACCAGCGAGATCAGGATCTGCGGTCTTATCGGGCTTTCCATGGCGCGCACGCGGCGGATGAGGTCAACCGCCTGCACGTCCGGCAAGGCACCGTCGACGACGATGATGTCGGGCATGTCGGCGGCGCACATCTCCAGTGCATCAAGCCCGCTGGCTGCTTCGATGACCACCATGTCGGAACCGCCCAGGATGCGTTTTGCAACCTTCCTGATGACGCTTGAATCGTCGACGAACATGCAGCGTTTCATTTCCGGGTCCTCTTTGCCTTGGGGCAATTCGGTCGTGTGGGGCATCTGACAAGCACCCTAGGCCGATCTGGTAAAGAACCCGAAAAGTCTTTAGGTAAAATTTTTGGAAAGATGACGCCGGGCAGGCTTTTCTTCGCGAATGCTTCGCTGCCGCCGCGGATTGAGCCGTCACGGCAATATTACGCCGTTGAAATACTTTGTTCTCCCGGCAAGCCGGCCGGACGCTCAGGCTGCCGAAAGCACGATTTCTTCCGCCGTCGCATGGATCGATATCGTCATGCCGGCCTCGCGGGCCAGCAGCAGCGTGTAGTAGGGTTGCACCGAATGCGCGTCGATCGGCTCTTCCGGCTTGTGGCCGGAATGCAGTTCGAGGAATTTCGGCGGCACGCGCAGCATCGGGCCGCTTGCCGAAAGCGAAATGCGCGGCTCGGTCTCGAGATTCTCGAGGGTGACGACCAGCTTGCCGCCACGCGGAATGGCGGCGTTGGCGACCAGGATCAGGTTGAGCAGCAGCTTGACCTTGTTCTTGGGCAGAAGCGCGCGCGCCCCATTCCAGGTCAGTTCCGGCTTTTCGTTCTTGAGGAAGGCGATCGCCACCGCTTCGGCGTCGCCGGTGTCGATCAGCATGCCGGCGGAGCCTGCCGCGCCGAAGGCAATGCGGGCGAACTGCAACCGGGCCGAGGCGTTCTTGGCGCTCTGGCGGATGAGCCGCATGGCGTCCTCGTCGGCGCCGCCCTCGTCAAGCAGTTCAAGCCCGTTGTTGATCGCGCCGACCGGCGAGATGATGTCGTGGCAGACACGGCTGCACAGAAGCGCCGCGAGGTCGGGCGCGGAAAGGGTGAACAGATCGGCCATCGGTGAAAATCCCTGCAAAATTCCACAATTCCTGGCCGAGCGAGCGATCGTCGCGCCTGCCTATACGAATCACGCCTCAACCCGAGGCTTTCTGAATACACAGCAGCTGTACGTACAGCAACAAATCCAAAATTGTCGTCCGGCAAATGGCGCCTTTGCGCAGGCTTTCAGAGCCGCGCGACCCCAAAAGCCAGCCTTCGAACCGCCATCTTCCTGTGGGAGTTAATGGTTGAAAAAGGATTACGGCATAGTTTGCCCCTAACAGTCATCCTTAACGGCCGCCTAAAGAGCCGGACCGGATGCGAGGCGTCGGCGAAAGTGCTCCATGACGGAGATTGGAAGCATGTTTTCCCGATTCTACGACCGGAGTTTCCTCCGCGTCACCTCAGGCCGGAAGTTTCTCCGTGTCTGCTCAATGGCGATCACGCTCATGGGCGTCCTCGTCTTCTCGACTTCAGCCCTGCGGGCCCAGGAGTACACCGCTCAGGAGATTATCGATTCCGGTCACAAGTTCTTCGGCGCGACATCGGGTGGGCTCGCCACCGTCGTCGAGAAGATCTTCGCCTCCTACGGCCTGCCCAATGGCTATCTGCTCGGTGAGGAGGGGTCGGGCGCGCTGATCGGCGGCCTGACCTACGGCGAAGGCACGCTCTACACCAAGAATGCCGGCGACCACAAAGTGTTCTGGCAAGGCCCGTCGCTGGGCTGGGATTTCGGCGGCGAGGGGTCCCGGGTGATGATGCTGGTCTACAATCTCGACGATGTCAGCAACCTCTACAACCGGTATGGCGGCGTCGCGGGGTCGGCCTATGTGGTGGCAGGCGTCGGCTTCAATGTGCTGAAGAACAACAATGTGCTCCTGGTGCCGATCCGCACCGGCGTCGGCGCCCGGCTCGGCGTCAATCTCGGCTATCTGAAACTGACCGAGCGGGCGACCTGGAATCCGTTCTAAAGTCCGACCGGTCATGACCGCAATGCCAAGTTTTCGATGGGAATTGTAGGCCTGTGACCCTCCGCGTGCTGCGGCAAGCTCTTGCCGCAGCGCCGGATTTCCGCCATGCCAGTGTGATGCGGTCCAGTTCCGGCGGTTGCCGCCGATAGCGGGTAGTCCTTTGGTTCAGTCGGTCCTGTTCTTTGCCCTCGGCTTTCTCTGCGCCGGCTTTCTGGCGCTGATGGTGGCTCCGGCCGTCTGGCGCCGTGCCGTCGCGTTGACCCGCAGGCGCATCGAGGCCTCCATCCCGCTGACACAGACCGAAATCCAGGCAGACAAGGACCGCATCCGGGCGGAATACGCCATGGCGACGCGCCGCCTCGAAATGAACGTCAAGGCGCTGCGCGAGAAAGCGGCCGAACAGCTCGTCGAGATCAATCGTGGCCACGAGGCGTTGAAGGGGTTGGCGATCGAACGCACGGACAAGAACAACGCGCTCGCCGAACTCGGCGCCAAGAACGAGGCGCTGCGGCAGCGCGAAGAGGAACTGCACCGGCTTTCGGAGCGGCTCAAGGAAACCGAACGCAAGCTGGAGAAGCGGGCGCTCGAGCTGGAAAAGCTGGAGCAGATGTATGACGATGCCAGTTTTTCCTCCTCCAGCCGGCAGATCGAGCTCGTGGCGCGGGAGTCCGAATTGCAGAAGCTAGCCAGCGATATCGCGCTGCTGCGCGGCCAGCGCAAGGAAGCGGACCGGCGCCAGCAGGAGATCGCGGCCGAAAGCAAGGCCGCACGCGATGCGCTCAAGGCGGAGAAGAAAAGGGTGGCCGAACTCGACAAGAAGGTCGAACGGCTGCTGGCGACGCTAGCCGATCGCGAGGACAAGCTCGACCGCCGCGAAAGGGAGCTGGCGCGCCTGCGCGAAAAGGCGAAGGCCGAGGACGGCGGACCGGCCTTGCGGCTGGTCGGCAAGCCGGATGAAGCGGGCAGGCCTGACGAGGCCAAACAGCGCGATGATCTGGACCAGGCGATCGCCAAGCTCGACAGCGACCGCGAGCGGCTGGAGGCCAGGCTGACGGCTCTGGCGCGCGAGAACAAGCGGCTCAAGGCGGATCTCGGCGCCGCGGCATCGTCGGGCACGGCGAATGCCGGTGCCGCGCTGCGCGAGCAGATGAACGAGCTGGCTGCTGAAGTCGTCCACCTGACGGCCAAGCTCGAGGGGCCTGATTCCCCGATCGCCAAGGCCCTGGCGGCGCCACAGGACAGCCGATCCAACGGCGGCGATCGTAGCCTCGCCGACCGCGTGCGGGCCTTGCAGAAGGCGGACGCGAACTGAAACGGCGGTGCGCCGCCGTCGCCCATGCTGCTCAACGATGCGAGAAGTGATGCAGCGCGATGGCTGACGCGGCGGCGACGTTCAGGCTGTCGAAGCCTTTCGACATGGTGATCCGCACGGTTTGCAGGCGCGCAAGCAGGCTTTCTGGCAGGCCTTCGCCCTCGGTGCCGAGATAAAGCGCCAGGCGTTCGGCCGGCCTTGCATCGCGTAGGTCGGTTCGTCCACGCGGCGATAGGGCGAATTGTGCAAAATCCCGTTCGGCGAGGATCGCCGTAAAGCCTGATGTGTCGGTGAAGGATGCAAACGGGATCTTGAGCGCGGCGCCGACGGAAACGCGGATCGCCTTGCGGTACAGCGGATCGCAGCATGTCGCATCCATCAGCACCGCATCGGCGCCGAAGGCGGCGGCGTTGCGGAAGATCGAGCCCATATTGTCGTGGTTGGCGATGCCGACGAGCACCACCACCAAGGCCTGGTCGGGCAACGCATCCAGCAACGGCCCGGCCGCTTGCGGCGCCTCCTTGCGGCCGATGGCCAGGATGCCGCGATGCATGTGGAAGCCGGCGATCGCATCCATCACCGCGCTGGTGACGACGTAGACCGGCAGGTCCGCCGGCGCCTTGTGCAGGACGTCCTCCAGGCCGCCGAGCCGGTTTTCCAGGACAAGAATGGATTCGGCGCCGAAGCGGCCGGACGACAGAAGCAGATCGAGGACCACTTTGCCTTCGGCGACGAAACGGCCTTGTCGGCCTGCAAGATCGCGTTCGCGGATATCGAGATAGGCGGCGACGCGTGAATCCCGTGGGTTGTCGATGCGAATTGGGTCCATGTCCTGCGCTCAAACATCGAGAGCGTGGTTCGTGCGTTGGAGAGACGCACAAGCCACGCTCCGAAAATCGTCAGCGAGGTAAGCGGCCGCAGCAGCGTCCGGTCAAGTCCCGGCGCGGCGCAATCTCTGTGCCATCTGGGACAGGTCCTCCTTGCCGGTACCGAAAATACCATCCAGCACGACAAGCAGCTCGCGCACCGCGTCGGATTTGCAGGAGTAGTAGATCATCTGACGGTCGCGGCGGGTTTCCACGAGGTCAAGCGCCCGCAGCTTGGCCAGATGCTGCGAGAGCGCGGATTGGCTGAGCATCACCTTGTCGGCGATGGCGCCGACCGACATTTCACCGTCGATCAGATAGCTCATAATCAAGAGCCGCTTTTCGTTGCCCATGAGCATCAAAAATTCGGCAGCAGATTCGGCGTTGGCGATTAGCTTTGTCGAGACCATGAATGCCCCATGCTGTTTGCTCATCAAGGCGCCATGGGGGCAATGGTGCCTGAATCCATAAATTCACTTGCGAAAGGCCACTGACGAGTCAGTGCCACCTGTGAAGGGTAGAACATTTCCTTCAAATCTCAAGTGTTGCTTTTGATCAAATGCAATTAAGTTTCATCATCTGCCCGTCCGGCCGCCTGGCGGCCCCTGGCCATTTCGACCAGAACGGGTCGCAATTCCATCGTCGCTACCAGAGGTTGTGGGAAGAATACCCGGCAAACATCGTCTCCCGACACCAGATCCATGCCATCGGCGTCCAAACCGGCGATGCCCCAGCCGTCGGCAGATGCCCCGGCGTAATGATGCGCGTAAATGGCGACCGCGTCCAGATGGTCCGCGTTCATGTGCTCGATGGCGGATTGTTCGCTTACCGCAAGTTCTTCGACGATGGGGCCGACGGTGACGAGATCGGAGCGATCGAGCAGATAGGCCTTGCCGAAACCGCCATTGAGGCTGGCGCGCTGCGGCTCGAGGCGAAAGATCGAGAAGTCACCGAGCCCGGCATAGAGGCGGGCCTTGGGATTGCGGTTGAGATAGCGGCGCTCGGCGCGGGCGTGTGCGTCAGAGCCACGCTCAAGCCGCGACGCCTGGCAGATCAGCGTCAGGCGCGGATGCGCCAGCGGGTCGCCCTTGCCGGGCTCGCCGAGCAGCAGGGAACAGCGTGGATCGGCAAGCATGGCGGGCGTGTGGGCCGAGAGCATCGAGACCAGGATCAGCGGTGCGCCGTCGATATCGGTGGCGACGCCGACCCGGCTCGCCAGCGGCGACCCGGTCTGCGGCTCCAGCACCGCCAGGGCGCCGAAGCGGGCGCTGCGCAGAAGCGTCTTCGCCAAGCGGATCGCCTCGGCGTCGGTCTGGCGGATCACGTCCTTCTTTCGATCGGCCAAGTGTCTCGTCCTGCTAAGTTTATTTTCCTATTCCACTTATCAGACGATGATGCCGGTCCTGGCAAGCGTTCTATGCAAGTCGGCCAAAACCGCATCGCACTTCTGGACTTATACTACTTCGGCGCCATGCGGATGGCGCCGTCGAGGCGGATGGTTTCGCCGTTCAGCATCTGGTTTTCGATGATGTGCAGGGCAAGTGCGGCATATTCGGACGGTTCGCCGAGGCGGGACGGGAAGGGCACGGCGGCGCCGAGCGAATCCTGCACCTCCTGCGGCATGCCGGCCATCATCGGTGTCTTGAATATGCCGGGTGCGATGGTGCAGACGCGGATGCCGGAACGGGCAAGGTCGCGCGCCACCGGCAGGGTCATGCCGACCACGCCGCCCTTCGAAGCGGAATAGGCGGCCTGGCCGATCTGGCCGTCATAGGCGGCGACCGAAGCGGTGTTGACGATGACGCCACGTTCGCCGCCCTGCAGCGGCTCGAGCCTGGCGGCGCGGTCGGCGACCAGGCGGATCATGTTGAAGGTGCCGATCAGATTGACCTCGATCACCTTGCGGTATTGATCGAGCGGATGCGGCCCGTCCTTGCCGATCGTCTTCACGCCAATGGCGATGCCGGCGCAATTGACCAGGAGGCGCGGCTCGCCCAGCTTGCTCGCCGTCTCGGCGACGGCGGCGGCGCCGCTGTCGGCGTTGCTGACGTCGCATTGGACGGCAATGCCGCCGATTTCGGCGGCGACCTTGGCGGCGCGATCGATGCCGACATCGAAGATGGCGACGCGGGCACCCTTGGCGGCAAGCGCGCGCGCCGTCGCCTCGCCAAGGCCGGAGCCGCCGCCGGTGACGATCGCGATCTGGCCGTTCGGGTTCATGGCGTCATCCTTTCCCGGAGAAATTCATTATTTCACAAAAGCGCCGAACCGTTTCACATCTTCCTGGAATTGCTCCCAGAAAACAGGGATGGATCAGGCCTGGATCGACGGCCAAGGTCAAGCCATCGCCTAGACGTGCTCGGCGACCCTGGCCTGGCTGGCATGACCGACCTCGCCGGTGAGCCTGGCGACCGCGCCCGGCGTGATCTCGTGCGACAAAAGGCGGTCGAGATCGACAGGGCGCGGCATCGAAATCTGGCCGCGCGGGATACGCTTGAAGCCGAGCGGCCCGTAATAGGGCTCGTCGCCGACCAGTATGACGGCGGGTGCGCCGGCCTTTGCAGCCGCTTCGAGCGCGATCGCCACCAGCCGGCGACCGATGCCGAGATTCTTGAAGGCCGGCCGCACCGCGAGCGGCCCGAGCATCAGCGCGCGGCCGGCACCGGCGGCGATGCGGGTCATGCGCACCGAGGCGACGACGAGATCGCCATCGACCGCCACAAAGGACAGTGCACGCTCGTGGCCGCCGGCTTCGCGGATCTTGTAGGCGGCCAGCACGAAGCGGCCGGGTCCGAAGGCCTCGTCATTGATGGCTTCGATTTCGGGGTCGTGCGCCGGAGTTTCCGGCAGGTATTTCACGTCGGCAAGGCTCATGGTCTTTGCGTTCCGGTAGAGGAGGAAAGGTTGCTGCAAACGGCAGCGTTCGCCAGTCAGCGCTTCATCAAGCGCGGGCGCCCTTTCGTCGTCGGTCAAACCGGATCAAAGCAAAGTCGAACATGCGGAGTGTCCGCTAGCATCAATTTTCGGCCGCCGCAATTGGCCTGATGTGTTCGCCGTCTCCGTCAAGTGACGGTCTGTTCAGCGCCTGACGTCTTCGGCGGGGCAAACTTGCGCCTAGATAATGCGGAAGGATGCAAGGAGATTCGCATGGGATTGCTGGTCGAGGGCAGGTGGCAGGATCGCTGGTACGATACGGCTGACAATGGCGGCAGGTTCGTGCGAACGCAGTCGCAATGGCGTGACTGGATCACCGTCGACGGGGCGCCGGCCGAAGGCCGGAGGCGCGGCTTCAAGGCCGAGCCGGGGCGCTACCATCTCTATGTCTCACTCGCTTGCCCGTGGGCGCATCGGACGCTGATTTTTCGCGCGCTGAAGAGGCTCGAAGGCATCATCTCCGTCTCGGTCGTGCATCATTTCATGGGCGCCAACGGCTGGACATTCCTGGCCGAGGACGGCGCCACGGGCGACACGCTCTACGGTCTCGATTTCCTGCACCAGATCTATGCCAAGGCCGATCCCGCCTATTCCGGCCGGGTGACCGTGCCGGTGCTGTGGGACAAGAAGGAGCAGACCATCGTCTCCAACGAGTCTTCCGAGATCATCCGGATGCTCAATTCGGCGTTCGACGCATGGGGCGATACAAGCCTCGACTTCTATCCCCAGGACCTGCGCAATGAGATCGACCGCGTCAACGCGCTGGTCTATCCCGCGGTCAACAACGGCGTCTACCGCGCCGGCTTCGCCACCACGCAGCGTGCCTATGAGGAGGCGTTCGGCGAATTGTTCGCGGCGCTGGATACGTTGGAGGAGCGGTTGTCAAAGCAGCGCTATCTCGTCGGCGACCGCATCACCGAGGCCGACTGGCGGCTGTTCACCACGCTGGTGCGCTTCGACCCGGTCTATGTCGGCCATTTCAAATGCAATCTGCGGCGCATCGCCGACTATCCGAACCTGTCGAACTATTTGCGCGATCTCTATCAGGTGCCTGGTGTCGCCGCGACTGTGAACCTGCATCACATCAAGGCGCACTACTACGGCAGCCACGAAACGATCAATCCGACACGAATCGTGCCGGTGGGGCCGGAGCTCGACTATGGCGCGCCGCATGACCGGGCAAGGTTCGCGATCTGAGAGCCCGTGCGAGAATTCATGATGCACGGGCAATGCGTCTGACGAGGGTCATGATGCATGCCGCGCAAAGGAAGACTTTTGCGGACTTGATGTCGCTTGCGGATCTTTCCAGAGCCGCCGCTTTCGGCTGATCCACGCTAAGAAGCGTTCAACAACCCACCGCTTGGGATGAACGGCGAACCCAATCTGATACTTCGGTTTGCGGACAATCTCGACATCGACGAGCGTCGCAGTTTGCGACTTAACGGCTAAGGCAAGCTTACCAATAGGGCGACGCGGGTTCCTCCCCAAAAACTTCGGCGATCCGTCGCAGCGTTGCCGGCGTCGTTCCCTCCGGCAAACCATCGAGCGGGAAGAAGCCGGCCTCGGCGATCTCGTGGTCCGGCAGCTTCGGTATCGTCTGACTGAAATGCTCGATGACGTAAAAGCCGACATGGTCGCGGCGGCTGGAGCGGCAGTTGAAATGCATCGACTTCAGCACCGCCGGCGCGTTCAGCGCGATGTTGCCTTCCTCGGCGAGTTCGCGCACCAGCGCCTCGGCTAGCGTTTCTCCGACCTCGACGCCGCCGCCGGGAAGCTGCCAGCCGGGCACATAGGTATGGCGGATCAGGAAAACGGAATTCGTCGCGGTATCATGGACGAGCCCGCGCACGCCGAGCGTCATTGGCCGCCGCAGCACGAAATATAGATGGAACAGCCTGGCCCGCAAACCCGGCCAGCCGGTCTGTCGGAAGATGTCGTCCGGATTTGCCATCAGGTGCGAAACCGGTAAGAAAACCTTGAGTGGAAAGCGCGGCGCTGGTCGCCTATGAGGGATGGATGTTCAGGCTCGCGCATATTTCCGATGTCCATCTGGGGCCGCTCCCCGATGTATCCTATCGCGATCTCGCCTCCAAGCGCGTGCTCGGCTACGTCAACTGGCAACGCAATCGCCGGCGCCACATGCATGACGCCGTCATCGACGCCATCACCGCCGACATCAAGGCGCAGAACCCCGACCACCTCGCCGTCACCGGCGACCTCGTCAATCTGGCGCTCGACGGCGAGATCGAGATGGCCAAGCACTGGCTGGAGACGTTGGGATCGCCGAACGACGTTTCCGTGGTTCCCGGAAACCACGACGCCTATGTGCCCGGCGCCTTCGACAAGGTCTGCCGCGCATGGGCGGCCTGGATGAGCGGCGACGGCGTCAACACGCCGGTCGACCGCAACGCGTTCCCGTATCTGCGCGTGCGCGGCAATGTCGCGCTGATCGGCGTCTCGACGGCGCGCGCCACGGCACCCTTCATGGCCAACGGCTTCTTCATGGAAGGGCAGGCGGAGCGGCTCGGCAAGATCCTGCGCGATGCGGCCGGGCAAGGCCTGTTTCGCGCGATCATGATCCACCATCCGCCGGTGCGCGGCGCCGTCTCGCAGCACAAGCGGCTGTTCGGCATCGCCCGCTTCCACAAGGTCATTCGCAAGAACGGTGCGGAACTTGTCCTGCACGGTCATTCGCATCTGCCGTCGTTGTTCCAGATCGGGCTGCGCGGCACCAAGGTTCCAGTGGTCGGGGTCGCCGCCGCCGGCCAGGCGCCGGGTGGCAAGCATCCGGCCGCACAGTACAATCTGTTCGATATCGATGGCGAAAAGGGCAATTGGCGCATCCGGCTGACGCGGCGCGGCCTGACCGGGCCGGCGATACCGCCTGCCGATCTGCAGACCTTGGAACTGGGTGTGGAGGCCAGCGCTTCTATGGCCGCAGGCTGAACACCATCGCCACGAGGCGGTCCCAGAACAGGGCGACCGACACCGCCAGGCCGACCAGTGCGCCTGCGGCGACCAGGCCAAGGCCTGACAGGAAGGCCGACCAGCCCTTGCCGCGTTGCGGCGACCGCAGCGGCGGCTCGGCCTCCGCCACCTCGGCGCGCCTCATGCTGGCGACGGCCGGCTCGACCCCGCCCTCCATCATCCTCTGGCGCTCGACGATGCGCTCGGCGACATACCGGGTCACCGAATCGGCAACCGGCTTCATCTCGGTCGATTCGGCAAGCACCACACGGCCGATGCGGGTGTCCTTGAGGAAGCGGTAGGTGCGGCGGTCGCGCCCCATGGCGACATGGCTGACGGCATCGATCCACAGACGCGGCTGCAGCCCTGACGAAACGACGAAGTCGAAATTGTCCATGTCGGCGGGCACATCGGCAAAGACGGGTGCGAGTTCGGCGGCCAGGAGATCAAGGCGCATGCGATGCGCCTCGCGCATGTCGACGACGACATCGTCGCGGTCGGCGAAGGCGTTCTTCACATCACGGACGGCATCGGACAGTTTGCTTGACGGATCGATCTTTTCGCCTGCGTCCTTCATCGGCGTCTGCCTCGCGGGTTTGGTTAACACGGGGTTAACACAGACGCCGGCAAAATGCACTGGCGAGATGAAGCGGACCGACGCGCTGTGGGATGTTGCGCCGAAGCGCGTCGCGTTACGCGACGCGCTTCAGATCTTTGTTTCATGCATGTCGTGCTGCCAAAAGCGAGGTCATTTTTGGGCGACATGCATTAAGCAACTCAACTGGCGGCGGCGGCGAGTTTGGGGCGAACGGGTCTTGCCCGACGGTTCATATTGCGCCGGATGATGCTGGCGATCAGATCGGGCGCTTCCTCGATCAGCATATGGCCGGCCTCCAGCACTTGATGCACATGAAAGCGCGCCGGCAGGTCGTCGGCTTGGGTGAAGGGCAGCACCGCGTCATCACTGCCCCATACCACCATCACCGGCATGGTCAGCCTGTCCAGATGCCCACGCGGGATGACGCCTTGCCGGTCGTCCCTGGTCATGGCGGCGGCGATCGCGACGAGTTTTTCCGATTGTCCGGGCCGCTGGCGCATTTCGCGGAGCGTATCGGCGGTGTGATCAAAAGGCGGCGCCCGTGGACCCGACATGGCGGCAAGGCAGGCGAGGATCTCGGACAGACTCTGTGCGCCGGCATAACGACGCAACAGCGGCCCGTTGATCTCCGGGCCGAAGCCGCCAGGTGCCAGAAGCGTCAGCGAGGCCACCCTCTCCGGCTCGGCCAGAGCCATCAAGGTCGCCACCGCTCCGCCCATCGAATGGCCAACGAGATGGATGCGTTTGGCCCTGCGGGCCGCAAGGTCGGCAAGAACGGCCCTTGCCGCCACCTTTGCAGGCCCGGCATCGGGAAAGTCGAGCGATAGGCCATGTCCCGGCAGGTCATAAGCAAGCGTGCGCGCGGAGGGCGCCAGCGGGACGATCACGTCGCGCCAGACGTCAGCGCAACCGCCGAAACCGTGCAGCAAGACGATGGTCTTGGACCCGGCACCCTTTTCGGCAGCGTGGAGCGATGAGATCATGAAAGCGGACGGTATCAAATTGCGGGAACGCTTGAAATGCGACTGGATTGCTCTTTGTCCAAAGCGATGGCCAGTAAACCTTTCGCGATTTTTCGCGAGCGCTGGCATGTCATCCAAGGGTTCGTCCGGCAAAAGCCGGGAAATCAGCCGGATCGGCGCTTCGTCCTGTGGGCGCGAACGCCCAACAATTCCATTGGTCCAAACGAGGTCAGCTGGCGTTGCCGAGCCCGGCGGCGCGCAAGGCGCCGATCAGCCGCTCGGTCAGGTCGGCCGGATATTTTCGGTCAATGAAGGTCGCGCGAGGGTTGGCGGCGAATTTGGGGAATTTGGTGGTGAGTTCATCGAGCAGCTTACGTGCCAGGCTGTCCTGACCGGAGATCCTGGCGCCGATCAGCCGGGCTGCAAGATAGTGTGACTTTGTTGCGGTGGTTCTCAGGGCAGAGCTGGCGATCGCGGCCTTGTTCGTGTCGCCAAGCATGAATTCCCCGGCGAAAAGCCCGAAATCCCACCATGTCGGATGGCCGCTGGAGGCATCCACGGCATGGGCCAGAAGGGGGGTTCCCTCGGCGTAGCGGCCGGCGAAAACCAGCCCATAACCATAGGCGGCCGCCATGGCGACGTCATAGGGGTTGAGGTCATAGGCCTTGCGCATCCAGCGCAGCGCTTCGTCGGCGTTGCCAAGACGCGAATTGATGTAGCCGTAGGAACGATGCGCATAGGGACTGGTCGGACCGATCTGCACGGCGCGATGGGCGAATGTCATCGCCTTCTCGATCGTCGCATCCGGCGGATAGGCGTAGTGGTCGTTCACGGCCTCGAGGTGTAACGAGGCGAGCTCGGAATAAACAAGCGACGATCTTGCGCCGTTCTCGGCAAGGGTTTCGAGGCAGCGATAGGCGGCCTCGTGGGTTCTGGCGTTCTGGTCGAGATAGTATTTGCCGTTGAGCAGCAGGCACTGCGTCAGGCCGTTCTGAATGCCGCTCTGCTCGATGTAGTTGTAGATCGTGCCGGACGCGGGCAGCGCCGAACTCAGGATGCCGGCGACACGGTCCTCGACGGCCGATGGCGCGCTGTCGGCGACGGTCAGCTTGCGCGACAAAAGCACACGTCCGGTCGCCACGCTTTGCAGTTCGATGGTGATCTCGCCAGCGCCCGGTCCAGGCAGGACATCGAACATGAAGCTCGTTGCACCGGCGACCGGATCGGTCTTGTCGACAGTGTCGCGACCGATGAAATCGATCGTATCGAAGCCGCTCAGGCCGGCGCGCAACGACGCGGCGACGCGGGTGGCGTCCGCGCCGCTGGCCTTGACGGCGATGTAGACGAGCGGCAGGGCCTCGCTGACCGGGGACGGCCCGATGCTGCTGGTCAGGCCGGCGTTCTCGAACGTCGCCGGCAGATCGCCGCCGGCGAGCAGCGCGCCGCCGCCCTGACGCAGGATCAGGACGCCGAGCATGGCGATGACCACGGCGATCGCCATCCAGAAGAAGCGGAGGTGGCGCGCCACCGAAGGCACGGGTGCTGCCGCCGGCGCCAGCAATGCGGCGGGTGCCACGGCCTCCTCGGCAGCACTGGGGTGCTCGGCCGGAGCCGCCGCCGGCGTCTGCTCGGCGGGTTTGGCTGCTTCCGGCAGACGAATGGCGTTGAGCTCATAGGCCGGGACGTAGCCGCCGCGTGGGATGGCGATGCGGACGGGGTCGGCGATGCCTTCGTTGGCGAAATACTGCTGCAGCAATTCACGCAGCCGGCCTGCCTGCACCCGCACCACGGCATCGGTCGACGGATCGAAATCGCCGTCCTTGCCGAAGACGTCCATGGCGATGGAAAAGCCCTTGAGCCTGTCGGCTTCGCCGGCCTGTTCGCGTTCGACGAGATAACGGATCAGTTTGCGCGCGCGCTCGGACCGTCCGAACGTTTCGCTGGCAAGCAGTCGCTCCAGTGTCTCGCGCACTGCGGGGGCGGCAGGCGTGGCATGCTGCAAGTGTCGATCCTCTCGAAGTCGGCACAGGTTGAGGCGCGATCATATAGGGCTCGCATCACCACACAAGTATACACCCCTTATGCGATCGCGTACCTCACCGGATAATTTTCCGGTGGTTAATGACGCGGCCGATGCCGACTACAGGATTGGTGGGTCGCCGGTGTCAGCCGTTTGAGGCCAAGGCCGAAAAAACGGCTGGCGCGAGAGCGGTTGTGATCTCTCGCGCCAATCGTCGGTAGACGCTACCGCGGCTTGCGGCCGACGATGCGGTTGGCGGCCGACGTCACCGCTTCCAGCGAGGCGGCGACGATGTTGGTGTTGATGCCGGCGCCGAACAGCTTGCCGCCGGGATATTCCATTTCGACATAGGAAATGGCGGATGCATTGGAGCCACGCTGCATCGAGTGTTCGGAATAATCGAGCACCGACATCTCGATGCCGACATGGCGCGACAGCGCATCGACGAAGCCGTCTATCGGGCCTGTGCCGGTGCCGGTAATGGTCACTTCCTTGCCCTTGTCGAGGATCACTGCCTCGATCACGCGCCGGCCCTTGACCACTGTATCGGGATAGGTGTGGTGGTCGAGGAATTTCAGGCGCGCGCCCGGCTGGTCGACATAGGTTTCGAGGAAGCGCTCATGGATGCGCTTGGCCGGCACTTCCTTGCCCTCGGCATCGGTGATCGCCTGGATCGCCTGGCTGAATTCGATCTGCAGGTTGCGCGGCAGATTGAGGCCGTAATCGGCCTGCAGCACATAGGCGATGCCGCCCTTGCCGGACTGCGAGTTGATGCGGATGATCGCCTCGTAGCTGCGGCCGACATCGGCCGGGTCGATTGGCAGATAGGGCACCTCCCACAGGCCGGTGTTGGCCTTTTTCAGCGCCTTCATGCCCTTGTTGATGGCGTCCTGGTGCGAGCCGGAAAAGGCGGTGTAGACGAGCTCGCCGACATAGGGGTGACGCTCGGGGATCTTCAACTGGTTCGAGTATTCGTAGACGTCCTTCATGCGGTTGATGTCGGAGCAGTCGATGCCCGGATCGACGCCTTGCGTGTACATGTTGAGCGCCAGCGTGACGATGTCGACATTGCCGGTGCGCTCGCCATTGCCGAACAGCGTGCCTTCGACGCGGTCCGCGCCCGCCATCAAGCCGAGCTCGGTGGTGGCGATGCCGGTGCCGCGGTCATTGTGCGGATGCAGCGAGATGATCAGGTTCTCGCGGTTGTCCAGATTGCGGCACATCCACTCGATGCGGTCGGCATAGATGTTGGGCGTCGACATCTCGACCGTCGACGGCAGGTTGATGATCAGCTTGTTGTCCGATGTCGGCCTGACGATCTCGGTGACGGCGTTGCAGATCTCCAGCGCGACTTCGAGCTCGGTGCCGGTAAAGCTTTCCGGCGAGTATTCGAAGCGATAGCCGCCGCCGGCCTTGGCCGCCATGTCGGTGATCATCTTGGCCGCATCGGTGGCGATGCGCTTGATGCCGCCTACATCCTTTTCGAAGACGACGCGGCGCTGCAATTCGCTGGTCGAATTGTAGAAATGCACGATCGGGTTGGTGGCGCCCTTCAGCGCCTCGAAGGTGCGCGTGATCAGCTCGGGCCGGCACTGCACCAGCACCTGCAGCGACACATCGGCGGGCACGTTGCCTTCCTCGATGCACCAGCGGGCAAAGTCGAAGTCGGTCTGCGAGGCCGAGGGGAAGCCGATCTCGATCTCCTTGAAGCCCATGTCGAGCAGCAGGCCGAACATGCGCGCCTTGCGCTCATGGCCCATCGGATCGATCAGCGCCTGGTTGCCGTCGCGCAGGTCGACCGAACACCAGATCGGCGCCTTGTCGATGACCTTCGAGGGCCAGGTGCGGTCGGTGAGGCCAACCGTCGGATAGGGTTGATATTTGCGGGCCGCGTCGGGCATGCCGCGGGCTGGTTCCACATGCTCGCCGGCGACCGCGGCGTCAGGGCGGATTTGTTCTCGTGCGTTCATCGTCTTGTTCTCCCGGCGGCCCTCGGATCCGTCTCGGACGGATGGCTGGCGAGTGGCGCCTCTACCAGATTTTCGTTCGCTTGATGTGACTGCCAATTTTGAGACTGGCCAAGGAGCATGCGCTTGCGCGGCGGTTCGACCGCCGGGCGCTCCTTCAGCGAACCCGGCGATCGCCGATAAGGCCGAGAAGAAGCAGGGTCGAGGCAAGCGCGCGCACGGTCTCGCCGGCAAAGCCGGTCTGACGGGAAGCGATGGTGGCGCGTGTGTTCATGCCGGTTCTCATACAGGAGCGCCCCCGCAGAGGCAAGCGGGGGCTGAATCCGTTGAACATTATCCCAAATGCGGGTGCTCTTCCCCAGGCGGCGCAAATGCGCCAGACTTGCGCGCCGGCGGGGCTGCGGTGCGCCGCCGCCATGAGGGGGTGTCCATGAATTTCGTGTTCTTCTCGCCGCATTTTCCGACCAACGGCGCCGATTTCTGCGACCGGCTGAAGAAGGCCGGTGCCACCGTGCTCGGCATTGGCGATGCGCCCTATGACGTGCTGGACGGCAGGCTGAAGGCAGCGCTTTCGGAATATTACCGCGTCGCCGACATGGAGGACTACGATCCGGTGTTCCGGGCGATGGGGCATTTCATCCACAAATGGGGCCGCATCGACCGGTTCGAATCGCTCAACGAACACTGGCTGGAGCTGGAGGCCAACATCCGCACCGACTTCAACATCTACGGCACCAAGCTCGATTTCGTGAAGAACCTGAAGCGCAAGAGCCGCATGCGCGCCTTCTTCCGCAAGAGCGGCGTCGAGACCATCGCGCAGCGCAAATGCTCCGACCGCGCCGGCGCGATGACCTTCATCCGGCGCGTCGGCTACCCGGTGGTGGTGAAGCCCGATAGCGGCTCAGGCGCCTCGAATACCTTCAAGATCTCCAACACAGGAGAGCTCGACCAGTTCTTCCGGGACAAGCCCGAGGACGTGACCTTCGTCATGGAGCAGTTCATCGAGGGGCTGGTGGTGACCTATGACGGGCTGGTCAACCGCGACGGCGAGGTGGTGCTGGCGGCCAGCCACCGCTACGACCAGAGCGTCATGGAGGTGGTCAACAAGGACCGCCATATGAGCTACACCTGCTTTCCCCATATCAGGCCAGCGGTCGAGGAGGCCGGCCGCAAGATCCTGAAGGCGTTCGACGTGCGCGAGCGCTTCTTCCACATCGAGCTGTTCGAGACCAGGGACGACCGGATCATCGCGCTGGAGGTCAACATGCGGCCGCCCGGCGCCTGGATGACCGACGCCATCAACTACACGTTCGACATCGACGTCTACGCGGCATGGGCCGACATGGTGGTCAAGGATGCCGCCGGCGGACCCTATGAGGGCAAGTATTTCACCGCCTATGCCAGCCGCAAGCGGCACCTCCACTATTTGCACAGCCACGAGGACGTGCTAGCTGCGCACCGCGACAAGATCGTCCACCATCAGGCCATCGAAGAGGTTTTCAGCCGCGCCATGGGAAATTACGCCTACCAGATGCGCTCGAAGGATCAGGCGGCGCTGCGCGAGGCGGTTGCCTATATCCACGCGGAAAAGGCCTGAGGCGATGGACATCTCCTATCACAAGCATTTCTCCGGCAAGCTCGGCCGCGACATGGAATACAAGCGCTACGGGCATGCCGGCCGGCCCGTGGTGGTGTTCCCGACCTCTCAGGGGCGGTTCTACCAGTTCGAGGATTCCGGTGGCGTCGGCGCATTGGCCGAGTTCATCGACACCGGCCGTATCCAGCTGTTCACGGTCGACGGCATCGATTCGGAATCCTTCTTCGACAAGCATGCCGACGCCGCGCATCGCATCGGCCGCCACGAGGCCTATTTCCGCTATGTGCGCGAGGAGGCGCTGCCGGAAATCCTCTCCACCGCATCGGCCGCCAATGGCGGGCGCAGACTGAAGCCCTTGTTTTCAGGCTGTTCGATGGGCGGCTACCATTCCTCGAATTTCGTCTTCCGCTTTCCGGAACTGGCAAGCGGCGTCATTTCGCTGTCGGGGGTCTATTCGGCCCGCGATTTCTTCGGCAAGGCGCTGGAGGGCGACATCTTCTACAACTCGCCGCTCGATTACCTGCCCGGCATCGTCGATCCGAAGCTTTTGGCCCGGCTGAAGGCGCTGCGGCTGATCTTTTGCTGCGGGCAGGGCGCCTGGGAAGAACGCATGCTGGTCGAGACGCGCCAGCTGGAACAGATCCTGCGCGACAAATCCATTCCCGCCTGGGTCGACTATTGGGGCGGCGACGTCAGCCATGACTGGCCGTGGTGGCACAAGCAACTGGTCTATTTCTTCGGCCGCTGGCTGGATGATGATCTGATGCACAGGTTGGACTGATGACCACACCCGACGCGATCCGCCGCCTTGTCCAAGCCACCAATGCCGGCGATACCGAAGCCTTCTAGCCGCATCTAGCGACGATGCTTTCCTGAGCGACTGGGGTCGCGATTTCCGTGGCCGCGACGGGATCGCTCGGTGGAACCTGTCGGACAATATCGGCGTCCAGTCCAACCTTAGCATCGTACGCGTCGCGCAACGCGACGGCGTCTATCATGCCCGCGTCGCCGTGACGGGCAGCGGCTTCAAACAGCGAGGGCGACATGCCCTTGACGCTGGACGGCGATCGGATCGCAAGCCTGGCCATCAGCTGAAGACCGGATGCGTCAAGGCGCCTTCCCGCGGTTTCGTCCAAAAATATGACCGTCATAATCATGTTTTAGTGGCAATGCCGCCGGCGCTGTGGCATGCCGACGCTTGTCGACACCGAGCTTCAGCCGGTGTCGCCGCACTGGGTATGGAAAGGCCGACGATGAAGCCCTTGAGCGCGCAAACTCGTATCCAAAGCGAAGGCATCTGCGCGGTGATGGACAGGCTGTGCGCTGAGCATAGCGACTATGAGATCGACACCGGCGTTGTCGGCCAATGGGAATTGCGCACGCATTACGGCTCGTTGAATGCCTCGTTCGAGGACGGTGGCGTGCTGATCCGCGTCGCGGCGGAGGACGAGACCTGCCTCTCCTACATGAAGATGATCTTGGCTGGCCACATCGCCGCGCATCTGCGCACGACCGAAGGGTTGCGCTGGCATGGCGACGGCGCGGATGCCGGCACGCCGGTGTTCTTCCGCGAGATTTCGGTCCTGTCCTCGACGCGATTGTCGCCGCATATGCAGCGCCTGCGTTTCTCAGGCCGCGACCTCGACCGCTTCAGCCATGGCGGATTTCATGTCCGGCTTCTGCTGCCGCCGACCGGACGGCAAGCGGTCTGGCCGACCATGGGTGCCGACGGCCTGATCGTCTGGCCGTCCGGCGAGGATGCGCTGACCGTGCGGGTCTATACGATCCGCGCGCTGGACGTGACCGAGGGCTGGCTCGACATCGACTTCGTGCTGCATCCTGGTGCCGAGACGCCGGCCGCGGCCTTCGCGCTGGATGCGCGGAGCGGCGACGTCATCGGCATGATCGGCCCCGGTGGCGGCGGCTTGCCCGAGGCATCGAACCTGCTTCTGCTGGGCGACGATACCGCGCTTCCGGCGATCGGCCGGATGCTGGAAGAGCTTGCGCCGTCCGCTCGCGCCGAAGCCATCATCGAGGTCGATGGTCCGCGAGACCGGATGGCGCTGGCGGCGGGCAACAACATCGCCGTCCGCTGGCTTTACCGGCATGGCCGCGAAGCGGGCGGCGCCGGCCTGCTGCCCGCGGCGCTGCGTGAGCGTGGTCCCGCGGCCGACGATCTCTATGTCTGGGCCGGGTGCGAGTTCGCGGACTTCCGAGAAATCCGCAGCATCGTGCGCAAGGGATGGGGCCTGCCGCGCGACCGGCACCTGGTCACCGCCTATTGGCGCCGAGACGCGCAAGGCAAGGACGGGGCCGGCGAGGAATAGCGCTGTCTTCAGTCGCGGTCGCTGACCATGGCGATCGCCGGCGCCGCCAGCAGCGCGACCACGCCGGCGCCGCCGAACAGCGCGCCATAGCCGAGATGTTGCGCCACATAGCCGGCCAGGACGCCGCCCGCCATGCTGACCAATGCGTCCATGCATTGGAAAAGCGTGAAATCGACGCCCGCCTGCCTCGGGTCCGACCAGCGCATGAACTGCGCATAAAGCGCCACGAAGCCGAGCGCCATGATGCCCGAGGAACTCAGCATCGCTATCGCCATCAGCGGACCCGCCGGGAAAGTGCCCGAAAGCGCGAAGGCCGAGAGGGTGAATAGCGATCCGGCCTGCAGGACGAGCGCCAGGACAAGCACACTGCGCGTGCCCAGCCATCGCACGAGAGCACCGCCGGCAAGCGCGGCCGCGACGCCGAGGATCATGCTGCCGGCGCCGTTGACCAGCCCGATGGTGGCAAGGCTGAGCCCGGCATCGATCAGAAACGGACCGAGCATGGCCAGCGCCGCCTTCTGCGCCAGAACGTAGATCGCCGATGCCGCAAGGCCGCGGCGTATCTGCGGGCGCCGCAACGCCGCGGCGAGCGCAGGAACGTGTTCGCGCATTTCCTCGCGCGATCGGCTGGCGATGCCGAGCAGGAAGGGAAGGCCGAGCAACACCAGCAGCGAGGCCATGGCCGAAACCGCCGCGCGCCAGCCATGGATTTCGACCAGATAGAGGAAAAGGCCGGCGCCGATCGCCGAGCCGAGATAAGCACCGCCGACCTGGGCGGCATTGCCCCAGCCGAGGTTCTCGCCGGCAAGGTTCTCCACCGCAAAACCGTCGCAGGCGATGTCGACGGTAGAGGCCGCAAAGGCAACGACTGTCAGGCAGGCAATCACGGGCCAGAAGGCGGCGGGGCCGAGCTGGGCAACGGCCAGCAATCCGGCGATGGAAACCAGGCCGCCGACAAGGACGATCGCGCCCGTGCGGTTTTCGCCGGTCGGCGGAAGGCGGTGGCGCTCCACCGCCGGTGACCACAGGAACTTCAGCGCCCATGGCAGGGCGATCAGGGTGAGCAGGCCGATGCGGTCGAGCGGCAGGCCCTGGTCGCGCATCACGGCCGGCAGGCCGGTCCAGGTGATGCCGCCGATCACGCTCTGCGCGACATAGAGGCCGCCGATCGCCGCGACGACGGCGGCCGGCGACGACGCGGCCTGGTTTGGGACCGAGACCGACATCAGAAGCGATAGCGCAGGCTGCCGAACAGCGAGCGGCCTTCGTCGCGGTAGCAATAGCCGGCCGAGCAAATCGTCTGCTGGTTGTCGAACAGGTTCTTGGCGTTGATCTGCAGCTTGACCCCTTCGAGCTTCGGACTGCGGTAGCCGAAGTCGTAGGACAGCGAGGTGTCGACGAAGGCGCGCGCGTCGTTCTCGAAAGTGTTGGTGTCGTCGCCGTAGCTCGCGCCGGCGAAGCGTACGCCGGCGCCGAGCCCGAGCCCTTCCAGCGTGCCGTTCTCGAATTGATAATGGCCCCAGAGCGACAGGATGTGGTTCGGCGTCGCCGACAATTCCTTGCCGTCGGTGCCCTCGGCGCCGCGTTCGATCTTCACGCGCAGATAGGTGTAGGAGGCGATGACGCTGAAACCGTTGTCCAACGAGGCATTGGCTTCCAGCTCGACGCCGCGCGAGTTCAGGTCGAGCTGGCGCTGCTTGTTGATGCCGGTCGAGGCGTCGAAGACGACGCCGTCCTTCTGGTCGATGTCGAACAGCGCGGCGCTGATCGTCGCGTTATGGTCGGGGATCTCGTATTTGACGCCGATCTCCTTCTGCGTGGCAATGGTCGGGCGGCCGACGCGGCCGACAGAACTCGAGACGTCGTCATAGACAAGGCCGATGTTCGGCGAGAACGAGGTCGAATAATTGACATAGGGAATGATGCCCCATTCGGTCCGGTAAGACAGGCCGACGCGGCCGGAGAAGGCGCTGTCCTTCTGTTTCGACTGGCCGAAATCGGCCGCCGTTGAGGTGGTGTCGACCCAGTCGTAACGACCGCTGGTGAACAGGGTGAGATCGTTCCACTCCATCTGGTCGTGCAGGTAGACGCCGAGCTGGTTCATCTCCTGCCCGCCGGAATGCGGGACGGGGGCGGCCTCGATGTCGTCGACCGAGACGTAGGAAAGCCCGCTGCCGGCGTCATAGTCCGACCAGGCATAGTCGATGCCGGCAATCGCGGTGTGCCTGACCGGGCCGGTATCGAATTCGAGTTGCGCCGTGTTGTCGACGACGAAGTTCTTCATCGCCTCGGTGTAGTGGCCCCAATAGCGCTGCAGCGGCTGGTCGGCGCCGACCGAATAGTGGCCGCTGTATTCGATGTCTGAATCGACGGCGCTGTAGCGCAGGTTCTGGCGCACCGTCAGCCAGTCGTTGAAGCGATGCTCGAACTCGTAGCCGATGCGCCCCTGGTCCTGGGTGAAGTCGTTCCAGGCCGCGTCGCCCTCATAGACATTCGACAGGACGCCATAGGCCGAATTGTAGAAGGCCGCGGTGCCGCCGGTGACGGACTTGGAATATTCGCCGAGGATGGTGAGTTTGGTGTCCTCGTCCGGCTTGAAGGTGACGGCCGGCGCCAGATAGAGCTTGTCGTCGGGATAGTCGGGCAGGCCGGTCTCGCTCAGGCGGCCAAGGCTGGTGAAGCGGTAGAGGATGCTGCCGTCGTCGTTGACCGGGCCGGAGGCGTCGAGTGCCGCCTGGAAGCGGTTGTGTTCGCCGGCCAGCAACTCGATCTCGTGGAACGGCCCGTCCTTGGGCCGCTTGGTGACGACATTGACGATGCCACCCGGACCACTGACGCCGTAAAGCGAGGAGGCCGGACCCTTGAGGACGGTGACGCCCTCGATGCCGTAGGGCTCGGTCTTGAACCAGGCGGAGGGGCCGTTGTACTGGCGCAGCCCGTCGCGGAACATGCCGTTGTAGAAGGCCTGGAAGCCGCGCAGGAAGAAGGCGTCGTAGCGCGTATCGAAACCGAAGCTGTTGGGGTTGGCGCTGGCCGTGTAGCCCAGCGCGTCGTTCAGCGTGCGCGGCTTCTGGTCCTCGATCTGTTTTTGCGTGACGACCGAGACCGCCTGCGGGATCCTGGCAATCGGGGTGTCGGTCTTGGTGCCGATGCGGTCCTTCTTGGCGACGTAGCCGTCCTGTTTCAGGATCTCATTGCTCTCGGCTGTCACCTCGATCCGGTCGAGAATCGTGGCGTCGCCGCCATCCTGGGCAATTGCCGGCCAAGCATGGCAGAGGATGGCGCTGCCCGCCAGCAATGATAATCCCCGGCGCCATGTCCTCGACTGCTTCGACATTAACCTGTCTCCAACTCTCATGTTTTGGTTGCGCTTCCGCGCTCTCAAATATGAGTATAAGAGTCAAGTATTTTTTGACGCCTTGCCGGACTTGATGGCGTCACGTGGCGTCAGCCTTCCTGGCAGGCCGGGACAGGAGCGGCGTCTTGTTCCGGCGCCGAACCGCGGCGCAGACCGAGGAAGACGACGATGGCGGTAAGCACGGTGATTGTCGCCAGCACGACCAGCAGCCGGTCGAAGGCCGTTTCGTAAGCATGGACCAAGGCACTGGCGTCGGCCATTGGCAGACGCTGCGCTGTTTCGCCGATGTTGCCGGTTGCCAGCAGTTGCGCTGCCGCGGCCGCTTCGGCGGGCGAGGCCAGCCCTTGAACCCCGAGTTGCGTGGCGGTGAAACCAGACAGCGTCGCCATGACGATCGCCACCGCCACGCCCTCGCAAGCGACGCGGGTGGTGTTGAAGATGCCGACCGCCATGCCGGCGCGCTCCCTGGGCACGACGCTGACGGCAAGCCCGTCCATCAACCCCCAGGGCAAGGCGATGCCGACGCCGATCAGCACCAGCGGCGCCACCAGTGCGACGGCGACCGGCGGTGTCAGGCTCAGCCAGACGAGGCCGGCGGCGGCGATGAGCAGGCCCGCGCCGCAGATCGTGGCCGGCGCGACCCAGCGCGCCAGCTGGCCGGCAAGCAAGGGCAGGATCAGCAGCGGCCCCGACAGGCAGATCATCAACTGCCCGGCCTGGATCTCGTTCATCCCTTCGATGCCGATGAAGCGGATCGGCAAAAGCACCAGCAGGACGACGAAGCCATAGGCGGGCGCCGCCGCCAGGAACTGGACGCCGACGAAGCGGGGAAAGCGAAACAGCGTGAGGTCGAGCATCGGCCTGCGCACGCGCCGCTCGACGATAACGAACGCGGCGAAGAACAGGGCGGCCGCCGCAAGCAGGGCGATGACGATGGGGTCGGCCCAACCGCTCTGCGGCGCCTGCAGGACGCCATAGGTCAGCAAAGCCAGTGCGATCGTGAAAGTGCCGGCTCCCGCCAAGTCGAGGCCGGTCGCATCCGGGTCGCGCGATTCCCGGATGGTGCGCAGGCCCAGCAGCGCCGAGGCGATCGCCAGCACTGCCACCAGAACAAAGATCGACCGCCAGCCGAGTGCGGAGATGAGCAGGCCGGAGGCGATCGGACCGAAGGCGAGGCCGATGCCGAAACTGGTGCCGAGGAACGAGAAAGCGCGGAGCCGCAGCGGCCCTTCGAATTCCTGGGCAAGTGCGGAGGCGCCGCCGGCGAAGGCCAGGGCACTGCCGATGCCTTGCGCTGCCCTGAACATGTCGAACCAAACGATGCCGGGCGCCAGCATCGCACCGAGCGACGCCAGGACATAGAGGCAGAGGCCGGCGAGGAAGATGCGCTTGCGGCCGTGGTTGTCGGCCAGCGCTCCAGCCGCCATCAGGCTGGCGCCGAAGGTCAGCATGAAGGCGTTCGTCACCCAGTTGAGCGCGATCGGGCTGCCGCCGAGATCGGCCGCGATGCGGGAGAGCGCGACGGCCGGGCCGGTGAAGGTCAAGGGCATGGTCATCGCGGCAAGGCATACCGACAAGAGCACGAGCCATCGCTCGGCCGGGCCGGTTGTGGTCTTCGAGGTCATGGATTTTCCTATCTGAAGCAGCATCCGCCGGCATGGGCGTGGGTCGCAGCGCCGGTCGCAACGATAAGATAGGTCGGCGGCCTTTCCGGAAAAATGGTATTATATCTCCTGACATACCGGACTGAAGCGCTCGAATGGAAGACTACGATGGATCGTCTCAGTGGCCTCCTGGCGTTCGCCCGCACCGCCGAGCTTGGCAGTTTCATCGCCGCCGGCCGGGCGCTCGGCATTTCGGCCTCCGCCGTCGGCAAGAGCGTCGCAAGGCTCGAGCAGGAGCTCGGCGTGCGGCTCCTGCAGCGCAGCACGCGGCGCGTCGGCCTGACGGAAGAGGGCAGGCTGTTCAACGAGCGGGTGCGGCGCATCCTCGACGATATCGACGATGCCGAGGCGATGCTGTCGCGGACACGGGAAACGCCGCACGGACGGCTGCGCGTCTCGACGCCAATCGTCACCTACCATCTGCTTTTGCCGGTGCTGTCGGAGTTCATGGCCCGCTATCCCGAGATCGAACTCGACATCGATTTCAACGACCGCATTGTCGACGTCATCGAGGAAGGCATCGACGTCGCGATCCGCAGCGGCGAGCTGCCCGATTCACGATTGGTGTCGAGACCCGTCGCACCCTTTCGCATGCTTTTGTGCGCGGCGCCCGCCTATCTCGACCGCCACGGCAAGCCCGGGGAGCCGGCGGATCTCATCCGGCATTTCGGCATCAACTTCCGTTTTCTCAACAGCGGCAGGCTGCTGGAGTGGCCATTCATGACCGGAAGCGCCGAACCGCAGATCCGCTCGAAGCTGACCTGCAACAATATGGAGGCCTTGAAGGGTGCCACGATCGCCGGGCTCGGCATCGCCTGCATGCCCGATTTCCTGGTCCGCGAGGCGTTGCTGGACGGAAGGCTGCGCACCGTGCTGGACGATCATATCGACGGCCGTGGTCAGTTCCGGATGCTGTGGCCCTCCAATCGCCATCTGTCGCCAAAGGTGCGCGTCTTCGTCGATTTCCTTCCCGAGCGGCTTGCGGCGCGATAGGTAGCCGGCGGTGAAGAGTGGCCTGTCAGTCCCTGATGCTTCTGGCAACCAGCCGGGCGACGCTCGGGCCGACGAGCAGCACGATCAGGAAGCGCGCCGATTGCAGCGCCATGACGAAAGAGATGTCGACGTGCTGCGCCGCGGCGGCGATGATGGCCACGCTGTCCATGCCGCCGGGGCTGGTCGCCAGATAGGCGGTGAGCGGATCGATGCCAAGGAGATGGCTGATCAGGAAGGCGAGCCCGCCGCAAAAGGCGATCAGCGCTACGATCGAGGCGATGATCTGCGGCAGCGCACGCGTCGCATGGCGCAGGATCGGCCTGGTGAAGTTCAGTCCGATCGACCAGCCGACCATGGCGTAGCTGATTGCCAGCAGCCAGGGCGGCAGCTGCATCTCGACATCAAGGCCGAGATGGACGACGGCGCCGAAGATGAAGGTGCCGAGGAAGAAGGGCGAGGGCAGCCGGCACAGCTTTCCCGCCAGGCCGCCGACCAGCGCGATGCCTGACGTGGCGGCGAAGGCTTGGACATCGATCGGCGGAAACCAGATGATTGGCGGGATTTCGATGCCCGATGTGTCGACCCACATTTTGGCGACGATTGCCGCCGTCATCGAAACGAAGATGACGCGCAGATACTGCATGAAGGCGACAAGGCGCTGGTCGGCGCCAAAAGCGCCGGCCATCAGCACCATGGCGGTAGCCGCACCCGGCGAGGAGCCCCAGACGGCGGTGGTGCCGGGCAGGATGCGCCAGCGGCTGATCAGCCAGCCAAGCAGGCTGGAGGCCGCGACTGTCGCAATCACTACGCCCAGGAACAGCGGCCACTCGGCATGGAAGACGGGAAAGATGGCGGCCGAGATCGACGCGGCGACGAGACAGCCGACAATGGCCTGGGCGGAGCCGAACAGCAGGCGCGGCACCCGCACCGTGGCGCCATTGGTGCCGGCGACGATGGCTGCCAGCATCGGCCCGATCAGCAACGCCGCCGGCAGGGCGGCGAATTCGAGCGCGCCTGCAAACAGGGCCGAGATGGTGAGCAGGACCATCCATTGCCAGGGCTTGCCCATCCGCGCCATGCGCTCGGTGGCGGGCTGGTCGCGAGGCTGCACCGAGGAATCCATGTGTCGGTCTTAGACCCGAAGCACGGCGATGCGAACCCCGCCGTGCTGAAAAAGCTGCCCGAAGGCCTCAGCCTGTCTTGCCGTCAGGCAACCCGAAGCCGCCAACGGGATTGGTCTCCACCTGGAACTCGAAGCCGGCGATGAAGGGTCGCGCCTTGGCGATTGCCGCCTGGACTTCCGGAAGCTGCAGCGAGGCCTTGTGACTTGCCTGGTCGGTCCACACTTCGGTCACCCAGATCGCGTCGGCATCGGCCGGGTCGGTGGCGACGATATAGCTCAGGCAGCCCGGCAGGGCGCCGGTGCTGGCGCGCAGCACGTCCATGACCGCGTCGCGCTGGCCGCGCGCCGCCCGCATCTTGCCGATCAGTCCGTACATTCAGCTGTCTCCCTTCAAAATTTTCGACAAGAGTACGCGGACCGTCAGTATGCAGATAGCCGGTCACGGCATCAACTGGCCGCCATTCACCTCGATCACCTGGCCGGTGATGTAGCCGCTCAGCAGGTCCGAGGAGAGGAACAGATAGGCGCCGACGCAGTCTTCCGCCGTGCCGGCGCGGCCCTGCGGAACGGTGGCGACCATGCCCTTGATCTGCTCCTCGGTCGAATAGCGCTCGTGGAAGGGTGTCAGGATCGTGCCGGGCGCCACGGCGTTGACGCGGATGCCGAAGCCGATCAGCTCCTTGGCCATGCCGCGCGTCACATTGGAAACGAAGGCCTTGGCCGAGCCGTAGAGGCCGGCGCCGCCGCCGGCACCATTGCGCGCGGCGATGGACGAGGTGTTGACGATGAAGCCGCCCTGCTTCTTCAACCACGGCATCGCCTTGCGCGAAGCGGTCAGCACCGAACGCGCATTGAGGTCCATCACTGCGTCGTAATGCGCTTCGGTCTGGTCGGCGTAGGGTACGCGGCCGAGCATGCCGCCGGCATTGTTGACCAGCCCGTCGAGGCGGCCGAAATGCTGGGCGCTGTCCTCGACGACGCGCTCGACGTCGGCGGGGACGGAAAAATCGCCCTGGACGAGGAACACCTCGCCGCCGCTGTCGGCAATGGTCTTGGCGAGTTTCTCGGCGGCCTCGCGGCTCGAATTGTAATGCAGCGCCACCCTGGATTTCTGCGCGGCGTAGGCCAGCGCGAGTGCCGCGCCGATGCCGGTCGAGGCGCCGGTCACCAGCACCGCCTTGCCGGCGAGATCGGGAATGCTGAGCGTGTTGGTGGCTGGCACTGTTGTTCCTCCGGGATGTCTGCCGCCCTTCGTAGGCCTTTGCCACCCCGGTGTTCAAGCCTCAGGGGCGTAGATAGGCATAGCCCTGGCTTTGCAGTTCCGCGAGCTTGACGACGCCGCCCTTGTCGGCGGCGTGAAAGCCATCGAGCAGGTCGGCGAGCGAAATATCCATGCCCCGCATGGTGTTGCCGCAGGCGTGCGGCTCGAGGCCCTGCTGCACCAGGCCGGCGAAGCGGCCCGAGATGGCGGCCGATATGCCCTTCGACTTGAAGCTCGCTAGGGCCGGGCCATGCACGACCAGCGCGATGTCGACATTGCCGCCGGTGCCCTCATAGTGGTTCTTGATGTTGCCGAGCACGAAGTTGACCTTGTCCACATCGCTCAGGTGATAGGCGACCTTCAGCCGTGGGGTTTCCGTGGCCGCCGCCTGCGCGGCCCGCAGGCCGAGAAACGTTGCGGTCCCGGCAAGAACCGCGCGGAACATGTCGCGTCGGCGCATGGCATCCTCCTAGATCTTACCGCGATTTGCGTGGCTGCAGCCGCAATACTAGCATAAATTGACGCTGCGTCTGTCGATGCGAGGAGAGGTCACATGACGTTCAGGGCAGGGGAATGGAAGACAGTCGCGGGCGCCGGATTTGGCGTCGTGCTGCTTGGCTTGCTGACGGGCACGGCCGTCGCCGCCGACGCACTCAAGCTTAAGGAACTCAGCCCGAACGGGGCGGACGTCTGTTTCGGCCGGGTCTATGACGCGACCCATCTCAAGGCACATCCGAAGCAGAAGGTGGCACGGATCTTCTTCTACTATGGCCATGACCCGGTCAGCCGGCCGAACGAAGAGCCCACGGCAAATGCCGACACGTCCTACAATGGCTTTCTCACCACGACGGTGCGTGGCGCCAAGGCGCCGCAATGGGCCGGCGGCTGGTGCAATCATGAATCCGAGGATGGCACATCAGGGCCGATCCGTTGCGGCATGGACTGCGACCGCACCATGGCCTCGCTGAAGGTCGATGACAAAGGCCGCCTGATTGTCACCGATGTCTCGGCCGACCTCTATCTCGATGCCGGATCAGAAGAGGAACTCGGCAAGGCCGAATATGACAGGCAGGCGCTGGGCTCAGAAGATGACAATTTCCGCCTCGACCCGATGCCGGCCGCGACCTGCAAGGCCGAGTTCGCGCGCATCGACCCGATCGATCCGGCGCTCGGCCCGCCGCTGCGCGAGCGGCTGAAGCCTGACCAGCCCTTCTGCTACGGCCGCGACTATGACGCGGCGCATCTGGCTTCGCATCCCGAGCAACTGACGCAGTCGATCCGGGTTTTCCGCGGGCCGGTGGAACTGGCGTCCTTCGCTTCGGGCGGCGACATCGCCAACTGGCCTGACGGCGCCGACATCGCCGTCTCGGTCACGGCGCGGCTGAAGTCCGGCAAGATCACGCAGACTTATTCCTGCCAGGGCGAGGCCGACCAGTGGCGCTGCGCGGCAAGCTCGAAGATGAGCGATTTCTCCTGCGACATCGCGCAGAAGGAAATCTTCCTCAAGCGCGGCGCCAACCGCTCAATGATGCTGGCCAACCCCAACAGCAGCCTGCCGATCGTCGATCTCTGCTCGAAGGCAGCCGACGGCAAGACGAAGTCGGACGACAAGGTCTATCGGCTGGAGCCAATGCCGCAATCGGCCTGCGCACCATAAGCTGAAGGGCATCACGCAAACGGCACGGCCGTCGTGCCCTTGGGCAGCTTGGCCTCGTCGTCGGGCTCGACATGGATGGTGACGCGCACCGAGGGGATTTCGGCTTTCAGCGCGTCTTCGATCCGGTCGCAGATGACGTGGCTGGCGCCGACCGACATGTCGGCGTCGACGACCAGATGGAACTCGATGAAAGTGGCGCGGCCGGCGATGCGGGTTTTCAGGTCATGCACCTCCAGCGCGCCCTTGCAATTGGCCGAGATGACGTCGCGGATGCGCATGTTTTCCTGCGTGTCGACGGCACGGTCCATCAGGCCATTCATCGACGAGCCGATGACATGCCAACCCTGCCACAGGATGTTGAGCGCGACGATGACGGCGAGCGCCGGATCGAGGATCTGCCAGCCGGTCAGGATTGCCCCGACCAGGCCGCCGAAGACGCCCACCGAGGTGACGACGTCGGTCATGATGTGATTGCCGTCGGCGACCAGCGCCGGCGATTTTTCGGCCCGGCCGGCGCGGATCAGCGTCCAGGCCCAGAAGGCGTTGATCAGCGTGGCGATACCGTTGACGGCAAGGCCGTTCCAGGGCCGTTCCAGGGGCGCCGGCGCTTGCCAGGAGCGCCAGACCTCGTTGAGGATCAAAAGCGCGGCGACGACGATCAGCACGCCTTCGAGCACCGCCGAGAAATATTCCGCCTTGTGATGGCCGAACGGATGATCCTGGTCGGCCGGCTTGTAACTGACCTGGATCGCCCAGAAGGCGGCGACCGAGGCAATGACGTTGACGATCGATTCCAGAGCGTCCGAATAAAGCGCGACGGAGCCGGTAATGTACCAGGCGGCCAGCTTCAGCGCGAGCACGACAAAGGCGACCACGATCGACCAGAAGGCAAGGTTGGCGACCTTGCGCTTCGCGGCCTCCCTGGCTGCGATCGCCATCGTGTTCTCGGCTTCGGCCATCGAGGTCAGGCTGCCTTTTCCTTCGCCTTGCGCGGCAAATGAGCGACGATGTTCTCGATGATGCGCATGCCGGCATTGTGGCCGAGCGTCATGATCGATTCCGGATGGAACTGCACGGCGGCAATCGGCTCCTTGCGGTGCTCGAAGGCCATGATGATGCCGTCCTCCGTCTCGGCCGTGACAATGAAATCATCGGGCAGGCGCACCGGATCGGCGAAGATCGAGTGGTAGCGACCGACGGTGACCTCCTTGGGCAGGCCGGAGAAGATGATGCCGGGCTTGGAGACGCGGATGCGCGAGGGCTTGCCGTGCATGGGAATGTGCAACTGGCGCAGTTCCCCGCCATAGGCTTCGGCCAGCGCCTGCAGGCCCAGGCAGACGCCGAAGATCGGCAGGTCGCGGGCGCGCGCTCGTCTGATGGTCGCAGCGCAGTCGAAATCCTTCGGCGTGCCTGGTCCGGGCGAGAGCACGACGAGGTCCGGCTTCAGCCGCTCGAAGACTTCTTCCGGCACCGGCGTGCGCACGGTCGAGACATTGGCGCCGGTCTGGCGGAAGTAGTTGGCCAGCGTGTGGACGAACGAGTCCTCGTGGTCGACGAGCAGGATGTTGACGCCGTCGCCGACGCGCGCGGTGGTGCGCTCGGTGCTGGCGGAATTACCCATCTTGGCGTCGCGGATGGCGGAGAGCATGGCGGATGCCTTCAGTTCGGTTTCGGCTTCTTCTTCCTCGGGAATGCTGTCGAACAGCAATGTGGCGCCGGCGCGCACCTCGGCGATGCCGTCCTTGATGCGGATGGTGCGCAGCGTGAGGCCGGTGTTCATGTCGCCGTTGAAATTGACCATGCCGATCGCTCCGCCATACCAGGCGCGCGGGCTCTTCTCGTTCTGCTCGATGAAGCGCATGGCCCACAGTTTCGGCGCGCCGGTGACGGTGACTGCCCAGGCATGCGACAGGAAGGCGTCGAAGGCGTCCATGCCTTCGCGCAGGCGGCCCTCTATGTGGTCGACGGTGTGGATCAGGCGCGAATACATCTCGATCTGGCGGCGGCCGATGACGCGCACCGAACCCGGCTCGCAGACCCGCGACTTGTCGTTGCGGTCGACGTCCGAGCACATTGTGAGCTCGGACTCGTCCTTCTTCGAATTGAGCAGTTTCAGGATCTGCTCGCTATCCGAGATCGCATCGTCGCCGCGCTTGATGGTGCCGGAGATCGGGCAGGTCTCGACGCGGCGGCCGTTGACGCGCACGAACATTTCGGGCGAGGCGCCGATCAGATATTCGTTTTCGCCCAGATTGATGAAGAAGGAATAGGGCGAGGGGTTGATCGATTTCAGCTTGCGCGAAATCTCGGAGGGCTGGGTTTCGCAGCGCTCGTAGAACATCTGGCCGGGCACGACCTCGAACAGGTCGCCGCGCTTGAACGAGTCCATGGCGCGCCGCACAAGGTTGGCATATTCGCCCGGCTCATGGTCGCCGCGCGGCGGGATGCGGTCGGCGGTTTTGAACGGCTCGGCGATTGCGTCGCGCGGCAGGCCTTCGGTCGAATATCCCTCGCCTGAATAGTCGTAGCGGTCGGTCCAGGCCTTGGCCGAATAGTGGTCGACGACCAGGATCTCGTCGGGCAGGAACAGCACCAGGTCGCGCTGGCTCGGCTTGCGCTCAAGCTTGTAGTCGACCGGGTCGAACTGGAAGGCGAGGTCGTAACCGAAGGCGCCATAGAGGCCGAGATTGGCGTCTTCGTCGGTCTTGAACAAAGCGGTGATGGCGCGCAGCACGGTGAAGACCGAAGGCACGCGGCTGCGCTCCTCCTCGGTGAAGACGCGGCCGGGCTTGGCGACGTCGAGGCGGATCAGCGTCTTCGTCGTCTCCGCGATGGTGATGTCGGCAAGGCCGCCCAGCGTCTTGCCGATGACCGGCAGCAGCGCCTGGCCACGGCGATTCAGCGCTTCGATGCGCATGGCGCGGCCGCGCGCGGAGATGACCAAAGGAGGGTCGATGATGGCGGTGTCCCAGCGTGTGTAGCGGCCGGGATATTCGTAGTTGGAGGAAAACACCGCGCCCCGGCGCGAGTTCAAGCCATCGACATAGGCGTCGATCGCCCCCGCATAGGGCCGGTCGTGGCGCTCACGCGCAATGGTGATGCCACCCGCGGTCACGAAACGTTCAGCGCCGTTTTCCAGAACCTTCATCGTCATTGCCGTCTCCATCAGCTTGTTGGGGCAACGGACCCGGGACTGGCTTTTAAAAAACAAATGGCCGCCCGGACTTTCCGTTGCGGCCACCCTCTCTTTTCACGCACGCGCGTTCGAACAGGCCGCTGTCAGCAGGCCCACCACCAAATGGTCTTGGTCGAACGCATGTTCATGGCGAAATCCATAGCGGCGAAAAACCGGATGCGCAACAGGTTTGAAAGGTCCGTCCGGTGGCCGCCGCTTCAAGGGCTCATGGCACATCGCCAGGGCCGGCGGTCCCGGCTAGGCTGGACTTCCAACGATACCAAGACGGGAAACACCCATGACCGACCAGGCCCAGCGCGCGCGGACGTTCCATTCCCTTCACGTCAAGGGCAACCCGATCGTTCTCTACAATGCCTGGGATCCGGGCTCGGCCAAGATCGTCGAGAAAGCAGGAGCCAAGGCCATCGCCACCGGAAGCTGGCCGGTTGCGGCCGCCTTCGGCTATGCCGATGGCGAGAAAATCCCGCTGGAACTGGCGCTCGACAACATCAGGCGCATCGTGCAGGCGGTCGATCTGCCGGTGACCATGGACCTCGAGGGCGGCTATGGCGTCGAGCCGGAAGTCGTCGCCCGGACGGTGACACGCGCCTTGCAGGCCGGCGCTGTCGGCTTCAATTTCGAGGACCAGGTCGTCGGCGGCACCGGCCTGCACGACATCGCGGTCCAGGTGAAGCGGGTCGAAGCGGCCGCGGCCGCCGTCAAGGCCTCGGGTATCCCGGCCTTCCTCAACGCCCGCACCGACATCTTCCTCAAGGCCAAGCCCGATGCGCATGACAAGACGCTGCTCGACCAGGCGATCGAGCGGGCGCATGCCTATGAAAGGGCCGGAGCGAGCGGTTTCTTTGCGCCGGGCCTTGGCGACGAGGGTCTCATCGAGGCGCTGTGCAGGGCGACAGCACTGCCGGTCAACATCATCGCATTGGCGCATGTGCCGCCGCGCCAGCGGCTGGCCGAACTCGGCGTCGCCCGCGTCAGCCACGGTCCGGTGCCATACCGGCAAATGGCGGAATGGCTGGAAGCCAAGGCGCGGCTGGCGATCTCGGGCTAGGTCAGTCCTCCAGCGTACCCGACCTGGCATCGACGCTCTTCCTGTCGCCGACCAGCTTCAGCAGATCCTCGCCGGCGCGGATGATGCGACGCGAGCGACGCGTCAGGATGATGCCGTCCTGCGGCGCGAACACTTCCGCGCGGCCATCGGTTTCGCCCGGCGCGTGGACGATGGTGGCGAGACGATCGCCCCTGATGACGCGATCGCCGGGCTTCACGTCATAGAGCACAGCGCCGGCCCGTGGCGCCGGCATCATGTCGATATTTTCCAATGGCGCGACGACGCCCTTGAATGGACCGGGCGCGGGCAGCGCGCTGTCGACGATCACACCGCGTGCCACCAGCAACCGGTAAAGCCCGTCGGCGTCCGCCGCGGCGAGCGCGCCATCGACGTCGAGTATGCCGCGATATTCGACCGTGGCGGCGACGCGCCGGTCGAACTTCGCCACGTCGGCGGGAACGTTCTGGTAGGGCATGATCGAGGCGCCCTCGAAGGTGCCGTCAGTGTCCTCGCTCCACAGTACCACTGCGTCGACGCCCATGGCGGCGGCGCAATCGGCCATGGCCGGCCACAGGCTGGTGTGGATGTAAAGATAGGCAAGGCCCTCGTCGTCGCAATGCAGGTCGAGCACGATGTCGTGGCCGAGCGACAGCTGCACCAGGCGGGACTTCAGCCGCTGGTCGGCGCCGCCAAAGCTGGTGTCGGGCAAGAGCCTGGCGTCGGGCGCGGCAAGCAGCGGAAAGGCGCGGTTGAAATTGGTGCGGGTGCCCAGGTGAAAGCGGCCCTGATGCTCGCCGAAATGATATTGCGCGCGGCCGATCGGGTTGGCCCAGGGCACGATGGTGATGTCGCCCTTGATGCGGCCTTCGGCAGCGGCCTTGTTCAGCGCCGGCATCAGCGCGTCGATGGCGACGACGCCCGGCAGTTCGCCGGCATGGAGGGCAGCCTGCAGATAGGCCGAGGGCGCCGCCTTGTCGCTACCTGTGAAGCGGAACACCGGGAATTCGTAGGAAACGCCCTCGCTGTCGCCGGCGATGCGTTCGATCGATTTCTGCATGACTTTCTCCAGTTAGAGCGAGAAGACATGCCCATTTGAGGTATCGCTGTCGATTGGTCCAGTCGGCCGCGCTATGGGCGCAAGATTTCCGTCCTCTTGGCGAATGGATTTCTATTCGGCGGCAGCCTGGAGCGGGACAGGCGCGCGCCTGTCCAGCGCCTGCGACAGCACCGCGACGGTGACCGCCAGCAAGGCCAGCACCGCGCCGACCAGCGGCAGGTGGGCGTAGGAGACGCCCGCCGAAAGCGCCACGCCGCCGATCCAGGCGCCGCTGGCATTGCCGACATTGAAGGCGCCCTGGTTCAGCGTGGCGGCAAGGTTCGGCCCTTCGGAAGCGGCCTCGACGACGCGGATCTGCAGCGGCGGCACGACGACGAAGATGAGCAGTCCCCAAAGGAAGACGATGCCGATGGCGACGCCGGCAATCGCGCCGAACTGTGTGAAACCGACGAACAGCACCGCCATCAACAGCAGCGTGCCGATGACGGTCGGCATCAGCTTCCAGTCCGCCAGCCGCCCACCAATGATGTTGCCGATGGTCATGCCGGCGCCGAACAACAGGAGCACCCAGGTGACCGCCGAGGTCGACAGGCCGGACACGTCGGTGAGGTAGGGTTTTATGTAGGTGAAGACGGCAAACAGGCTGGCCGAGGCCAGCGAGGCGATCAGCATCGCCAGCCAGACCTGCAGCCTGCCCAGCACCCGCAACTCGCCGCGCAGGCCGCCGCCGCTCGGCTCCGTGACATCCGACGGCACCAGCCAGGCGATGGCAGCGACTGAGATCAGGCCGATGCCGACCACGGCGACGAATGTGGAGCGCCAGCCGAAAGCTTCGCCAAGCGCTGTACCGGCGGGAACGCCCAGAATGTTGGAAAGCGTCAGGCCGGCAAACATCAGCGCCATGGCGCTGGCGCGTTTGTTGCGCGGCACCAGGCTGGCGGCAACGACCGAGCCGATACCGAAGAAAGCGCCGTGCCCAAAAGCGGTGAAGACACGCGCCGCCATCAGTGTCCAATAGTCAGGCGCGATGGCGCAGAACAGATTGCCGACGACGAACGACGCGGCCAGCCCCACCAGCACCGGCTTGCGCGGCAGATGCGCGGTGGCCATGGCGACGATCGGGGCGCCCAAGACGACGCCGAGCGCATAGCCAGTGACCAGCAGGCCGGCCGAAGGGATCGACACGCGAAGGTCGGCGGCGACCTCCGGCAGCAGGCCCATGATGACGAATTCGGTGGTGCCGATGCAGAAGGACGCGATGGCAAGCGCAAGGATCGGCAGAGGCATGGAGCGTCCAGACTGAATCGGTTCAATCCAGAGATTGCGCGAGGAGTTGAGCTATGCGCAATGCACATTGCTGCAATGCACCAATGCAGAATGTCTGGAGCTTTAGGTGCCTCAGGCCAGCGGCTTCAGCTCCTGGGCAATCGTGGGCAGCAGTTCCGAGACAGTGGGGTGGATGTGCGTCGCGCGCGCCAGCGTGTCGACCGGCGCCTTGGCGTACATCAGATCGAGCACGCAATGCACCGCCTCGTCGCCGCCGGGACCGAGCACGCAACAGCCGAGGATCTGCCGCGTGTCGGCATCGACGAAGATCTTCATGAAGCCTTGCGTCTCGCCTTTTTCAACGGCGCGGCCGACGCGGGTCATCGGCCGCTGGCCGACCAGCGCGCGGCGTCCGGATTTCTTCACCGCCGCCTCGGTCATGCCGCAGCGGCCGAGCGGCGGGTCGATGTAAAGCGCATAGGCCTCGATGCGGTCGCTGACCTTGCGTGGGTCGTTGTCGAGCAGGTTGGCGGCGACGATTTCGTAGTCATTGTAGGAAGTGTGGGTGAAAGCGCCCTTGCCGTTGCAGTCGCCCATCGCCCAGATGCCTGGGACGCTGGTGCGCAGCTGGTCGTCCACGATAACGGCTCCACGCTTGTCGACGGCGACGCCGGCTCGGTTGAGGCCGAGATCGTCGGTGTTGAGCGTTCGGCCAAGCGCCAGCAGCACATGAGAACCGACGGCCGGCGGCTTGCCGGCCGAGAAGGCCACGGCGATATCGTCGCCCTGTTTGGCGAAACCGATGTCGTCGGCGCCGACATGGACCGTGATGCCTTCGTTTTCGAGGATGGACAGGATGGTGGCCGAGACGTCCTCGTCCTCGCGGCCGGTCAGGCGCGGGCTCTTCTCGATGACGGTGACTTCGCTGCCGAAACGGCGGAACATCTGCGCGAATTCGAGCGAGATGTAGCTGCCGCCGACGACGACCAGATGGCGCGGCAGGACCTCGAGATCCATCATCGAGGAATTGGTCAGATAGTCGATGTCGTGGACGCCGGGCAAATCGGGCACGGAAGCGCGGCCTCCGGTGTTGAGGAAGATCCTGTCGGCGGTCAGAAGGTCGTCGCCGACGCGCACTGTATTGGCGGTTTCGAAGCGCGCATGGCCGCGATAGAGCGTGCATTTGTCCATGCCGGCGATCCACGTTTCCAGTCCGGTGCGGGAGGCGCCCGAAACCTTGTCCTTGCGCGCCTTGATCTTGGCATAGTCGACGCCGACAGGGCCACTGAGCGTCACGCCATAGTCGGCGGCGCGCCGCGCCAGATGCGCGGCATAGGCGCTCGCCACCATCGTCTTGGTCGGGATGCAACCAGTGTTGACGCAGGTGCCGCCGACCAGCTTGCGCTCGATCAGCGCCACGCTCATGCCGGCTGCGTTCAGCCTGCCGGCGAGCGGTGTGCCGGCCTGGCCGGCGCCGATGATGATGGCGTCGAAAGTTTTTGCCGTCATGCCACCGCCGCCACGATCAGCAGGCCGCCGATGATCGCCACCGCGTCCTCGATGAAGGCGGCGGGCTGATCCTTGCCGAAGGCGGCCGCAAGCCGGCCGCGCGCTTCGGCGCCGCCCAGCGTGCCGATGACCGCGCCGATGGCGCCGGCGATCAGGCAGACGATGGTGGCGCCGGCGGTCGCGCCGATCACCGCGCCGGTGAAGGCGCCCATGATGATGCGGGCGCCGAACTGCTGCGGCACTTTACGGCTCGGCGTCGACGGCAGCTGGTCGGTGACCAGCTCGACGATGGCGAGGATGGTGAAGATGCCGACAGCGGCCCAATGGCTCATGAAGCTTGCCCATGTGCCGGCAACCGGCAGCCAGCCGAGATAGGCGCCCCAGGCGACCGCGGCCGGCGCGGTCATGGCGCGCAGGCCGGCGATGACGCCGATCAGAAGTGCAAGAAGATAGAGCATGTTGATCCCCTCGATCACCAGGCCAGGACGGCCTTGAGACGGCAGGCTACCATAGGTCGGATATTTGGCCAGTACTTGGATTGGCGCTTTTCTGCTGGCCGCAACTGTGCTTTGCAAGGACGTCAATCGGAGACCCGCCATGGCTGGAAGCGAGCGCGCGAAGATGGCGGCCGGCGAATGGTACTCTTGCCTCGATGACGAGCTGGAGGCGCTGCGTGCCCTCGCGCGCGACGCGGTGTTCGAGCACAATTGCCTGCCGCCAAGGCAGCGCGGCAATCTCGGGCCGGACCTCAAGGCATTGCTCGGCGGCGTGGGCGAGGGCGCCCGCATCGAGGCGCCGTTCCACTGCGCCTACGGCTTCAACATCGTTCTCGGCGATGGCGTGTTCCTCAACGCCGGCTGCACCGTTCTCGACACGGCAAGCGTGCGCATCGGCAAGGGAACGCTGCTTGGCCCCAATGTGCAGATCTATTGCGCCGAACACCACAAGGAAGCCACTGGGCGGCAAGCTGGGCTGGAGATCGCCAGGCCGGTCGAGATCGGCGCCCATGCCTGGATCGGCGGCAGCGCGGTTATCCTTGGCGGCGTCAGCATCGGCGAGGGCGCCATCGTCGGCGCCGGCGCGGTGGTGACGCGTGATGTGCCTGCAAACGAGACGGTAGTCGGCAATCCGGCGCGGCCGGTCAAGCGCGGCTGAATTTCCGCCGCAAGCAATCAGGCCTGCGCCATCCGTTCTTCCTGGTCAATCCGCTGGGAGAATTCGCGCCGATACTGCGCCGGCGATGTCCTCAGCCTTGCGGCGAAATGCTGGCGCAGCGAGGTGGCGCTGCCGAAGCCGGCCTCGAAGGCCACGATGTCCATCGATTTTTCCGTCGCTTCCAGCAGCCGCTGCGCCAGTTCGATGCGCTGGCTGGTCAGCCAATCGCCAAAGCTGGTGCCGATCGATTTCTGGAAGCGGCGGGTGAAGGTACGCCGCGTCAGACCGGCGGCCTCGGCGACGCTGTCGAGGCTGTGCGCCTCGCCGAGCGTGGCGCGCACCGCGTCAAGCGCCTGGGTGAAGCGATCGGCATTCGCGCTCTTTGCCACGGGGCGTTCGATGAACTGCGCCTGCCCGCCCTGCCTGTGCGGTGAGAGCACGACGTGCCGGGCGAGCCGCAGTGCCGCTTCCGCGCCATAGCGGGCGCGCACGATATGCAGGCAGCAATCCAGCCCGGCGGCGACACCGGCGGAGGTGACGATGTCGCCATCGTCGACATAGAGCACGTCGGCATCGACCGAGATGTCGGGGTGCAGGGCGCGCAGCTGGTCCGTATAGGCCCAGTGCGTGGTCGCCTTCCGGCCTGAAAGCAGGCCGGCGGCGGCAATGGCAAAGGTGCCGAGGCACAGGCCGACGATCAGCGCGCCGCGCCGGTGCGCGCGACCGAGCGCTTCGTCGAGCGGCCCGGCCAGCGGGGCTTCGAGATCCTTCCAGCTCGGGATGATGATGATGTCGGCATCGTCGAGCGCGGACAGACCGTGCGGGACAAGGATGCTCAGCCCGGCATCGGTCCGGATCATGCCTTGCTCGACCCCGCAGACGCGGAAGTCGAAGCGCGGCAGGCCGAGCCTCGTGCGGTCGGCGCCGAACACCAGGCAAGGCACGGAGAGGTGGAACGGGCTGATGCCGTCGAAGGCGAGGGCGGCAATGATCGGGGCGGTCATGGGCGTTTCCGGTTCGGAAGCTGGATTGTCCCAATTCTTTCGAATGATGTCAACCGGGCCACTTTCGATCACTCCCGAAGCCGCTTATTTTCGGCCCATCGCATCCAAGCCGGAAGGAAAACACCATGTCCGCCCCAGCCAACATCACGCCACGCCGCGCGCTCATCGTCATCGACGTCCAGAACGACTATGATGGCGGCAATCTGGCCATCCAGCATCCGCCGTTCCGCGACAGCGTCGTCAATGTGGCGCGCGCCATGGATGCGGCTGCTGCCGCCGGCATCAAGGTGGTTGTTATCAAGCAGATGGCGCCCGAGAGCTCGCCGATCTTCGCCAAGAGTAGCCACGGCGGCGAACTGCATCCCGAAATCGCCAGGCGCGGCCGCGACCACTATGTCGAGAAGACCCTTCCATCGGCCTTCACCGGTACCGACCTCGAAGCGTGGCTGCGCGCCAATGCCATCGATACGCTCACGGTGGTCGGCTACATGGCGCATAATTGCGACCTGTCGACCATCATCCATGCGGTGCATATGGGCTTCGCCGTCGAGTTCCTGTCGGACGCCACCGGCTCGGTGCCCTATGCCAACAGTGCCGGCTATGCCTCGGCCGAGGAGATCCACCGCGTGGTGACGATCATCCTGCAGTCACGTTTCGCGGCCGTACTGAAGACCGCCGAATGGGTCGAGTGCCTGAAGACCGGCGCCTTGCCGGAACGCGACACGATTTACGCCTCCAACCAGCGGGCGCTGGCGCGCAACGCGGCCTAGGACCACTCCGCAAACGGAAAGGGCGCCGCATCGCTGCGGCGCCCTTTCCGTTTGGGATTTGAAGATTCTAGAACAGGCCTTCGATCTGGCCGACCTCGTTAAGGAAGATCTTTTCCGAGGACGGCGCCTTGGGCAGGCCGGGCATGGTCATGACCTCGCCGCAGATGATGACGACGAAGCCTGCGCCCGCCGAAAGCCTGACCTCGCGCACCGGCACGGTGTGGCCGGTCGGCGCGCCGCGCAGGTTCGGGTCGGTCGAGAAGGAGTACTGGGTCTTGGCCATGCAGACCGGCAGGTTGCCGTAGCCGGCCTGCTCCCAGGCGTGCAACTGGTCGCGCACCGACTTGTCGGCGATCGCTTCCGAGCCGCGATAGATGCGCTGGACGATGGTGTTGATCTTCTCGAACAGCGGCATGGCGTCGGGATAGAGCGGCGCGAATTGCGAGGCGCCGGATTCGGCCAGCGCCACCACCTTGTTGGCGAGTTCCTCGATGCCGGCCGAGCCGTTGGCCCAGTGCTTGCACAGGATCGCCTCTTCGCCCATCGAAGCGACATAGTCCTTCATCGCCTGGATTTCGGCGTCGGTGTCGGAATAGAAGTGGTTGATGGCCACCACCGCCGGCACGCCGAACTGGCGGATGTTCTCGATGTGGCGGCCAAGGTTGGCGCAGCCCTTCTTCACCGCCTCGATGTTTTCCTTGCCGAGGTCTTCCTTCTTGACGCCGCCGTTCATCTTCATGGCGCGCACGGTGGCGACGATGACGGCAGCCGCCGGCTTCAGGCCGGCCTTGCGGCACTTGATGTCGAAGAACTTTTCCGCGCCGAGATCGGCGCCGAAGCCGGCTTCGGTGACGACATAGTCGGCAAGCTTGAGCGCCGTCGTGGTGGCGACGACCGAGTTGCAGCCATGCGCGATGTTGGCGAACGGGCCGCCATGCACGAAGGCCGGGTTGTTTTCCAGAGTCTGCACCAGGTTCGGCTGCATGGCGTCCTTGAGCAGCACGGCCATGGCGCCGTCGGCCTTGAGGTCGCGGGCATAGACTGGCGACTTGTCACGGCGATAGGCGACGATGATGTCGCCGAGGCGCTTCTCGAGGTCCTTGAGGTCGGTCGACAGGCACAGGATGGCCATGACTTCCGAGGCGACGGTGATGTCGAAGCCGCCCTCGCGCGGAAAGCCGTTGGCGACGCCGCCGAGCGAACAGATCATCTCGCGCAGCGCGCGGTCGTTCATGTCCATGACGCGGCGCCAGACGACGCGGCGGGTGTCGATGCCGAGCTCATTGCCCCAGTAGATGTGGTTGTCGATCAGCGCCGACAAAAGGTTGTGCGCCGTGGTGATGGCGTGGAAGTCGCCGGTGAAGTGGAGGTTCATGTCCTCCATCGGCACGACCTGTGCGTAGCCGCCGCCGGCTGCACCGCCCTTGACGCCGAAATTCGGGCCGAGCGAGGCTTCGCGGATGCAGACGATTGCCTTCTTGCCGATGCGGTTCAGGCCGTCGCCGAGACCGACCGTGGTGGTGGTCTTGCCTTCGCCGGCGGGCGTCGGGTTGATGGCGGTGACGAGGATCAGCCTGCCGTCCTTGTTGCCCTTCACCGACTTGATAAACTCGGCGGAAATCTTGGCTTTGTCGTGGCCGTAGGGCAAAAGGTGTTCGGTCGGAATGCCGATCTTCTGGCCGATCTCCTGGATCTGCTTCTTCTTGGCGCCGCGCGCGATCTCGATGTCGGACTTCACTTCGGCCATGACGGCTTTCCTCTGGATTGGACTGTGGAGGGGACGGGTTTGATCTCACTGGCAGGCAAGTTGGAACCGGGCGCGGGCTGTTTTAACCCTGTCGCTGCCGCGGCGTCAACTTGCATGCAACTATGTTTCCTATGAAGAAAATTCCTCTGCGGACCGGCCGACCTGTTCTCGGGTTCTTTCCGGCTCCGTTGCCGCGCCGTATAGAAGCCAGAGGACGCGCCGTTCCGCCGTCTCAAAACAGCCGCACAATGCACGGAATGCGACAGAGGCGACGGCGCAAATTCGCCATCGCCAGGCTAAAGCGCATCGCGCTTTAGCCTTTTGTTGTTATGCATGTCGTTCGCCCAAAACCGGGGCCACTTTTGGGCGACATGCATTGCGACCGGCGAACGCTATTGCGTCAGCACGTTGCTGATTTCGACCATGTTGGAGCGCACGCGCAGGATGTAGAAGCCCATCGTCGTCAGGTGCGTCGGCAGCAGCCAGCCATCCTCGCGGCCATTGGCGATGATGAAGGGCTGGATACGCAGGGCCGAGACGAATTGCGCGTCCATCGTGTCCCACAGGCTCTGCAGGTGCTTCTCCTTGATGACGTCCTCGAAGTCGGCCTGCGCGCCCTTCATCAGGCCGTAATAGGCATAGAGCTGGCCATAGGCGAACCAGTAGCGGTCGTCGGCGCGGGTGTCGAACCAGCCATTGTTGTGGTTCTCGGCGCGTTCCTTGAGGATGGCGGAAGTCGAGCCGATGTCCGATGCGATGCGGTCGATATACTGCTTCAGATTGTCGGCGCGGGCATCGAAAGTGGCCTGGCAGGTGGCGAGGCGGGCATTGAACGAGCGCAGCTTGCGCACCGCGTCGCGATAATAGCTCGGGGTCGGTGTCTTCGGGCCGAACGGGCTGACGCCGAAATACCAGGTGTATTCGTCGAACTGCAGATTGCCGCGCGCATCCTGCAGATCGGCATCGATCTGCGAAGTCGTGCGCACGCGGCCGAGATTGTCGGCGAGCTCGGTCGCCGTGCGCCGCACAGCCTGGTTGATGCCGCGCTGGAAGGACGCCTTGTTGTCCATCCACGGCGTGTTGTCCCAGTCGATCCCGAACAGGCCGAGCTTGTAGAGGATCATCGACGAGATCCAGGCATTCTGGTTGACGTTGAAGTCGGTCAGGTCCGCCGCGATCTGGGCAATGCCGGAATTGCCGCAGGTCTTTGCCGTGTCGGTGCCAGTGCCGGCGGCCACCTGCTCGCCGGCGGAAACATTGCGCTTCTCGAAAGTGTAGGTGTCAGGATAGTTCGGGTTGAAATTGTTCCACCACTGGGTGGCATAGAAGAAGTTGGCGTAGAGGCCGATCAGCACCAGCAGGGCCAGGCCGAGCACGGCCTTGAGGATCCAGCCGCGCTGCGTGTACCAGCGGCCGGCCCATAGGAACGGCCACAGGATGGCGCCGATCAGAAGGCCGATGCCGCGGCCGATCCACTGGAAAATCCTGACGAAGAAGTTCACGATCGGATCGAGCATGGCTGTGTCACCCCCTCAAAGCATGATGCCAAAAAGTTGCAGACTTTTTGGATAACATCATGTGCTAAAACAATAAGTTAGAACAAAATGACAGCTCGTTTCGTTCTAGTCGGTCAGGCCGTAGAGGCGTGTGCGAAACGCCACCTTGTCCTTCAAATATGTGGTTTTCAGAACGTCCACAACATGCGATCTCCAGGCGTCGCTGAAGCCGTCATAGTCCTTGTAGAAGCCCTGCTTGTTGAAGATGTAGCGCGAGACAAAGTCGGTCGGCACGAAATCCGAGATCAGCCGGTTGGTCAGCCAGGCGTCGGGATGGTCCGGCTTGGCGCGCACCACCAGGAAGCGCTGCTGCGGGAACACATCCTCGATCTTGAGATGGCCAAGCTGGGCGATCTCGCGCTTGGCGGCGTTGAGGAAGGGGAAATTGCCGTCCTTGGTAATCAGGTCGGCATGGCTCTGGATCCAGGTCTGCAGCCAGACCTTGTCGACATCGGTCAGATTGCGGTTGGGCTCGGCGTCACGGATCAGCGCGCGCACCACCATCTCGGCGCGGTGCTCGAGATAGCCGGACGTTTCTATCCATGAGGCGCGGGGCAGTTCGATGCGGCCGGTGCTGGCCAGGAACTTGAAGACCTTGTCGGCGTCGTTGATCGAGAGATAGCTCACCTGCCACGGCCGCGAGCGGCGAAAGCCCGGGGCCGCCGGATCGCTGATCACCGTCGTCATGTCGGGATCGACGAACACGTAGAGCCCGCCGAAATGGCTGGTCCAGTAGGCATTGTGGCGGAAGATAACCTGGTCTGGCACCAGCGCGTTCTCGCGGATGTCGCCGCAGATTTTCGCCAATTCCACCATGCGCGTCAGCATGGCGTTGTCGCGCCAGGCGTCGGGCTCCTGCTTCAGCCGGTCGACAAGCTTGCCGAGTTCAGCGGCCTTGCCCAGCACATCCTCGGCCGACAGAACCTTGAACTCGACCTGGTTGATCGACAGCAGGTCCTCGATGTCGTTGACCTTGGGAACCGAATCCTCGATCTCGCCGTAGATGACGTCCTTGATGGTCAGCGCGTCGATGGCGCGCTGGTTCTTGGACATGAACTCGAACATCAGCTGCGAGGTGTTGGAGAAGGCCGTGTGCACCACCGGCAGGTCGATCTGCGACGGCGTCAGGATGATGAAGCGGCGATTGACCTCGTTGGGGTCGAGATAGTCAGGGTCGCCGCATTCGTCGGCGATCTCGGGCGAGAAGCCGGTGCGATCGATCTGGAAGCTCTTCAGCTTGGTCGGAGGCAGGCCGAATGCGGCCAGCGCCTTGTTGTAACGCTGGATGAGATGCGGCTCGTCGACGGTGAGCAGACGGCCGTAGATGAGTTCGTTGTCGCGCAAGAGGTCGGGTTTTTTGCTCACCTTTCCTTCTCCCCGTTCACGGGGAGAAGGTGCCCGAAGGGCGGATGAGGGGCGCGAGCCTTCCTTCTCCCCTTGTGGGAGAAGGTGGATCGGCGCGACAGCGCCGAGTCGGTTGAGGGGTGTTCCAGCGGAGTGAGACGTTGGCTTTCCCTGGAACACCCCTCATCCGTCGCCTTCGGCGACACCGTCCGGGGGCGAGCCGCTTGTCTCGTGCCGTCCTTCGGACCCCACAAGGGGAGAAGGGAAGGCTGGCGTGCCTCATGCATTCCACATGCCCTTCTTCTTCATCTCCTCCATCTCGCGCGCCGCCCGCTCGCGCAGCCGCGCGTCGCGCAGCAGCTTTTCCACGGCGGCGTCGTCGGACTTGTCGGAGTAGCGGAATTCGGAATCGGCGTAGCGGTTGATCTCCTGCATGACAATGTCCAGAGAGAACGGACCGCGCAGTTCCTCGATCATGGCTTTCTTCTCGTCATAGCCCTTGTGCATGAAGGCTTCCGGCTTCTCGAACCAGTCGTCGGGAAGCTCGATGTCCATGGCGCGCATCTTGATGGCGTCGGTGACGTTCTTGATGGCGCGGCCGGTGAAGCGCGGCTCGGCGTCCTTGATCAGGTGCAGGTAGGTGCCGATATCGGCCATGGTCTTGGGCGCCCCATTCTCCTTCATGTAGCGCTCATAGACCTTCATCAGGCCGTCTTCCTGCGGCTTTTCGTGCTCCTCATAGGCCTCCTCGACAGCGCGCTGGATTTCCTGTGCGGCGTAAAGCTCGTGCTTGCCCAGAGGGATTTCGTGGTTCTTGCCGGCGAGCAGCACGAAGATGTCGATATAGTCGTCGCGGGTCTGCGGGCCATCGACCAGCCAGCGGGCGCCGGCGCGCTGGCGCAGCGCGTCGTCGACATTTTCGGGATAGTTGGAGAACATGCCGAAGGAGCAGTTGCCGCGCACCACGGTTGACGCGCCGGCGAAAGCATCCATCAGGACGCCGGTGATCTCCTGCTGGCCGGCCGAGGCGCGGTCGTCGGAGCGGCGCGCCGCCACCTGGTCGATATCGTCTATGGTGCCGAAGCCGATGACGCGCGGGTTGAGCACGTTGTTGATGAACTGGCGGCAGTTCTGGCCCGATTTGCCCTGATAGGACGAGATCTGGTCGACGCCGAAATTCTCATAAGCAAAAGGATAGCCGGCGACCTGGCAATAGCCGTTGACCAGGCCGGCGATCATCTGGATCAAAGTCGTCTTGCCGGTGCCGGGCGCGCCGTCGCCGATGAAGGTGAACAGGAAGCCGCCGAGTTCGACGAACGGGTTCAGCTCGCGCTCGAAATCATAGGCCATCAGCATCTTGGCGAGCTTGACCGACTGGTATTTGGCGATGTGGTTGCCGACGACCTCTTCCGGCTTCTTGAAGGTCATCACCAGCGGCTTCGACCGCTTGCCGGGGGCGACGTCGAAGCCGTCGAGGGTGAAGTCGTCGGCATCGATGCGGATATGGGCGTTCTCGAACGGGCCGATGCCGTCGAAGCGGCCTTTTCTGGCCAGCAGCCCATCGATGGCGACGCGGGCGAAGGCGCGTGCCCGTGTCGCCAGGTCGGCATCGTCCTTCGAGCCCGCTATCGCCTTGTCGAGGCCGGCGAGGATCGACTTCACCGCATCCTGCGGCGTGTCGAAAAGGAAGTCGGGTTCGGGGATGTCGTTGGGTGCCTCGCCGTCGCTGTCGATCAGCTGGAACAGATAGGATGCCAGGCTGAAGGCCGAGATATAGGCCGAGGCCGACAGGAGCTTCTTGAAGGCCGACGCCTCGTCGCCCTCGAGCGGGGCGCGGGTGTTCTTCGCCTGCAGGCTTTCGAGGTCGGAGCCTTCGGCGAAGACATCCGATATGGCCAGCGCGATCGCCGTGCCGCGCCGCGCGCGAAACAGAAGCGTGTGCTGCGGAATGGTGAGCAACTGGTCGTCGGGATGGACGGCGCCGACGGTCTTCGACAGCTCGACCTCGCGCGTGCGACGCACCGAGCCGACCGAGACGGTGGAGACGAAGCGGCGATTGGTGCCGGCCAGTGCCGTGCCGGACTCACGCGACGGGTCTTCCAGCACGACGATGCGGGTGATGAAGCTCTGCGCTGTGGCGCGGTGCTTCTCGATCGCCGCTTCGGGGATGGTGGTCAGGCCGGTGTCCATGAAGTGTGCTCCGTGGTGTTACGGTCAGACGTCTGAAATGACCTGCCCATTCGACAGGATGTGGACCTTGTAGCCGCCAAAGATCTTCTGTGCTTCGCCGACGGCGTAGAGCGCCTGGTAGGCCTCGTGCGGGATCAGCGCGTGGTTCTCGTAGCTGGACACGCCCTGGCGCGCGGCTTCCAAATCGTCGGTGTTGATGAAGAATTCCTGCGTCGTCTTCTCGCTGGAAAACAGCCCCTTGCGGCCGGGCTTCTCGCCCTTGGAATAGACCTCCTGGATGGTCCAGGTCAGCAGCCAGGCGTTTTCCGGCTTGCGCACCTTGGCCAGCACTTCGGTCACCGTCGAATTGTTGTCGGTAATGCCCGCGGAATAGAAGGGGCCAAGCACGACGCGGCGCAACTGCTTGGGGTGCAGCGGCTCGAAATCCTTGTCGAGATTGACCGCAATCGTCGCCGGCGACAGCGTGTAGGCGGAGTTCTTCTCGGTGAAATCGTCGAAACGGTGGGCGAGCTCGGGATTGAGCAGGCCGTCGACCGGCAGTGGGATATCGACCTTGTCGTTGAGCTTGCCGTTCCGGTCGACGAGCTGGCGGACCATGTTCTCGGAGGAATCCTCCACCGTCACCATGTAGACCAGCGGCAGGTTGGCGCTGCCGTCGAAGGTCGCCCAATGGACGAGATAGTAGGGCAATGCGGTCTTCGGATTGACCGACACCTTGGCCGTCTGCGCCAGCGTGAACGGCCCAAAAGTCTGCTCGCTCCTGACGTCCTCGAGATAGAGCCGCTCGGCCATCGACTTCTGCAGCGCCTCGGGGAATTCCTTGTGGCGCAGGATGAAGTCGGCCATCTCCTCGCGCAGCTCGCCGGCCAGCGGGATGTTGGCAAGGCGCGCATCGGCCTGGCGGCGGTCGTTTTCCAGTTCGAGCAGGTTCTGGAACACCGGGAAGCCGCTTTCGGCGCGCGAAATGCGGAACGTGTCCATGAAGCCCAGCCGGTTGCGCCAGCAGCCAAAAGACTTGTCGAGCCGGGCGATGTATTCGGCAACGATCTTGGCGACGATGCCGTGCCGGTAAAGCGGCGAGCGGTCGTCGCGCATGAACACTTCAAGGCCGCTGAGCGCGGCCGTGATTGCCGAGAAATACCGCGCCGCCGCGTCGTTTTCGGGGGTCATTCTGTCAGCCCTGGGATTGTCGCACCGGTGCGCGCGGCAATTTATGACTGCACGTAGTTGGCCGAATTGTGCTTCTTCAGCACCTCGTCGAAGCGCCGGGCAAAGGCATCGTCGGCGAGCTTCTTGCGGCGCTGGATATCGGCGCTGGCCACCATGTTCTTCTCGTGCATTTCGAGCAGGTCGCCAATGTGCTTCTGCGAAGCGGCGCCGATGCCGGCCATGGTTTCTTCCGCCGTGTTGTCGACCTGGCTGCCCAGCGTGTTGATCTTGTGGGCGACGTCCTGCTGCGCGGCGGTCTTCAGCGAATCTTCCAGCGCCTTATAGAGCACGATGCGCTGCTCGGTATCGATGGTCAGCTTGTTGATCAGCGTCGACTGCGCGGCGATCTGGTTGTTGAGCGAATCGACGAAGGTCTGGAACATCGAGGTGTAGCGCTCGAGCGTCTGGCTTTCGGCCAGCAGTTCCTGCTCCTTGGCCTGCTTCTCGTTGTATTCGGTGGCGAGCTTGGAGCGTTCGCCCTCAAGCTGGGTGCGGTCCTTCTGGCTTGTCGAGGCGGCGATCTTGTTTTCGATGTCGAGCAGCATGGGGTTGAGTTCCTCGATGCGTTTCTGCACGGCTTCGAGGTTCGACATGGTGGTCTTGCGGCGCTCGATGACCTGCGACAGGCTGGCCTCGGAGGTCTTGTAGCGCTGGTCGAGAACCTCCTTCTGCGCCTTCAGGATGCCGACGATGGTGTCGGACTTGGCCAGAAGTTCCTGCAGATTGCCGGCCAGCGACATGTTGCGGACGCGGTCGGTGCGCATGCGCTGCTTGCGCTGGCTGGAGAAGACACCGACGAAGTTCTCCCAGCCGGTGTAGTTCTTCATGCTCTCGAACTCGGCGCCGAAGACGTTGGTGGCGTCCTCGAGGCCGATGATCAGGTCGGCAATGTTGCCTTCCATCACCTTCTGCTGCTTCAGCACGTCCTCGATGCGGGCGTTCTCGATGTCGAAATTGGCGTCGCCGATCTTCTTGTCAGCGGTGGCAAGCGTGTCGAGCACGGTGCCGGACTGCTCGATCTTGGTGCGCATGTCCTGGACGACCTGCTTGGTCTTGGCAATTTCGGCATCGAAATTCTGCAATGTCGCCATAGGGGCCTCCCGCTTCGGCTTCCGGTCGCTGGTTGCGAACAGCGGCGAATATATGTGGGGCATCCGGGGATTGAAAGACGTGAAGACAAGGGCCGCGTGAAAACAAAAGAATCCGCCAAGGCCTTGAAAGACAATGCAGGTGGGGTCATGGCGTGATTAGCCGGTCAGTCGGGACTAGTTCAGCTGTCATTGAACTTTCATGCCGGCAAGACAGTCAGCCCCCGCCGACGCGGAAATGCTGAATTCGGCAGGGGATTGAACCGGTTGCAGGCAAACACATCAGTGCGGCCGCACCGCACAGACGCCACTCAGGGCTTCGGATCGGCCTTCAGATAGGCGATGAGATTGGCAATGTCGTCATCATTCGTCAGGCCACCAAAAGCCATTTTGTTGCCGGGAACTTTGAGCTTAGGGGCCCTGAGATACTCGGTGAGATTTGCCTCGTCCCAGACGAGACCGGCAGCGCCCGCACTCTTGATGGCTTCGGAATAATGGCCAAGGAAGCTTTCCGCGCTGCCTGCGGCGCGGCCGACGACACCCTTGAGATGCGGGCCAACCTTGTCGCGGTCGGTGGCCGCCTCATGGCAGGCCATGCAGCGGTTGAAGACGTGCTTGCCCTGCACCGGGTCGCCGCCGGCATGGGCGGCAATGGAGGTGGCAACGAGAAGAAGGCTGGCTGAGGAAACGGCTCGAAGCATGGCTGACCCCGGAGAGCTCTGGCTGACGGCCTTATAGGACCGAGGCCTTAACAAACGCTGCATCGTGGCGAGTGGAGACGGTCGTACCTGCTCGCGCCTTTCGCCGGCATCGGCCAGCATGTTCCCGCTCATGCATGGAGTTGGCTGGTCAGCATCGGCGTGCTGCACACCGGCATTGCCTATGTGCTGATGAACTCGGCCTTTCCGCGCCTGACGACGCCGGTGATCGGCATCATCACCTTCATCTATCCGGTCGTTGCCATCATCATCATCGACTGGGCGGTCTACGGGCATCCGCTCGGGCCGGCGCAGGCCGCCGGCATGGCGCCGATCGCCGTGGCGACGCTTGGTGTCCGGCTGGGCTGGCGGTTTCCGCTGAGGCGTGTCTCTGCGGCCTGACGCGGGTCGCAGGGTCAGGATTTCATGAAGCCGATGAAATCGTCAGGCGCGGCGCGGCCCATTTCTTCTTCCCAGTGACGGCGGCAGAGCGAGACATAGACATCCTTGCCGATCGCCACCTGTTCGCCCCGGTGGGCCACCTTACCGTCCGGGCCGAGCCGCACGACCATCGTCGCCTTACGGCCGCAGCGGCAAATGGTGCGCACCTCGCGCAGGTCGTCGGCGATCGCCAGCAGCGCGCGCGAGCCGGAAAACAGCTTGCCCTGGAAATCGGTGCGCAGGCCGTAGCACATGACGGGGATGTTCAGCCGGTCGGCGATGCGGGCCAATTGCCAGACCTGCTCTTCCTCGAGGAACTGCGCCTCGTCGACGAAGACGCAGTGCACCGTCGTATGGTCGTGATGTTCGGCGACGCGGGCGAACAGGTCGTCGCCGTCGCGGAACATCTCGGCTTCGGTCTCCAGCCCGATGCGCGACGAGATCAGGCCGCTGTCGCCCTTGCGGTAATGGCCGGCGACGAACAGCATCGTCGTCATGCCGCGTTCGCGATAATTGTACGAGGCCTGCAAGAGCATCGTCGTCTTGCCGGCATTCATCGTTGCGTAGTTGAAGTAGAGCTTGGCCATGCCGTCCTTTACGGTCCGTTGATATTCAGGCGATGCCGGCCTGCAAATGGCCGTCCCCTGCGCTTCCCCGTTCTACTAAGTCGCAGTAGATCTGTGCTCACATGCCCAAAAGTACGCTCCGCTCCGGTTCTCGGGCCCCACCATTTTCGTCTCGGCCTGACCTGAATCCAAACAGACCTTAAGCCGAGTTGCCTCTGCGCGGGGAGGGGCCGCTGGCGCATTCCCCTGAAAAAGCCGGCTCGCCGCTGAAAAAGATGAGCGGCGTGACAAAAGCGTCAGCCGTGTCGCTGATTGGCCATTCCGCGCCGTTGATCGTGATTGCCTTAGCGCTTGAAACTACACCAGAATGGTGTTTGGCTGACGAAACAAGGCGGGCAGAGAAACCGTTACGACGCTTCGCCAAAGAATCACAATGGGAGACTGTCTATGTCGCGTATGAATTCCTTCGTCGCCGGCCTCGGCCTGGCGGCTTTCCTGTCCACGAGTGCCGCCTTTGCCGGCGATCCGGCGAGCTGCAAGGCGGTGCGTCTTTCCGATGTCGGCTGGACCGACATCCAGGCCACCACGGGGCTCGCTTCGGTGCTGCTCACCGCGCTCGGCTATGAGCCGCAGGTGATCCAGCTCTCGGTTCCGGTGACCTATGCGTCGCTGAAGAACAAGGACCTCGACGTGTTCCTCGGGAACTGGATGCCGTCGATGACCAACGACATCAAGGACTATACCGCCGACGGTTCGGTCGAGACCGTCAGCCAGAACCTCTCCGGCGCCGGCTATGGCATCGTCGTGCCGACCTATGTCGCGGACGCCGGCGTCAAGACGCTGACCGACCTTGGCAAGTTCAAGGACAAGTTCAACGGCAAGATCTATGGCATCGAGGCCGGCAATGACGGCAACCGCATCATCCTCGACATGATCAAGAACCCGAAGGACAATCTCGAGGGCTTCGAACTGGTCGAATCCTCGGAGGCCGGCATGCTGACGCAGGCCGAGCAGTCGATGAAGAACAATGAATGGATCGCCTTCCTCGGCTGGACGCCGCATCCGGTGATGGGCGCCATGAAGATCACCTATCTCGAAGGCATGGGCGACAGCGGCTTCGGCGCCGCCACCGTGTCGACCAATGTGCGCAAGGGCTACACGACCGAATGCCCGAATGTCGGCAAGTTCATCACCAACCTGAAGTTCAATCTGGATATGGAAGGCCAGATGATGGACGCGATCCTGAAGGGCGGTGACGCCCAGACGGTCGCCACCGACTGGCTGAAGAAGAACCCGGACGCGGTCAAGCCGTGGATCGCCGGCGTGACCACCTTCGACGGCGGCGACGCCGCAGCGGCGGTCAAGACCGCGCTCGGAAGCTGAGCCGACTTCGCATCCGGCATGACCGGATGAAGATGGGCAGCCGTTTGACAAAGGGCTGCCCTTTTTCACATCCTGTGACAAGATGACGTTGCGACAGCGCGGGGCCGAAGTCAGAGCCCTGGTGGAAGAGGGGTGAGATGGATCCGATTTCCAAATTCATGGTCGATCACAAGATCCCGATCGGCGCTTGGGGAAAGTCCTTTTTCGGGTTCCTGACCGATAATTTCGACACCATCTTCAGAGCCTTCTCCAACGGTCTGAATTTCATTCTCGACGGGCTAGTCGACCTCCTGCTGATGGTGCCGCCGGTGCTGCTGGCGCTGGTCATCGCTGGTATTGCCTGGTTGCTGCAGCGCTCGCGGCCGCTCGCCATCGGCGTCTTTCTCGGCCTGATCTTCATCATCAACCAGAACCTGTGGAAGCAGACCGTGCAGACGCTGGTGCTGGTCGTCGCCGCCGCCGCCATGGCGATGGCCATCGGCGTGCCGCTCGGCATCTGGGCGGCGCACAAGCCGAAGGTCTACCGCGTCATGCTGCCGGTGCTCGATCTGATGCAGACCCTGCCGACCTTCGTCTACCTGATCCCGGTCTTGACGCTGTTCGGCCTCGGCAACGCGCCCGGCCTCATCGTCACCATCATCTTCGTCATCCCGACAGCGGTCAGGCTCACTCACCTCGGCGTCGTCTCGGTGCCAAAGTCGATCATCGAGGCCGGCGAGGCGTTCGGCGCCACCAAGAGCCAGCTGTTGTGGAAGGTGGAACTGCCGTCGGCGCTGCCCACCATCATGGCGGGTCTGACGCAATCGATCATGCTGTCGCTGTCGATGGTGGTGTTCGCGGCTCTCATCGGCGCCGGTGGGCTGGGCACCGAGATCAACCGCGCGCTCGGCTCGCGCCGCATCGATCTCGGGCTTGAGGCGGGCCTCGCCATCGTCGTGCTGGCCATCGTGCTCGACCGAATGACCCGCATTGGCGTTGGAGGCAAGAAATGACCGTCGCCGTCGATTTCAAGAACGTCGATATCGTCTTCGGCGCCGACCAGGCCGGTTCGCTTGCGATGATCGACAAGGGCGCCACACGCGCCGAAATCCTGGAGAAAACCGGCAATGTGCTGGGCTGCGCCGGCGCCAGCCTTACCGTGCATGAGGGCGAGATCTCGGTGCTGATGGGTCTGTCGGGCTCCGGCAAGTCGACCCTGCTTCGGGCCGTCAACAGGCTCAACGTGGTGTCGCGCGGCCAGGTTCTGGTCAAGGACGGCGACAAGATCGTCGACGTCGTCACCTGCGACGAGCCGACCTTGCGGCGCTTGCGCCAGAAGCAGGTTGCGATGGTGTTCCAGCAGTTCGGCCTGCTGCCGTGGCGCACGGTCGAGGAAAATGTCGGCCTCGGCCTCGAACTTGCCGGCGTGCCGGACGCCGAACGCAAGGAGCGCGTGCACAGGCAGCTCAAGCTGGTCAATCTCGACCAGTGGTCGAAGAAATACGCGCACGAGCTGTCGGGCGGCATGCAGCAGCGCGTCGGCCTGGCCCGTGCCTTCGCCACCGAAGCGCCGATCCTGTTGATGGACGAGCCGTTCTCGGCACTCGACCCGCTGATCCGCACCAAGCTGCAGGACGAACTGCTGCAGCTGCAGGCCGAGCTGAAGAAAACCATCATCTTCGTCAGCCATGACCTGGAAGAGGCGCTGAAGATCGGCAGCCATATCACCATCATGGAGGGCGGGCGCATCGTCCAGACCGGCGCGCCGGAAGACATCGTGCTGCGCCCCGCCAACGACTATGTCCGCGACTTCATCGCCAATGTGAACCCGCTCTCGGTGCTGACCGCCTGGAACGTCATGCGCGATCGCCGCGACCTCGAGCACGGCGACAATGGCTGGGTGTGGCTAGACCGGCGCAAGACGACGCGCTTCAAGATCGACGATCACGGCCTGGTGGCGGCGGCCGAACGCGATGGCAAGCCAGCGGTGTGGGTGTCCTGCGCCGATGTCGAGGGCCAGCCGGAGGAAGTGGCGCAAGTGTTCTGGGCCAATCCCGGCACGTCGCTGAAAACCGTCATGCTGGCCATGCACCGTTCGCAGACAGCACCCGTGGCACTGTTCGACGACCAGTCCCGCTTTGTCGGCGCCATCGGCATCCGCGACGTACTGAGCGCGGTGTTGCGGCGCTAGCAATAGAGGAGCGGCGAGACCTCCTTCAACTATCAGGAAAAGGCGCTTTGGAGCGGATTTTGGGTTGGCTGTCTAAACCGCGGACCGCGCAAACTGCGCTCGGGGTACTGCTCGTGATTGCGATGCGATCGATCCTGGAGTTTTTCAGGATCGGCGGTGCGAGCGGCACGCAACTGAGTGCAAATCAGCTCTTTTATATCGAAGGGACGCTCGCAGCCATCATTGCCGCATTGGCAGTCCTTGTCCTGCATGCATTCGGGCGGCATGGTTGGGCGACCCTCTTCAGCGGCGCAGCGATAGTTGCCCTGCTGGCATGGAAGGTCGCCGTCATCCGTTGAAAAACGGCAAAACGGGAACACATCCGAGGCGACCTGCGTCAGGCCGCCAGCGGCAGGCGCAGCTCGGTCAGCAGCCCGCCGTCCGGATGGTTGGACAGGCGGATCTCGCCGCCGGCGGCGCGCGCGATGTTGCGGGCGATGGTGAGGCCCAGCCCAAGGCCGCCGGTCTGGCGGTTGCGGGACTGTTCGAGGCGCACGAAGGAGCCGAAGACGGCATCGATCTGTGCCTGCGGTATGCCAGGCCCTTCGTCGCGGATGGTGAGCGTGATCGTGCCGTCCGAGCGGTGCAGGCTGAGATGCGCCTTCTTGCCGTAAGTGACCGCGTTCTGCACCAGATTGGTGACGCAGCGTTTGAGTGCCACCGGCCGCGCGATGCAGATCAGGCCGCGAGAACGGGTGTCGTCATTGTCGAACGAGACTTCCGGATAGGGGTCGGCGATCGATTCCACGAGCGACCAGAAGTCGATGCGCTCGGCCTTTTCCTCGTTCACCTCGAAAGTGGCGAAGTCGATCACGGAACTGGCGATGCTCTCGACATCGGCGAGATCATGCGCCAGCGCCTCGCGAACCGTCGATTTGCGCAACAGTTCGAGCCGCAGCCGCATGCGTGTCATCGGCGTGCGCAAATCATGCGCGAGTGCCGCGGCGAGATGTTCGCGGTCCTCGACATATTCGCGCAGCCTCTTCTGCATGGCGTTGATCGCCCTGGCGGCGGCCCGCACCTCGCGGCTGCCCGACTCGGCGATCGGCGGGCTTTTCAGGTCCTTGCCGATCCGGTTCACGGCGGTTTCCATCATCCGGTAGGGCGCGGTCAGCCGGCGCAGCGACCAGATCGACATGATCACCACCAGGCCGGCGATCAGCGAATAGAGCGGCAGGCTGTCGAAGCTCAGGATCGGGCCGACCGGCGTGATCGGCTCGGTGAAGTTCAGCCACTGGCCGTCGGCGAAGCGCAAGGAGGCCGTCAGCTTGTCGCTCTGGGCGAAATCGGCGGCGAGCACCAGAAGGTCGCGCTCGACCTGGCCGATATCGGGGCCGGATGCGGTGCCGCTGGCGTCGTCGGCCTCACGCGTTGCCGGATCGCGCCGCACACGCGCATCGGTGATGCCGAACTTCGACAGCCGGCCGACGAGAATATCCTCGAGTTCGGCCAGTTCGTCGTCGCCGGCGATCGAGGAGGTGACGGCGGGCGTGTCCGAGACGGTAAGGGCGTAAGTCGAGTTGAACAGGCCCGCCGCGGTTGCCTTGCGCTCCTCGGGCGTGGCGCCGCTCATCAGCTGCACCAAGGAGAAGGCGCGGTCGTTGAGCCGGTAGAGGTCGACAACGTCATTGGCGGCTGCGCGGTCGCGCGACACGATATAGAGGGTCGCGACCTGGCTGATCAGCAGGCCGGCAATGACGATCAGCAGCACCCAGACAGGCAAGGTCTGCGGCAGGAAACGTCTCATTCGGAGGTCGTCTCGGGCAGGAACTGGTAGCCGCCGCTGCGCACTGTCAGGATCAGTTTCGGCGTTTTCGGGTCATCTTCCATCTTGCGCCGCAGCCGGCTGACCAGGATGTCGATGCTGCGGTCGAAGGAATAGTCGCTGTCGCCGCCGGAGAGCTCGATGAGCTGGTCGCGGGTCAGCACGCGCTGGGCGCTCTTGACGAAGGTCTGCAGCAGGTTGAATTCGGCCATGGTCAGCTCGACCCTGACATCGTCGGGCGCGGTCAGCCGGCGCCGCGAACAGTCCATCGTCCAGCCGGCGAAACGGTAGATCTGCTTGGTGGTGGCGCGTTTCGGTTCGGAAGTACCATTGCGCCGCAGCACGGCACGGATACGCGCCAGGAGTTCGCGCGGGTCGAAGGGCTTGGGCACATAGTCGTCGGCACCCATCTCCAGGCCGACGACGCGGTCGGTGGTCTCGGTGACGGCGGTCAGCATGATGATCGGTGTCGTATACTGGGCGCGCAGGTCGCGGCACAATTCCAGCCCGCTCTTGCCGGGCAACATCACGTCGAGCACGATGAGGTCCACCTGCGCGCGGCGCAGGACGGCCTCCATCTCGGTGCCGTCGGCGGCAACTGAAGTGTGCAGGCCCCGCTTCTGGAAGAATTCCTGAAGCAGGTCGCGGATGCCCTTGTCGTCGTCGACGATCAATATGTGTGCGTCGGATTTCACGAGGTGCCCTGTCTCGATTGCCGGCCAAGTCATTCCTGGCAGGTGAGCCACACGATAGAATTCGGGCCATATGTTGGCCAGTGCCTTGCTTTTCAAGGGAGAACGAATTCGGCCTTCTCCACATGGAAAGCGATGGCCGTGTTGAAGCTCTCTGTTTCCATGCGTGCGGTTCCCAAAACCGGGACCGATTTGGACGATACGCATGAGGCGGGCGGGACAGACACAATCCAGAAACAAAATTCTACAATTGGGAAAAACTCCTGAAAAGGTAGGGCGGCATAACGGTGCCGTGGCGGTCAGATTACCGGCTGCGACGCAAAATCTCCGGGTTCACGGAAAAACCAATGCCAAGCTTGTCGATCAGTTTGTTGGGTGCGTTGCTGGGCCTTGGCCTGGTCACCGCCGCTGCTGGACAATCGGACGCAAAGGCGCCGCTCACCCGGAGCGAACGGTGCGCCAATCTCAGCCACCAATTTGATGAAGCCCTCGAAACCCATGCCACGGCAACGCAGGTCACCGCGGCAAAGGCACTTCAGAGAAAGGGCAACCGGTATTGTGCTGCCAAGAAACAGGCACAGGGCATCCGGATGCTCGCCAACGCTTTGAAGCTGCTTGGAGTGACACCGAACGACCCGGTCCAGTGACGCTCAAAATCGACCCGCATAAAAAGGAAATGAAGCCATGAAAAAGTCCCTCCTGTCGGCCCTCGGTCTCTCCGTTGCTCTTGCCTTCTCGATGCCGGCTCTTGGCAACGCTGCCGCCACCACGACCGCTGCCCCGGCTGCCGCCACCACGACCACAGCTCCGGCCGCTGCCGCGACGACCACCGCACCGGCCAAGGCTGCTCCGAAGAAGGTTGCCAAGAAGGGCGCCTGCAAGGTGACCAAGAAGCACAAGTGCCCGGTCAAGAAGGCCCCTGCCAAGGCGGCCCCCGCGAAGGCAGCCCCCGCCATGGCGGCCCCGAAGGCTGCTGCCAAGAAGCCCTGATCAGTTTCGAGGTCAGTTCTAGCAAGGCCGCCCCGCCGCAACCGGCTGGGGCGGCCTTGCGCCGAATGCATGGTCGATGAGCTGAACACCGGCGGCTTGCAGCCGCGCATCTCGATCGTGCTTAACCCGTTTGCAACGCCGGTCGTGTAGGACAATCCGCATGAAGAAGCGGCTTTCGTCCATTTTGCGTTCGATGGTGATCGGCGGCCTGGTTGCCACCGGTGTCGCCAGGGGGCTGATTCTGCTCACCGCCAGCCCCGTGCCCGATCCTGCCAGTGGCCGCACCGAGCCCTCGCTGTTCGCGCCGATAATTTCCAGCAACTGGGACTACATCACGCCTGTCCAGGCGTGGCTGCTGATCGTGCTGCTTGCCGTGACGCTGGTCTGCGTTGTCGGATGGCTGATCGCGGCCTGGATGGAGCGCCGGGCGGATGCCGGCGCGAACCGCCGTATCTTCGGCCGCCAGGGCCGTTGAACGACGCCCGACAATTTCCCACATGATTGCAAATGACCGGGCCGGCCCGCCGGCCGCCCGCATGCCACTCAAAATGGACGATCGCTGCCGCCCGTGGCAAAATACCGGGTAAAGCCCGATCGCGAAACTGTCGGTTCCGATGCCAGAAATCACCACAAAACCGCGAACCAAGGTCAAGCCGCAGACCGAGCGGCCGAAGCTCTACAAGGTCATCCTCATCAATGACGATTTCACGCCGCGCGAATTCGTGGTGACGGTGCTGAAGGGCGAGTTCAAGCTCAGCGAGGATCAGGCGCACCGCATCATGATCACCGCGCACCGGCGCGGCGTCTGCGTGGTCGCGGTCTTCACCAAGGATGTCGCCGAGACCAAGGCGACGCGAGCCACCGACGCCGGCAAGGCCAAGGGCTACCCGCTGCTGTTCACGACCGAGCCGGAGGAGTGAGTGATCGCTTCGCCACAGGCGAATTCATCGTGCCAGTGGCACGATGAAAGGTCACGAACGCTCAGGAGTTGCCGCAGGCAACGGGCCTCGGCAGGTGCCGTTTGACATAGAGCGCCGACAGCTTTGGCGCCAACGCCTGATTAGCATCAATGCTCCAGAGGTCAGCGCCGCCCCTCATCCGCCCTTCGGGCACCCGTGAAACGGGGAAAAGGGAAGCTTACCGTCCCTCGCGATACCACATCGATCCCATCGCCAGGAGCAGCAGGCCGAGGCCGAGGAAGCCGCCGAACAGCGGCACGCGCGAGACGGCCTTCAAGACGCTGTCGTCGGTGGTGCGCAGGCCGATCCAGTCGCTGCCGGAGGCATCGCCGGCCGAGCGAACCGGCACGATGGACGGCAGGGTCACGTCGCTGCCAAGGGCCGTCGATGACGCCAGCCGGCGCACGCTGCCGCCGGTGGCTTCCGCCGGTGCCTTCAGCCGGTTTTCGGTGGAGATGACATCGGCGAATTCCGGCGCATTGACCGGCCCGACATGGGCGAGCGCGGTGAGATCGCCATTGGCGACCTGGAAGAGGCCGATCTCGTTGGTCTGGACGCTGCCGAGGAAGACGCCGGGCTCGGATTTATCGAGCTTGACGGTCACCGTCTTGCCCGAGGGCGTGATGATCTGAGCGGAGCCTGGATCGTCGGCCATGGTCTGGCGGCGGATCTCCAGCACCATGCCGCGTCCCTCGGCGGTCAGCCGCTCTTCCTCGAGCTCGGGTTCCTTCATCAGCCAGTGGGCGATGCGCCTATAGAGCTGGACGTGCGGACCGCCGCCCTCGAAGCCGCGCGCCCACAGCCAGCCCTGGTCGGACAGAAGCATGCCGACACGGCCTTCGCCCTTGCGGTCGAGCAGCAGCAGGGGCCGGTTGTCGGCGCCCTTCATCACCACCTCGCCTTGCGGGTTCTGCACGCCAATGGTGCGGAACCAGCGGCTCCAGTGCGGCGGCTCGGTGGCCGAACCGTCGAGGCCGCGCGTCACCGGATGACGCTGGCCGAGGTCGGTGAGGCGCGGATAGAAGGCCTTTTCGAGCACTTCGCCGGTCGGCATGGCGGGCAAAGCCGACATCAGCGGCGTGCGTGCGATCGAAGACTCGCCGGCATATTCGGGGCCGGCGGCGATCAGCAGCGCGCCGCCCTTTTCGACATATTCGGAGATGTAGTCGTAATAGAGGATCGGCAGCACGTCGCGGTGCTGGTAGCGGTCGAAGATGATGAGGTCGAAATCCTTGATCTTCTCGACGAACAGTTCGCGCGTCGGGAAGGCGATCAGCGACAATTCGTTGATCGGCGTGCCGTCTTGCTTCTCCGGCGGCCGCAGAATGGTGAAATGGACGAGATCGACCGAGGCGTCCGATTTCAACAGATTGCGCCAGGTGCGCTCGCCCGCATGCGGTTCGCCCGAAACGAGCAGCACGCGCAAATTCTCGCGGATGCCGTCGACCAGAGCGATGGCGCGGTTGTTGGTGTCGGTGAGTTCGCCGGGTTCGCGGTCGATGGCGAGTTCGATGATGTTGCGCCCGGCGCCGGGGATGGTCACCTGCAGCGGCATGGCCTGGCCGACGGTGGCATGCTCGACCGCGACCTGCTCGCCATTGACCGAGACGCGCACATCGACCGGGCCGGCTTCGTTTTCCGTCGAGATGACGCGGTAGGTCATGTCGAGCGGCTTGCCAACGATGCCGAAACGCGGCGCGTTCTCGAAGCGGATGCGGCGATCCTTTTCGTGGTCGTTGCCGGTGATCAAGGCGTGCAGCGGGGCGTTGAAGTCGGGCGCGCCCGGGGGCGCGTCGTGCACCTCGCCATCGGTGATCATGATGGCGCCGCCGATGCGCGACGGCGGCACCTCGCGCAAGGCGCCTTCCAGCGCGCCGAACAGCCGTGTTTCGGTACGCTCCTCGGCGGCATCGGACTTGCCGGCCTCGACGACGCGGACGTCGAACTGCTTGAAGCGGCCTAGACGCTGCTGCAGTCCGGCGAGCGCTTCATCGGTCTGCCTGGTGCGGTCGCCGATGTCCTGGCTCTGGCTGCGGTCGACAATCAGCGCGACGACGCTTTTCAGGGGCTCGCGCTCCTCGTTGAGGAACACCGGGTTGAACAGGGCGGCGGCCAGCGCCAGCAGGGCGATGAAGCGCAGGACACCGCCGCGCTGGCGAAACCACAGGCCGACAAGCGCCAGCAGCGCCAGCGGTACCAGCACGAGGGCCAGCAATGGCCAGGAGATCAGCGGTTCGAAGGAGATCGACCAGTTCATCGGTTACTGCCCCAGCCGTTCAAGCAGAATGGGGACATGCACCTGGTCGGATTTGTAGTTGCCGGTCAGCATATACATCATGATGTTGACGCCGGCGCGCAGCGCATAGATGCGCTGCATCGGGTCGGCCGGCACCGTCGGCAGCAGCGGGTCGCCGTTCTCGTCGACGGCCCAGGCGCCGGCGAAATCATTGGCGGTGATCATGATCGGCGAGACACCATCGCCGGTGCGCACCGGCCGGTTGTCGGCGTTGCTGGCGTCGAGCGATGCCTCGACCCAGAGCGGGCTGCCGGCGAAGCGGCCAGGGAACTCCGGCAGGATGAAGAAGGACTTGGTCAGCACGTGGTCCGACGGCACCGGCTCCAGCGGCGGCACGTTGAGGTTGCCGAGGATGTCGCGTAGCCGCTCTGTCGCCGGGCTGGTCGAATCGGCGCCGATGCCGTTGGCGAACTGGTCGCGCGTGTCGAACAGCACCGTGCCGCCCTGTTGCATATAGGCGTCGATACGGGCGATCGCGGCCTGGCTCGGCATGGGGGCGGCCGGATCGATCGGCCAGTAGATCAGCGGATAGAAGGACAGTTCGTCCTTCGCAATGTCGACGCCGGCCGGTGCGCCGGGTTCCAGAGCGGTCTTCTCGATCAGGAAGCGGGTCAGGCCCTCGAGCCCGGCACGGCTGATCGAATCGTCGCCCGGCACGCCGGTCAGCACATAGGCGATGCGGGTTTTCGAAATCGCCGTGATGGCCGCCTCGTCGCCCGGCTTGGCATCGTCGGCGCGGGCGAAATCGGCATGGCCGAACAATGCGCCAAGTGCGATCAGGATCGCGGCGGTGGTGGCCACAGCGCCGGCACGGCGCCGCCGGCGCGAGAACAGCCCGCCCATCCAGAACACCGCCAGCGTGTCGAGCAGCATCAGCAACAGGGCGGCGGTGACCAGCGAACCTTTCAGATTGCGGGATTCATCGAAGGCGTACTGGACTGATGTGACCGGAACCGTGAGTTGCGGGCGCGCCAGCGGCACGAAGGTGCTTGCGGCATCGAGCAAATTGTGGGCGAAGACGCCGGTTTCCGAGCCGTAGAGGCCGGGCGGGTTCTCCAAGGTCACCCGCGCGCCGGCGCTCGGCACCAGCGGCCGTGCATCCGGCGTCGGCGGCACCAGCGAGCCGTCGGCCGCGATCATGCGGTAGGGTGCCAGCGATGTGGCGGCGGCTTCGGCATTGGCGATCGCCGCGCCCTGGTTGCGCGACAGCTGCACGATGCGACGCAGCATCTCGACGAAGCTGCCCGAGATCGGCAGGTTCGACCATGTCGCCTCGGGCGTAACGTGGAACAGCACCAGCGTGCCCTTGCCTTTCTTCAGCCCGGTGACCAGCGGCGTGCCGTCGGCAAGAGCGGCCCAGGTGCGCTCGACGATATCGGGTGTCGGTTCGGCCAGCACCTGCCTGCTCACGGTGACTTCCGTGGGCGGCGCCAGATCGGCGAAAGGACCGGCCTTGGGAAATTCGGTGACCGGCTGCGGCGAGGTCCAGGACAGTGCGCCGCCCAGCGAACGCTCGCCGGTGCGCAGGCGGACCGGCAGCAGATCGTCGTCATTGCCTGCGGCGGCCAGCCGCGAGCCGGCGAAACGCACCAGCGTCCCGCCATTGTCGACCCAGTCGACCAGCCTTTGCCGGACCTGCGCGGGAATGGTGCCGATATCGGCCATGATGATCATCGCCGGCTTCTGGTCGAGGATCTGCGGGATGGCGTCGGCGAGATCGGCGCTGGAGGGTTCGACCAGATCGGCGAAGGGCTGCAGCGCGCGCCTGATGTAGTAGAGCGGTGACAGGAGCGGCTGCGCCTGGTCGGCCTCGGCCTGCGATAACAGCCCGACGCGGCGGCGCTTGGAGCTTTCGTCGAGCACGCGCACTGCACCCGCCTGGCGCTCGCCGTCGAGGGCGATCGAAGCGAAGTCGTTGCGCAGCTCGAACGGCACCGCCATGGTGCCGGTGGCGCTGGCTTCGCCGGGCGCGAAGGTCAGCGTCGCATCGGCGATGCGGCGGCCCTTGTCATCGAAGGCGCCGGCGGTGACCTGCGCCGGTGCCGGGTCACCCGGCGCGCGGATGGCGGTGAGCGCAAAACCGTCGACCTGGTTGTCGGCGGCGGTGAGGCCGGTCAGCGAAAGCCGATCGGCCGTTGCCCAAACCACGCGTGCCGCATTCTTCGACAACAGCGTGTTGAAGGCGGCCTCGTCGCCCTTGGCCGCGAGGCCGTCGGCCAGCACGGCGACGCTGGCGCCGGGCAAGGTCTCCAGCACTCCGGCGACGCGGGCATAGACGGCGGGCCGATCGGTCGGGATCGGTCGCGGCTTGGCGGCGCGCAGCCGGTCGAGCGCGGCGGCGGCATCGAAGGGGCCGATCTCCGCATTGGCCTTTTCGGCGGTAAACGCGATGATGACCGGCACGCCGTTCGAGCCGGCATCCTTGATCAGCCGCTCGGCGGTGGCGACGCGCTTGTTCCAGTCGGCGGCACTCGCCCAGTCATTGTCGATGACCAGCGCAAGGGCCGCGCCCTCGGCCGGCAGCTTTTCGCGCGGGTTGAAGACCGGTTCGGCCAGGGCCGCGACGATGAGGCCCGCCATCAGCAGCCTGAGCAGCGTCAGCCACCAGGGGCTTTGATGCCGCGTTTCCTCGCGCTTCAAGACGCGTGCCAGGATCTTCAGCGGCGGGAAGATCTCGGCCTGCGGCTTGGGCGGCGTCAGCCTGAGCAGCCACCAGATCACCGGGAGCGCCAGCAGACCCCACAGCACCATGGGCGCGCCAAAGGAGAGCGGCAGCCAGCTCATGCGACCGCCTTTCCAGGCTGACCGGTACGACCGCTACCGGCATAGCCGCCGTCGGCTGTCATCGCCATGTGCAGGCGCACCAGCGCGTCGGACGCCAGCCGATCGGTGTGGTTGACGGTAAAGCTCCAGCCGAGCCGCTTGCACCAGCCGGCCAGCTCCTGGCGGCGGGCGGTGTAGAGCAGGCGGTATTCGTCGCCGAGCATCTCGGCGCGTCCGGCGGTCAGCTTTTCGCCGGTCTCGGGATCGGTGAATTCGGTGCGGCCGGCATAGGGAAAGGTTTCCTCGGCCGGGTCGGCAACCTCGATCAGATGGGCGCGCACGCCGTGGCGGGCGAGCACGTCGAGCCATTCCATCGTCTCTTCGACCGGATCGAGGAAATCGCTGGCGATGACGATGTCGCAGAAGCGCCTGATGTCGGTGAGGTCAGGCTTGGCTGGCAAGTCGCCGGCATGCATCAGCTGGGCGGCGATGCGCTCGGCGCCGTTGCGGGCGGTGAATGGATCGGTCAGGCCCGGCCAGGCGATGCGTTCGCCGCTGCGCGACAACAGTTCGGCCATGGCCAGCGCCAGCACCAGCGCGCGCGACTGCTTGGAGACGCTGGCGCCGGTCGATTTGTAGAGCATGGACGGCGAAGGGTCGGCCCACAGCCACACCGTATGGGCGGCTTCCCATTCGCGGTCGCGTACATAGGTGTGGTCGTCGCGGGCCGAGCGACGCCAGTCAATACGCGAGGAATCGCCCTCGACATAGGGCCGGAACTGCCAGAAATTCTCACCGATGCCGCGCTTGCGGCGGCCATGCCAGCCGGCGATCACGGTGTTGACGATGCGGCGCGCCTCCACCAGCAGGTCGGGCACCAGCGAAGCCCGCAACCGGCCACGGGCGAGCGCGTCGCGCGTTGCTGCCGGGGCCTGGACCTCGCCGATGCGCGCCATCAAATCCCTTTCACAAGCTTCGCCACCACGTCGCGCACGCTGGTGCCTTCTGCGCGGGCGGCGAAAGTCAGCGCCATGCGGTGCTGCAACACCGGCTCGGCCAGCGCCCGCACATCGTCGACCGAGGGCGCCAGGCGCCCATCGTAGAGCGCCCGCGCCCTCGTGCACAGCATCAGCGCCTGGCTGGCGCGCGGGCCGGGGCCCCAGGCGACATGCTTGTCGGTATCGGCATTGCCCTGGCCTGGACGGGCCGAGCGCACCAGAGTGAGGATCGCCTCGACGACGCTTTCGGGCACCGGCATGCGGCGGATCAGCGTCTGGATTTCCTTCAATCGAGCCGGCTGCAGCACATTCTGCGCCTTGGCATCCTCGATGCCGGTGGTTTCCAGGAGGATGCGGCGCTCGGCCTCGATTTCGGGATAGAGAATGTCGACCTGCATCAGGAAGCGGTCAAGCTGGGCTTCCGGCAGCGGATAGGTGCCTTCCTGCTCCAACGGGTTCTGGGTCGCCAGCACATGGAACGGTGCGGGCAGGTCATAGCGGGCGCCGGCGATGGTGACATGGTATTCCTGCATGGCCTGCAGCAGCGCCGACTGGGTACGCGGCGAGGCGCGGTTGATCTCGTCGGCCATCAGCAACTGGGCGAAGATCGGGCCGGAGATGAAGCGGAAGGAGCGCTTGCCGGTCTCGTCCTGCTCCATCACCTCGGAGCCGAGGATGTCGGACGGCATCAGGTCGGGCGTGAACTGGATGCGGCGCGAATCGAGGCCGAGGACGATTCCCAGCGTTTCGACCAGCTTGGTCTTGGCAAGGCCGGGAACACCGACCAGCAGCGCATGGCCACCGGCCAGCAGCGCCACGAGCGTGCGCTCGACGACATTCTCCTGGCCGAAGATCACCCGGCCGACCCCGTCGCGGATCCTGGAAATGTCCGCCAGTGCCTTTTCGGCCTCGGCGATCATGTCCGTTTCGCTGATCGGGCTTTCCTTGACCATCACGCTCATTCGGCTCGATCCCTTCGCTTGGAAATACCGGCCCGCACCATATCATAGGTTGCCGCGATTCGGCCTCGCGTGGCGCCCATGGCCGAACTTAAATCACAGACTTAGGCTGACAAGCGGAACAACAGTGACTATTTCGTGACGATGACGGAACACGACGAACATCGCCAACAAAGCCTTACGCAGGCAACCGAGGCGCGCGGCCTGGAGGCGCTGATCTCGCGCGCGGCGCGTGCCGGCAAGGGTGCGGCGCCCGTCGAGCGCTGGAATCCCGACTTTTGCGGCGATCTCGACATGGAGATCAAGGCCGACGGCACCTGGTTCTATCTCGGCACGCCGATCGGTCGCATGCCGCTGGTGCAGCTCTTCTCCTCCGTGCTGCGCAAGGACGCCGATGGCAGGACCTATCTGGTGACGCCTGTGGAAAAGGTCGGCATCCGCGTCGCCGATGCGCCGTTCGTCGCCGTCGAAATGGATGTTTCGGGCACTGGCGACGAACAGATCATCACCTTCCGCACCAATGTCGGCGACGTGGTCGAGGCTGGACCGGAACGGCCGCTGCGTTTCGTCGACGAGAACGAGACCGGGGGCCTGAAGCCCTATGTGCTGGTGCGCGGCAGGCTGGAAGCGCTGGTGGGGCGGCCCGTCATGTACGAGCTGGTCGGACATGGCGAGGAGATCGAGATCGGCGGCAAGGCGATGTTTGCCGTGCGCTCGAAGGGCGCGGTGTTTCCGATCATGCCGGCGGACCAGTTGAAGCGGCTGAGCGCATGATGGATCGCCTGTCACTGATGCCGTTTTCGTCGGCGGATTTTCGCGCGCGCTTCGCCGCGCAGCCAGAGGCGCATGCCGGCGACGACTATGGCGACCATCGCTTCAATCCGGGTCATCCGCGCCTCAACCAGGGCAAGGTGCTGCGCAATGCAGCGGTGCTGATCCCGGTGGTCGATCACGAAGACGAGGCGACGGTTTTGCTGACCAAACGGGCCGAAAAGCTGCGCAACCATTCGGGGCAGGTGGCCTTTCCCGGCGGCACCATCGATGCGACCGATGCCAGCCCGGAGGCGGCGGCGCTGCGCGAAACCTTCGAGGAGATCGGCCTTGACCAGGACCGCATCGAGATCATCGGCCGCATGCCCGACTATGTCGCCGGCAGCGGCTACCGCATCGCTCCCGTACTGGGCATCGTGCGGGCCGGCTTCCAGCTGGCCTTGAATGCCGACGAAGTCGATGCAGCCTTCGAAGTGCCGCTGCGCTTCCTGATGGACCCGGTGAATCACAAGCGGGACAGCCGCATGTGGAACGATCTCGAATGGTTCTTCTACGACATGCCCTATGGCGACCGCCGCATCTGGGGCGTCACCGCCGGGATCATCCGCACGCTCTATGAAAGGCTCTATGCGTGAGTGTTTCGATCGCGGGCAGGGCCGACTGGCTCGCCGACAAGCATTTGCAGCGCCTGCTTGCCGCCCTGGCTGAAGGCGGCGAAGAGGCGCGTGTCGCCGGCGGCGCCGTGCGCAACACGCTGATGGGCCAGCCGGTCGCCGATGTCGACATCGCCACCACCTGTTTGCCGCAGGAAATCATCCGCCGCGCCGGGACGGAGGGTTTCAAGCCGGTGCCGACCGGCATCGAGCACGGCACCATCACGGTGGTCGCCGGCGGCAAGCCCTATGAAATCACCACTTTGCGCGCCGATGTCGAGACCGACGGCCGCCGCGCCAAAGTGTCGTTCGGGCGCGACTGGAAGCTCGATGCCGAGCGGCGCGACTTCACCATCAACGCCCTCTACGCCGACGCGGATGGCTCCATCGTCGACCTGGTCGGCGGCATCGCCGATATCGAGGCGCGGCGGCTGCGCTTCATTGGTGATGCTGAAGCGCGGATTCGTGAGGATTATCTGCGCATCCTGCGCTTCTTCCGCTTCTTCGCCTGGTATGGCGAAGGCCGGCCGGATGCCGAGGGGCTGAAGGCCTGCGCCCGGCTGAAGGAGGGCCTGGCCCAACTCTCGGCGGAGCGCGTCTGGTCCGAGTTGAAAAAACTGCTTTCGGCGCCTGATCCGTCGCGGGCGCTGCTGTGGATGCGGCAGGCCGGCGTCTTGACCGCCGCGCTACCGGAAAGCGAGAAATGGGGCATCGACACCATCCACGGGCTGACCAAGGCCGAGAAGGATCTGGGTTGGGCGGCCGATCCGATGCTGCGGCTGGAGGCGATCGTGCCGCCGGATGCCGCGCGCATGAAGACGCTGGCCGAGCGGCTGAGGTTTTCGACCGCGGAATTGGACCGTTTGCGCTACTGGGCGCTTTCGACGGCGGTCGAGCCGAAGACGACCGAGGGCGAACTGGCGAAAAGGCTCTATCGCGGCGACCGGCAAGGGGTTGTCGACCGCCTGCGGCTATCGCTTGCCGGAGCCCGGGTGCGCGCCGTCGAGAACAATGACGCGCTGCTCGAAGCCGGCGGCTTTTCGCGCCTGCTGGCCTTCGCGCTCAAATGGGAAAAACCGGTGTTTCCGCTGAAAGGCGCCGATCTGACGGCGCTCGGCGCCACGCCAGGGCCGAAGCTGGGCGAAATCCTCAAGAACCTCGAAACGGAATGGATCGAGGCGGGATTTGCCGCCGATCGCGGCACGCTGCTGGACCGCGCCGCGAAGGCGCTTGAAACTTAGACTGGAGCTTGCCCGGACGACCGTGCCGATCAAAAGGCATAGCCGAGGCGACGATTTGACCGGGCGAAAGGTCGCTCTCCTACCTGATCGCCGTGGGAGCCAGGGCGCGCGAAAGGCTTGCCTCGCCCTTGCCGTAGACCGAGGCCCTGTAGTTGACCAGCGTGTCGGTACGAGCCGTGTTGAGCAGATCGTTGGTGATCTGGGTCGCCGTGGCCGTGGTGAACTTGCTGCCGATGATCGCCGCATATCCTGAAATGATCGGCGCGGCGAAGGAGGTGCCATAAAGGCCTGTCTTGCTTCCATCGACACCAACCACGAGGAAGTGGCTTTGCACCAGCGCATTGGAGCCGGCGGTATTCGAATACCAGGCAAGCTGGGCCTTGCTGGACGTCGTGCCGTTGGTGGACAGCGCGCCGACGAAGATCGCGGATGGTTTTCCGATCAGGGCAAGGTCGAGATAGTCCTGCTGGCCGTTCGTGACCCCGCCCACGGCGACCGAATCGTTGCCCGCGGCCTTCGAAACGACAGCCGTCCCCCTGGTGGCGTAGGAGATGATGGAGGCTTCCTCCGGGGCCCAGCCGATCTGGTTCGAGCTGTAGCCCGCCTTGGCGTACATGCCGTAGCTCAGATTGAGCACGTTCAGGCCGGGCGCAAGGCCGACGGCCGAACCGGTTGAGAAGTCTTTCGACCTGATGGTCGCCAAGGGCGCGATCATGCCGGCTTCCTCACGCGTCCATTCACCGTGGCGCTGGGTTTGAACCCCAACACCGAAATTGCCGGAGAACCGCGATGTGCTGGAGAAATCGTCGACGATCGTAATCGTGACGCCCTTGCCCTTGTATCCGGCGGCCCAAGCCGCGCCAACTTCGGGGCTCATCCACCGCTGTACTGCTTGCGTGCCCGCGACCGGGATCGTTGCGCTCACGCATGTGGACAGGCCGCCGCCGTGGCACAGCGCGGCCATCTCGTCCGCATTGACGGCCTCCTGTGCCGATGCCATCGGCGCCGACAGGATGGCGAGAGCCGTGGCGATGCCGAATTTGAAGCAACTCCCTGACATGCTGTTACTCCGTTCAAACAAGAACCAAGACGGGTGATCGCGAGTTTCGGGGCGAGATGATTTTCGATTACATCCTCCCGGCGATCAGAAAGTTACACGGTAATTCAGCCAGATGTGCTGGCTCTCCGGTTTAGCGTTAACCAGATATTTCAAGGTTTCCTCAGGCGCCATCCGGCTGGCCGCGAGCCGGCAATTGACGCTGTAGGTGCCAAAATCGCCGTAGTCGGCTTCGCAGGACTTTTCGGTAAGCTTGCCGCCGATGGTCGTGGTGAGCGAAAGGGAAAGGGTGCTGTTCGGGTTCGGATGCATCTGGGTGAGGAACCCAAGCTTGAGGCTGGGCTCGATCCGATACTTCACGCCCTCTTCTCCGGTCCCAAAGCCCCAAAGGATGCCGGTATCCTCGGTGATCTGGGTGAGCAGGTCGACATGCATGTCGACCCAGTTTGCCCGGTACCATTGGTTGAACGAGACAAAGGTCCCGTTCTGCAGTTCGTAGCCGCCATTGCCAAGGCTCCTCGCGCGGTCGCTGAGCGGCGAGCCCTGATGTATGTCGACCAACGATGTCGTCATGTCCTGGGCGGCAGCCGGCGACGCCCCGATGAGCGCGCACAGCAGGAGCGCCATCGTGCGGAACCTCACTCTACTGCCGGACTTTTCGCGCATGCGCGAAACACCTCGCCCACCTGATTCCGGATCAGCGCCTGGTGGCGACGGGCTCCTCTGGCAGCCCACTGTGGCCGGATTATCCTTGGGACGGTGGCACGGGTTCGGTTACCGCGTGGTTTATTTTAGCTGATGCAAATGTGATTTTTTGACCCCGTAGGGTCCGGCTCCGAGGCGCCCGCGGCGGCGCCCCGATCTCGAAGCGCCAACGCGGCTGGTTGCTAACGCTGGCGAAAGCAGGCCGGCCAAAGCCTAGGCGGCGTCGCGGGCTTTTTCAATGCGCGAGCGGATCGCCTCGATCATGGTTTCGCGGATGGTCGTCTCGCCATGCGTCTCGCGCATATGCTCGACGGCACGGCGCATCACTTCGGCTTCCTCGTCGGCACGGGTGTGCCACTCACAGCCGGGAACAAGCGAGCCGCAGTGGAATTGCTTCATCGGATTTCTCCTTTTCCTCCAGGGAGCCTGTCGAGGCTCCGCGACTTTTTTAGCCCACGGTCCATTCCCGGACGTGGGCGGGGCGAGAGCTATAACACGGGAGGAGCGGTCTGGTTGCATCAAAGCATCGTGCACCGCCCGCCCCGTCTCCTCGACTTGACGCGATTCCAGAATGGAATTGCTCCGGCTGATCCTACGGCCAGCGCACCTCCGGCGGCAGGCTCGACAGGATCGAGGCGACATTGCCGCCGGTCTTCAGACCGAAGATGGTGCCGCGATCGTGAAGCAGGTTGAACTCGACATAGCGGCCGCGGCGGATGAGCTGTTCGTCGCGGTCGCCGTCCGTCCAGTTCTCGTTGAAATTGGCGCGCACGAGGTGGCCGTAGACGACGAGGAAGGAGCGTCCGACGTCCTGGACGAAGTTGAAGTCGGCGTTCCAACCGCCTCTGTCCTCGCCAGAATGCAGCCAGTCGAAGAAAATGCCGCCAACGCCGCGCGGCTCGTTGCGGTGGGGCAGGAAGAAATACTCGTCGCACCAGGCCTTGAATTTCGGGTGGTCGGCGACGGCGGCGTTCTTTTCGCAGGCGAACTGCATGGCGCGGTGGAAGGCGACAGTGTCGGGGTCGTCCTGGGTACGGCGGCGGTCGAGCACCGGCGTCAGATCGGCGCCGCCGCCGAACCATTGCCTCGAGGTGACGACCATGCGCGTGTTCATGTGCACGGCCGGAACGTTGGGATTCCAGGGGTGCGCGATCAGCGAGATGCCGGAGGCCCAGAAGCGCGGGTCTTCCTCGGCGCCGGGCATTTGCTTCCTGAATTCGGGCGAGAACTCGCCGTAGACGGTCGAGGTGTGGACGCCGACCTTCTCGAAGACGCGGCCATGCATCATCGACATGGTGCCGCCGCCACCCTTGCCCTGGTCACGCTCCCACGGCGTCTTTTCGAAACGGCCCGGCGACCATGAGGCGAGGGGGCCCTGGAGATCCTGCTCGATCTGCTCGAAAGCGCCGCAAATGCGTTCGCGCAGCGCCTCGAACCACAGGCGCGCCTTCATCTTCTTCTCTTCAATGTCGGCGGGCAGGCCAGCGGGTATTTCAGGTCGTTCCAAAGTGCCGTCTCCGGTTGCGGGGTGGCCCGCCCCTACAAATGACTCGTCTTTTGCCGGCGCGATCCCTAATCTCTTAGGGGACAGGGTCAAGTCACTTTGCTTTTGCGCATGATCCTTTCGGGGGCATGTGCCAGGTGCAGGGAGTTGTTTCGTGCGCACCCCGGCAAGACCGCCGCTGGATGGCCTGAAGAAAAGGCTCGATCAGAGCCGGACCGAGCGCGCACGCATGCCGCGCGACGGCTTTCTGCGCGAGACCTTCGTCCTGCCGCGCTCCGATGCGCGGCTCAAGGCCAAGGAATGGTTCGAGCGCTTTCCCAAGCAAGCCTACTGGACGGAGATCGAAAGCTGGTTCGAGCGGCCGGGGGATTTGATCGAGTTCACCATCAGGCGGCTGCCGGCGGCCGATTAGGGTCCGACCAACAGCCTCCGCGCGCCCGCTCCCTCATTTGCCAGCCGGTCCCCCTTGTTCCTGAGCGGGCATTTGTCGATCGACATGCAGCCGCAGCCGATGCAGTCGCTCAGCCCGTCGCGCAGTTTCTTCAACTGGGCGATCTTGTGGTCGAGCGCGTCGCGCCATGCGGTCGACAGCAGTCCCCAGTCGTCGCGCGTCGGCGTGCGGCTTTCGGGCAGCGACGCAAGGGCTTCGCCGATTTCGGCGAGCGAGATGCCGACCTCCTGCGCGACCTTGATGATTGCCACCCGCCGCAGCACGTCGCGGCCGTAACGGCGCTGGTTGCCTGACGTGCGGTGGCTGCGGATCAGCCCGCGCGTCTCATAAAAGTGCAGTGCCGACACCGCTACGCCGCTGCGCATGGCCACCTGGCCGACCGTCAATTCCGATGCTGGAGCCATTTCCGATTTTCGCTTGACCTCAAGTTAAGTTGAGCTTGTAGCGAAGAAATGCTGATTGGGCAAATGACAGGAGAAGGCGATGTGCGCCTGGGTGAGAATGACCGGAGAAACCGCTGTCGTCGGCGACGGCAAGGCTGTCGATGGGCCGCCGATCCTATCCGAGCTGCCGGACGGCCTCGCCCGCCACCATGGCGACGGACAGCGCGACATTGATGCTGCGCGCGATGCCCTGCATGGGGATAGTCAGTCGCGCATCCGCCGCCTGATGGACAGGATCCGGCACGCCCGCGGATTCGCGGCCGAACAGAAGGATGTCGCCGTCCGCAAAGCTGAAGCTGGTGTAGGGTGTCGCAGCTTTGGTCGACAGAAGCACCAACCGGCGCCCGTCCTTGTTGCGCCAGTCCTCGAAGGCGTTCCAGTCGACATGCCGGGTGAGGGCAGCCATTTCGAGGTAGTCCATGCCGGCACGCTTGAGCGCCTTGTCGGACAGCGGAAAGCCGGCCGGCTCGATGATGTCGACGCCAAGGCCGAGGCAAGCGGCGAAGCGCAGGATTGTCCCGGTGTTGCCGGCAATATCCGGCTGGTAGAGCGCGATGCGGAGACGACGGTTCATTTCCGCATCCTTCTAATAAGTGGCAGATCGGCCACAGGAGCTTTCCGGTTTTGGAAATTCCTGGACCTGCGGGTGGCCATTTTCTGCGAAGTCGGGTATGTCAGTCGCATTGTCAACCCGAACCGATGGAGGGGACACTCATGATGACCATGCACATCCAGCGCCCCTCTCGTGGGCTTGTACGCCTGCCGGCGGCTTCGGTACGACGATTCACCTGACACTCTAAGACTTGATCGCACCGATTCCCGCCGAGACGATTTTTCGGCTCTTGAAGGAATCCTGCGATGTTTTTCAAAAAGTCAAAAGGGCTGAACGCCCCAGCTGAACATGTCCAGACCGACTCGTTCAGTCGTGTCCGGACCGACACTTGTCGTGTCCAGACCGATGCCGAGCCTCGGTTGCGGACCGAGGCAATCCGTGCCTCCGGCCGAATGCCGGCGGACGATGTTGCTTGGCCTTTTCATCTTTATTTTCATACGGAGGACGGACCGATGTTCGATCCCTACAGAATACCGGGCTCGAGGAGCCTGCATATCCACCGACTGCCGACCTGGGCGCTGTTGATCGGCGAGACCTATTCGTCCGCGGTCCATGCCGAAGTCCGGCGCCGGCCGCACCGCGGCATGCTGCCGGATGTCGATTTCTCGCACGCTGTTCCGGACCCCAGCAGACCTTCGCTGGTGCGCCGGATCATCCGGCTGATCCGGCCGGGTGCGAAAATCAGGCTTGTCGACACCGCGCCGTCAGGATCGGCAAACGAGCCTGTCGGCGAAAAGCCCGCGAACCCCTATATTGGACGAAGCGGGGCCGACGGTCCGGACGATTCCGGACCGTCGGCCCTCGGCGCCACACGGTCCGAGGACTTCGTACGTTCACGCGCCGCGTAAGCGGAAAACAGACTTTCACAGGCATGACCTATGTTGTTGTTTAGCTGGTTTGAAAGAAGGCTCGATCCGTTCCCCGCTGCGGAACCGGTCGAGCCGCCCAAGACACTGGTAGCCTTCTGCCTGCATTATACGCGCGGCGCCTGGCCCTATATCCTTGTCGACGCGGTGCTGGTGGCGGCCATCGCCATCGCGGAAGTCTGGATGTTCGGCTTCCTTGGCCGCATCGTCGACTGGCTGTCGGGCCAGAATCGCGAAACCTTCCTGCAGACGGAAGGCTGGAAGCTCGCCGGAATGGCCTTCATCGTGCTGTTCGCACTGCCGGGCACGGTATGGGTGCATTCGCTGCTCAACCAGCAGACGCTGATGGGCAACTATCCCATGCGCATCCGTTGGCAGGTGCACCGCTACCTGCTCAACCAGTCGATGAGCTTCTACCAGGACGAGTTCGCCGGCCGCATCGCCACCAAGCTGATGCAGACCGCGCTCGCCGTGCGCGAATGCGTCATCAAGGTGATCGACGTGCTCAACTACGTCATCGTCTATTTCCTCGGCATGCTGTTGATCGTCGGCTCCGCCGACTGGCGGCTGGCCGCGCCCCTGGCGGTCTGGCTGGTCGGCTACGTGCTGTTGCTGCGCTACTTCATTCCCCGGCTGGGCAAGGTCGGCGAGGAGCAGGCCAATGCGCGCTCGGTCATGACCGGCCGCGTCGTCGACAGCTACTCCAACATCCAGACGGTCAAGCTGTTCAGTCATGCCAAGCGCGAGGCGACCTTCGCCAGGGAAGGCATGATGGGCTTCCTCGACACGGTCTACCGGTCGATGCGGCTGGTGACGGTGCTTTTCGGCACACTTTACATCCTGAACGCCCTGCTGCTGTTCTCGGTCACCGCCATCTCGCTGTGGCTGTGGATGGGACAAGTGGTGACGATCGGCGCGGTCGCCGTGGTCATCGGCCTGGTGCTGCGGATGTGGGGCATGTCGCAGTGGATCATGTGGGAGATGTCGGGCCTGTTCGAGAACATCGGCACCGTGCAGGACGGCATCGCCTCGATCTCGCTGCCGCGCCTTGTCGAGGACAGGCCGGATGCGAAGGCGATCGCCGTTTCCAGGGGCGAGATCCGCTTCGAGGATATCCGCTTCCACTATGGCAAGCAGAAAGGCGTGATCGAAAACCTGTCGTTGACGGTGAAGCCGGGCGAGAAGGTCGGCATTGTCGGCCGCTCGGGCGCCGGCAAGTCGACGCTGGTCAACCTGCTGTTGCGCTTCTACGATCTGGAAAGCGGCAAGATCCTGATCGACGGCCAGGAGATCGCCGGCGTGAAGCAGGATTCGCTGCGCGCCCAGATCGGCATGGTCACGCAGGACACCTCGCTGCTGCACCGTTCGGTGCGCGAGAACATCCTCTACGGCCGGCCCGATGCTTCGGACGAGATGCTTGTCGAGGCGGCGCGGCGGGCCGAGGCGCTGGACTTCATTGGCGGGCTCGCGGATCACAAGGGCCGCAAGGGGTTCGACGCCTATGTCGGTGACCGCGGCGTCAAATTGTCCGGCGGCCAGCGGCAACGCATCGCCATTGCTCGCGTTATGCTGAAGGATGCGCCTATACTTATCCTTGACGAGGCGACATCGGCGCTGGATTCCGAGGCGGAAGCGGCCATCCAGGAGAACCTCTACAAGCTCATGCAGGGCAAGACCGTCATCGCCATCGCCCATCGGCTGTCGACAATCGCGGCGATGGACAGGCTTGTGGTGATGGATCAAGGCCGTGTCATCGAGGAAGGTTCGCACGAGGAACTGGTCGCCAAGGGCGGGCTCTACGCGCAGCTGTGGCAGCGCCAGTCGGGCGGGTTCCTGCTCGAGGACATACCGGCCGATGTCGCCAATGACGTGATCGCGAAAGGGCAAGCCGCAGAATGATGGCCGCCGCATGATGACAGCCATCTATCGCTGGTTCGAGAACTGGGTCTATCCGTTCAGGGAGCCGGCGAATCTTCGGCCGCCGTCGAGTGTCGGCGGCTTTCTGTGGCACTATGTCGGCCAGGCGAAGTTCGCCTTCTTCGCCATGCTGGTCATCGGCGGCATCGCGCCGCTGGTCGAGGCCGGCCTGTTCTACTTCGTCGGGCGGCTGGTCGACATACTCGACCAGCTTCCCGGCGGGCGCAGCTGGCACGCGCTGTGGGCCGCCGCCGGCCCCGAGCTGGTGTTCATGATCGCGGTGGTGCTGGTCATCCGCACCATCGTCGTCGGCCTGTCGGCGCTGGTCGATGAGCAGACGATCACGCCCGGCTTCTACAATCTGGTGCGCTGGCAGGCGCACCGGCATGTGTCGCGCCAGTCCTACGCCTTCTTCCAGAACGATTTCGCCGGCCGCATCGCGACGAAAGTCTGGCAGGCGGGGCAAGCGACCGGCGACCTGATGGAGAGCTTCATCGAGGTCATCTGGTTCATGGTCGTCTACACGGTGACGACGCTGGCGCTGGTCGCCGGACTGGATCTCCGACTGGCGGCGCTGGTGGTGATCTGGATTTCCGCCTTCGGCTGGCTGGCGAAACTTTATCTGCCGGCGATCCGCAAGCATGCCGAGGCGACAGCCGAGGCCGGCTCGATGATCAATGGCCGCATCGTCGATTCCTATTCCAACGTGCAGACGCTGAAACTGTTCTCGGCCGACGGCGACGACCGCTATATCAAGAACGGCTTCGACATCTATCTCGACGCGCTGCGCCCCTTTACCCGCCGGTTGACCGGCGTGCGTATGGCGCTGACGACACTGTCGGGCGTCATGATCACGACGATCGGTTGCTTTGCCGTCTATCTCTGGGTCGAAGGCTCGATCACCGTCGGCGCGGTCGCCTTCACGCTGTCGCTGGTGCTGCGGCTCAACATGCTGCTCGGCCGGGTGATGATGCAGCTCAACGGCATATTGCGGAATCTCGGTGTGCTGGAGAATTCCAAGGCGCTGATCTCGCAGCCGCTGGGGCTTGTCGACGCGCCCGATGCCAGGGAGCTTGTCGTTGCCGGCGGACGCATCGACGTGAAGGGGGTCGAGTTCCACTATGGCAAGGGGTTCGGCGTGCTGAACGGCATCGACCTTGTCGTCAAGCCCGGCGAAAAGGTCGGGCTGGTCGGGCCATCGGGTGCCGGCAAGACTACGCTCGCCAACCTGATCCTGCGGCTCTACGACCTGGAAGGCGGGTCGATCACTGTCGATGGCCAGAACGTCGCCAAAGTCACGCAGAATTCGCTGCGCGCCAATATCGGCGTCGTCAGCCAGGATACGGCGCTCTTCCACCGTTCACTGCGTGACAACATCAAGCTCGGCATGCCGGATGCAACCGACGCCGAGGTGATCGCGGCGGCCAAGAAGGCCGAGGCGCATGACTTCATCCTCGGCCTGCGCGACAACCGGGACCGCGCCGGCTACGAGGCCTATGTCGGCGAGCGCGGCGTCAAACTGTCGGGCGGCCAGCGCCAGCGCGTGGCGATTGCCCGCGTCTTTCTGAAGGACGCGCCGATCCTGATCCTCGACGAGGCGACCTCGGCGCTCGATTCCGACATCGAGGCGGCGATCCAGGAGAATCTCGCCCGGCTGATGGAGAACAAGACGGTCATCGCCATCGCCCACCGGCTGTCGACCATCGCCGCGCTCGACCGGCTGGTGGTGCTCGACGGCGGCCGCATCGTCGAGCAAGGCACGCATGATGAACTGGTGGCACTCGGCGGGCTCTATGCGCGGCTGTGGAGGCGGCAGTCCGGCGGCTTCCTCTCTCACGAGGACAGCGTGCTCGAAGAGACGCGGCCGGCGGAGTAGGCGCATGGGCGGGACGCCGGAAGTCGGTTATGTGCTCAAGCGGCTCCGGCCGACCACGCCGGCCTTCGACAGGCTGAAGGATGAGAGCCGGCTGGAAGGCTACTGGATGCTGGTGCGCCTGGCGGATGGCTGGGCAAGTGGCCGCAACAAGTTCCTCAAGCGGGGCGAGGCGTTGTTCGGGGCGTGGCATGGCGCCGAACTTGCCGGTGTATGCGGGCTGAACATCGATCCCTATGCCGGGGGCAGGGACCAGGGCCGGGTCCGGCACCTGTTCGTCAGCGCGCCTCACCGCCGCGCCGGCCTCGGCCGCATGCTGGTCGAGACCGTCATCGATCGGGCACGCCGCCATTTCACCGCGTTGAACACCCGCGCGCCGCGGGACGCCTTCGGCTTCTATGAAAGGCTTGGCTTTCGGCGCGTGGAAGGCGAAGAATTCGTCACCCACCGCATGCTTTTGGGGAAGGGGAACTGAAATGTCCTTGCGTCCGCCGTCCCGTCTTGCCGGCTCTTCGGCCGCTGAAGCGGCCTTCGACGCGCTTGGCCACGAAGTCCTGGCCGAAAAGGCGGCCGCGCTCGGCCGCGCCGGCCAAAAGGTCGAGGAAACGCTGGCCATGTTGCGCGACAATGCCGATGAGGAGTTGCGCCCCAAGCTTCTCAAGCAGGCCGCCGAGGCGGTGCACGGCTATTTCATCCAGCGCGAGCTGTGCGGCTTGCGCAAGCACGATGGCGTCATCCGCGAATACGACATCCCCAGGGCCGTGCTGGTCAGGCTCGGCGCCCGCTAGGCTCGGCGCTTGCAGCGCTGATTTCCCTATGGAATCGCGCCAGGCGGATGGCGAGCGCTTCGGGGTTCTCGTCGGCGACGAAGTGCCCGCTGTCGGCTATGACGTCGCCGATGACATTCGAGAGCCCGGCAGCCCGCAGGCCATCGACATAGTCGCCGATCTCGCCGGGCTCGGCCGCACCCCTGAGATACAGCACCGGAACCGCGATCGGCGTGGCGGGCCGCGCGGCATTGGCCTTGGCATCCTCGGGGAAGGCGCGATACCAGGCGAAACCGGCCTGGAGGCTTTCGGGCCGGGAATAGGCCTTTGCGTAGATTTCCCTGGCATCGTCGGGGATCGCGGCCCGATCCTGCGAAAGCACATTGAAGAAGAAGTCGAAATAGGCGCTCTGATGGCCGCTCACCAGCGTTTCCGGCAAGGCCGGAACGGCATGGAATGCAAAGTGCCAGATCTGCGGATTGCGAATGACCTTCTCCCACGGCGCCACGCCTGGAATGACGACATCCATGATCACCGCGCCGCTGAGAATGTCCGGATGGTCGCGCAACAGGGCAAATACGATCTGGCCGCCGACATCATGGCCGGCGACCACGAGGTGCCGCAGCTCGCAAGCCTCGGCGACGCCTCTCATCAGCCTTGCCAGGGTCCGCTTGTCGCCAGCCCGGGGCATGCCTTGTGAGCCGCCGATGCAGGGCAGATCGGGGGCGACGACCCGGTAGTCGGCTGCCAGCCGGCCGATCACCCGTTCGAACGCGTAGGAGCTTTGCGGCCATCCGTGCAGCAGGAGGAATGCCGGCGCTTCGGCCGGACCCGCCTCGCGGATGGCAATGCTCAGCCCTTCGATTTCGACGGTCGAGACTTGCATGTCCTGATCCTGCCGACTGCCTCTGCCATAGATCTAGGCGGCAATCGGGAATTCGACAGGGCCTTGAACCGTCACTCGAGCCACTTTGTGATGAACGTGCCGTTCTCGTGAATGTCGGTCGTTTCCAGCGGGCCCGGACCGAGATTGGTGAATTTGTGCGGCGTGTGGGGTGGCACGATGACGATCTGGCCGGCGGAAGCCTCGATTTCCTTGTCGCCCACGGTAAACAGCCCGGTGCCCTGGCGGATGATGAAGATCTCCGCATAAGGGTGGGAATGCAGCCGTGGGCCGCCGCCGACATCGGGCAGGTAGTTGAAAATCAGGCAGGAGCTGGAGCCGTAGGCGCCGCCTTGCAACTCGCCCTTCCAATGGTCGGAGCGAACTGCCCATTCGTCGCGGTCTATGACGTGCGCCATGCGATGGAGGATAGATCACACCGGCGCCCCGTGTCGAGGCAAGCTTGAGCCTTGGATTTTGCTGATATTTCCCGGTTGTTTAGCAGCCTTTTGCGGCCCTTTGCCGTTCCACCGGACAATAGGGGATTTTGTCCCCGCGACAATCTGCCCTTGTGCCTTGAGCCGTCTGGACAAAAACGGGCTTCACGCATAAACCGAAGTCCAAATGCCGGAGGAATTCGCTAGCCTGTTCGCCATGCGCTGTCGGGTTGGCGTGATTGAGCGGGGAACAAGGCTCGGCCACCGGCGCGGAAGAGGCGAAAGGATCAGGCACCCGTGAGCGCAACCGACATCCACGATCCCAATCGTCGAGATTTTCTTTATGTCGCCACGGGCATGGCTGCCGTGGTCGGAGCCGGCGCCGTCGCCTGGCCTTTCATCGACCAGATGCGCCCCGATGCCTCGACGCTGGCGCTCGCCTCGGTGGAAGTCGATGTCGCCTCGCTGACGCCTGGCATGTCGCTGATCGTCAAGTGGCGCGGCAAGCCGGTCGTGGTGCGCAACCGCACCGAAAAGGAAATGAAGGACGGCGAGGCCGTCAACCTCTCGGATCTCAAGGATCCGATCGCCCGCAACGCCAATCTGCCGGCCGATGCGCCGGCGACCGACGCCAACCGCACCACGCCCGGCAAGGAAGCCTGGATGGTGATGGTTCAGGTCTGCACGCATCTGGGCTGCATCCCGCTCGGCCAGGAAGGCGATTTCGGCGGCTGGTTCTGCCCGTGCCATGGTTCGCAATACGACACCGCCGGCCGCATCCGCAAAGGCCCGGCACCGGAAAACATGGCTGTGCCGGTATTCAAATTCATTTCCGATACCAAGATCCTTATCGGTTGAGGCAGGGGATATTTCGATGAGCGAGGGACACTCGACCTATACGCCCAAAACCGGTCTCGGACGCTGGTTCGACGCCCGCATGCCGCTGCCCCGGCTGGTCTATGACAGCTTCGTCGCCTATCCGGTGCCGCGCAACCTCAACTATGCCTGGACCTTCGGCGGCATCCTGTCGATCATGCTGGCGGCGCAGATCCTGACCGGCATCGTGCTGGCCATGCACTACACGGCCGACACCAATCTCGCCTTCGGCTCCGTCGAAAAGATCATGCGCGACGTCAATTCCGGCTGGCTGTTGCGCTACCTGCATGCCAACGGCGCCTCGTTCTTCTTCGTCGCCGTCTACATCCATATCTTCCGTGGCCTCTATTACGGCTCCTACAAGGCGCCGCGCGAGCTGCTGTGGATCCTGGGCTGCATCATCTATCTGCTGATGATGGCGACCGGCTTCATGGGCTATGTGCTGCCATGGGGGCAGATGAGCTTCTGGGGCGCCACCGTCATCACCGGCTTCTTCAGCGCCATTCCGCTGGTCGGCGACTGGATCCAGCAGCTGCTGCTCGGCGGCTTTGCCGTCGACAATCCGACGCTGAACCGCTTCTTCGCGCTGCACTACCTCTTGCCGTTCATGATTGCCGGCGTTGTCGTGCTGCACGTCTGGGCACTGCATGTGGTGGGCCAGTCGAACCCGACCGGCATCGAGGTCAAGTCGAAGACCGATACCGTGGCCTTCACGCCCTACGCGACCATCAAGGACGCATTCGGCATGATCGTGTTCCTGTTCGTCTTCGCCTATTTCGTCTTCTACCTGCCGAACTATCTCGGCCATCCTGACAATTACACGGTCGCCAACCCGCTGAAGACCCCGGCCCATATCGTTCCGGAATGGTACTTCCTGCCGTTCTACGCGATCCTGCGCGCCATCACTTTCAACATCGGGCCGATCAATTCCAAGCTCGGCGGCGTGCTGTGCATGTTCGGCGCCATCGTCATGCTGTTCCTGGTGCCCTGGCTCGACACTTCCAAGGTGCGCTCGGCGGTCTACCGGCCCTGGTACAAGCTGTTCTTCTGGCTGTTCGTGGCCGATGCCATCCTGCTCGGCTGGCTGGGCTCGCAGCCGGCGGAAGGCAGCTATGTCTTCATGGCGCAGATGGCGACGCTTTTCTACTTCGCCTTCTTCCTGGTCGCGCTGCCGGTGCTTGGCCTGATCGAGACGCCGCGCAGGCTGCCGAACTCGATCACCGAGGCGGTGCTCGAAAAGAACAAGGGTGGCAGCGGGCATCCGGCGGGCGCCACGGCCGCGCCAGAGACCAAGGGCTGAGCGGTAGAGAATCTAAGGGGATTTGGCATGAAAAAGATTCTCACCTCGCTGGCGCTGGTCGGCCTTGTGGCCGCCGGCACCGCAGCGTTCGCGGCCGAAGAGGCGCACAACGCCGCGGCACCCACGCATTTCCCGATCGACGAGCCGAAGGAAATGAGCTGGAGCTTCACCGGCCCGTTCGGCACCTATGACAAGGCGCAGCTGCAGCGCGGCCTGAAGGTCTACAAGGAAGTCTGCTCGGCCTGCCATTCGATGAACCTGGTGGCGTTCCGCACGCTGTCGGACCTCGGCTACAACGAAGCCCAGGTCAAGACGCTGGCCGCCGGATACACCATCCATGACGGCCCCAACGACGCCGGCGACATGTTCGACCGTCCCGGCAAGCCGTCCGACCATTTCCCGGCGCCGTTCGCCAATGAGGAAGCCGCGGCTGCCTCCAATGGTGGCGCTGCCCCGCCCGACATGTCGCTGCTGGCCAAGGCGCGCGGCGTCGAGCGCGGCTTTCCGCAGTTCGTCTTCGATATCTTCACCCAGTATGACGCGGGCGGCCCCGACTATATCCATTCGCTGCTGACCGGCTACGACCAGACGCCGCCGGCCGGAATGGTCATTCCCGAGGGCACGCACTACAACCCGTACTTCATGTCCGGCGTGTCGCTGAAGATGCCCAAGCCGCTCTCCGACGGCCAGGTGACCTATGATGACGGTTCGCCGCAGACAGTCGACCAGTATGCCCGCGACGTATCGGCCTTCCTGACGTGGGCCGCCGAGCCGCACATGGAAGACCGCAAGAAGATGGGCTTCCGCGTGCTGGTGTTCCTGCTGCTCTTCGGCGCGCTGGTCTACCTGACCAAGCGCAAGGTGTGGGAAGGCGTGGCCCACTAAGCCGGCGTAGCCAACGACCAAGAAAGGCGCCGAAAGGCGCCTTTTTTGCATGTCCGGCGACAGGCTGTGTCACATGACCGTCACCGCCAACAGCGATCCTGCGCCATTCGCACAAAAGGATCGCACCCATGAAGAAATACGCATCGCTGACAGCCGGTCTGCTGTTGCTGGTTATCGGCTCTGCCGCCCGGGCCGAAGACGCAAAACCCTTCGTCACGTACAAGGACATCGACCTGACGATGATCCTGCCGCCGCCACCGGCAAACGATTCGGCGCAGACCAAGGCCGAACTCGGCGAGGTGCTGACGCTGCAGGTGACACGCACGCCCGAGATGGTGGCCAGCGCCGTTGCCGACTCCGAGGAGAATGTCTGGCGCTTTGCCAATGTGATGGGGCCGAATTTCAACAAGGACAAGCTGCCGAAATTCAGCGCCTTCTTCGATCGCGTGGTCGAGACCGAAGGCGCTGTCGTCGATCCGGCCAAGGATGTCTGGAAGCGCCCGCGTCCGCATCAGCTCAGCGACCTCGTCAAGCCTGTGGTCAAGTTGTCGAGCTCCGGCTCCTGGCCATCCGGCCACGCCACCGTCGGAACCATGATGGGCATCATCCTGGCCGACATGGTTCCGGAGAAGCGCGCCGAGATCATGGCGCGGGCGGCTGAATACGCCCACAACCGTGAGGTTGGCGGTATCCACTATGCGTCCGACGTCGAGATGGGCAGGATTTCCGGCAGCGTCATTGCCGCTGTCCTGCTCAACCGGGACGACTTCAAGGCCGAATACGAAGTGGCCAGGGCAGAGCTTCGTTCCGATCTCGGCATGTAAATTCCGTCAGCAGTCGGCTTCGACGCGAGGGGCGCCCCAGGCGCCCCTTTTCTGTTCACGGCCATGCTCGGCGCGAGTTCCGCAATTAGCCCGTTGGCAGGGCTGCATTGGATTGATATTCGAGGCATAGAAGGGCGGCGAATGCTGGCCTGCCATGGGCCTGGGAATCGATGATGCGGCTTCGTGACTGTCATAACTTTTCCGATTTCCGCCGCATGGCGCAGCGAAGGCTGCCCGGGCCGATCTTCGACTACATCGATGGCGCGGCCGACGACGAGGTCACCTATCGCCGCAACACCGAAAGCTTCGAGACCTGCGACCTCGTTCCCAACGTGCTGCGCGGGGTGAGCGAGATCGACATGTCGGTGACGGTGATGGGGCAGAAGCTGGCGATGCCGTTCTATTGCTCGCCGACCGCCCTGCAGCGGTTGTTCCATCATCAGGGCGAGCGCGCGGTGGCCAAGGCCGCCGCCAAATACGGCACCATGTTCGGTGTCTCTTCGCTTGGCACGGTCAGCCTCGAGGAGGCGCGCGGGATCAGTGCCAGTCCGCAGGTCTACCAGTTCTACTTCCACCGGGATCGCGGCCTCAACCGGGCGATGATGCAGCGGGCGAAGCAAGTTGGCGTCGAGGTGATGATGCTGACCGTCGACAGCATCACCGGGGGAAACCGCGAGCGCGACAAGCGCACCGGCTTTGCCATTCCCTTCAAGCTCAACCTCGCGGGGATGGCGGAGTTCGCGCTCAAGCCGGCCTGGGCGATCAATTATTTCACCCATGAGGGGTTCAAGCTGCCGCAGCTCGACGAACATGTCGACATGGGCGGCGGCACGATGTCGATCAGCCGCTATTTCACCGAAATGCTCGACCCGTCGATGACCTGGGACGATGTCGCCGAGATGGTCAGGCAGTGGTCGGGCCCGTTCTGCCTCAAGGGCGTCATGTCGGTCGAGGACGCCAAACGCGCCGTCGAGATCGGCTGCAGCGGCATTGTGCTTTCCAATCATGGCGGCCGGCAGCTGGACGGCTCGCGGGCGGCATTCGACCAGTTGGCCGAGATCGTCGATGCCGTCGGCGACCGGATCGACGTCATCATGGATGGCGGCGTAGAGCGCGGCACGCATGTGCTGAAGGCGCTGTCGCTCGGCGCCAAGGCCGTCGGCATCGGCCGTTACTATCTGTTTCCGCTGGCGGCGGCCGGCCAGCTGGGTGTCGAACGGGCGCTTGAACAGATGCGGGTCGAGATCGAACGCGGCATGAAGCTGATGGGCTGCAGTTCGATCGGACAATTGTCGCGCGAGAACCTGCGCTTCCGGTGACCAGCAGAGGATCGGCGCGGACGGTCACTGCGCCTGGCCAGGCCAATCCTTTGCCGGACGCGCTTGTCTCGGCCGCCACATCGCGCTAGCCGTTGTCGCTCGCGTCGGGCTACGATCAGCCTCCCGCGCGTTCCAAACCTGTCAGCTGGATCATCCGGAGCCGCCTCATGAAACCTTCGCTCGAAGACACGCTGCTGGCGGCGATCCGCACCATCCCGGATTATCCCAAGCCCGGCATCCTGTTTCGCGACATCACCACGCTGCTTGGCAATGCGCGCGCTTTCCGCCGCGCCATCGACGAACTGGTGCATCCCTATGCCGGCCAGAAGGTCGACAAGATCGCCGGCATCGAGGCACGCGGCTTCATCCTGGGCGGGGCCGTCGCCCACCAGCTTTCGGCCGGCTTCGTGCCGATCCGCAAGAAGGGCAAGCTGCCTTTCGAGACGGTGCGCGTCGCCTACAGCCTGGAATACGGGCTGGACGAAATGGAAATGCACAAGGACGGCATTTCCCCAGGCGAAAAGGTGATCCTGGTCGACGACCTGATCGCCACCGGCGGCACGGCGGAAGCGGCGGTCAAGCTGCTGCGCCAGATCGGCGCCGATATTCTTGCCGCCTGCTTCGTCATCGACCTGCCCGATCTCGGCGGCCGCGCCAAGCTCGAGGCGCTTGGCGTGCCGGTAAGGACGCTGATCGGGTTCGAGGGACATTGAGAGGCGGTTCTTCCTTCTCCCCTTGTGGGAGAAGGTGTCGCCGAAGGCGACGGATGAGGGGTGTTCCAGGGAACGCCAACGCCTCACTCCGCTGGAACACCCCTCAACCGTCTCGGCGCTGCGCGCCGATCCACCTTCTCCCACAAGGGGAGAAGGAAGGGGCGTTGCGGCTACTCTACCTTCACCAGCACGGCGCTTTCAAACTCCAGCACCTTGTCGCCGGTCGAATCGAAACCTTCCGCGCGCAGCGACAGCATTCGCCAGCCGGGGCGCGAGGCGATGGCGCGATGGGACAGCGCGGTGCGGCTGAAGGTGACGGTCTCGCCGGCATGGACCGGCTTCAGCCACTTCAGGTTCTTGAAGCCGGGCGAGGGGCCGAATTCCGGGGCCGGGCCGGGGCCCTTCCAACTGGCCCCCTCGGCATCCATGCTCGCTTCGAGGTTGAGCTTCATCCAGGTGGCGGCGGTGTGCCAGCCGGAGGCGCAAAGCCCGCCGAGCACGCTCTTCCTGGCGGCCGCCTCGTCGATATGGAAGATCTGCGGGTCGTATTTGCGGGCGAACGCCTTGATCGCCTCGGGCTCGAATGTGTGCGAGCCCAGCGTCATCGTGGTGCCGATGCGGAAGAATTCATCCAGGGTCATGCCTGACACCCCGCGGCATCGCGCGTCAGGAACATGACGGAATTCTCAAGCTCGAAGACGCTTTCGCCGCGCTGGTTGACCAGTTCGCTGCGCATGGTGATGAAGCCGAGTTGCGGCTTCGATCGCGACAGGCGTTTGGCCAGGACAACCAAATTGCCTCTGAGCGTATCGCCAGCCAGGACCGGCTTCTTCCATTTGACCTGGTCGACGCCGGGCGCGCCCTGGCAGGTGGAGTCCAAAAGGAAGGCATCGCACAGCATGCGCATGAACATGGCGCAGGTGTGCCAGCCCGAGGCCGAGAGGCCGCCGAGGATGCTGGCCTTGCCGGCTTCCTCGTCGAGATGCATCGGCTGGGCATCGAATTCACTGGCGAACTCGATGATCTCGGCCGCGCTCACCTGTTTCGTGCCGAGGTCGAACGAGGCGCCCTCGACGAAATCCTCATAGGCCCATGTCTTTGCGCTCATGTCGGCAATCCGGTCAAATCCCAAGGATCGGGCAACCCGGATGCAGGCCGGCAGCGATTTGGTCAAGTCCTTTCTGGTGAGCCAGCCTGAGGCAGCCGGCGCCGGCGGCAGCGGTCAGAGCCAGCCGCGGCGGCGGAAATACCAGAAGGGCAGGATCGCCGACAGGATCATCATGCCGATGGCGAAGGGATAGCCAAACTCCCATTTCAGCTCGGGAATGACGTCGAAGTTCATGCCGTAGATCGAGGCGACCAGTGTCGGCGGCAGGAAGATGACGGCGGCGACCGAGAAGATCTTGATGATGGCGTTCTGCTCGATCGAGATCATGCCGAGCGTGGCGTCGAGCAGGAAGGAGATCTTCTGCGACAGGAAGGTGGCGTGGTCGGCGAGCGACAGCACATCGCGCGACAAGGTCTTGATGCGGGCGCGGACATCCTTGCTCATCTTGGTCTGGGTCGCGACATGGGCGAGGAAGCCGGCAAGGCGCTGCAGCGAGATCAGGCTGTCGCGCACGGACGAGGCGATATCTTCCTTGCGGCCGATGGCTTTCAGCAGTTCCTGGAAGTCGCGGTTGCGCTTCGACACCTTGGTCGAGCGCGCTTGGAAAATGTCGCGCGAAATCGTCTCGATATCGCGGCCGGCGCGTTCGAGGATGTCGGCCAGACGGTCGACGATCGCTTCCAGGAGGCCGATCAGGATGGTGTCGCCGCTGGTGCAGCCGGTCGCCACCTTCTCGGCGCGCAGCGGGAAGGTCTTGAAGGCCTTGGGTTCATGATAGCGAATAGTGATCAGCCTGTTGCCGGCGAGCGCGAAGGTGACGGGCGACATCAGGGGATCGTCGACCTCGGTCTGGGCAGGCAAAGTGGCGGTCATGAAGTAGGCGCCATCCTCTATGTAGAGGCGGCTGGAAATCTCGATCTCCTCCATCTCCTCGCGGGTAGGGACGGCGACGCCGAGCCAGTTCTCGATGGTGGCCTCTTCTTCCTTGGTCGGACTGATCAGGTCGGCCCAGACGACCCTGTCGCCATCGGCCAGCAGGTCGTCGACGACGCGCAGGCGATCATTGTCCACGACAAATGCCTTGATCATCGCCAGATCTCCCCTGCGAAGGTTCGTTCGGATTGCGCGTCGTGTCGGATTGCACGGCTCTTCGTCGCGTGCGCGACCGTGTGCCAGCCGCTTAGACCCGTGCCATGACAAAATCAAGACAAGCGTCGGGAGCCGGGCCGGGATCGCCGCTCATAAGAACTCGTCGAGCAGCCGATACCAGGAAAGCTTCGCCGGCTCGGTTTCCGGCGGCCCGTACCGTTCGATAAAAGGCTCTATCCAGCCCGAGCCGAGATTGTAGCGGATGCTCCGGCAGGCGAGCACCAGATCCTGGTGGCGACCCGCCAGGCGTCAGGTATTGAACTTGAACAGCATGATGTCGCCGTCCTGGACGACATATTCCTTGCCTTCGTCTCGCGCCTTGCCGGCTTCCTTGGCCGCCACTTCGCCGCCCAGCGTGACGAAGTCGTTATAGGCGATGGTCTGGGCGCGGATGAAGCCGCGTTCGAAGTCGGTGTGGATGACGCCGGCGGCCTGCGGGGCCTTGTCGCCCTTGTGGATGGTCCAGGCGCGCGTCTCCTTCGGCCCGACGGTGAAATAGGTGATGAGATGCAAAAGCTCATAACCGGCGCGGATGACCTTGTTGAGGCCCGGCTCGTCGAGGCCGAGCGAGGACAGGAATTCCATCTCTTCCTCGTCGGAGAGCTGGGCGACTTCGGCCTCGATCGCGGCCGAGATCACCACCGTGCCGGCACCCTGCGCGGCAGCCATCTTTTCCACGGCCCTGGTGTGCTCGTTGCCGGTCGCGGCATCGGCCTCCGCGACATTGCAGACATAGAGCACGGGGTGCGAGGTCAGCAGGTTCAGGCCCTGCAGGATGCGCAAATCTTCCGCCGAGATGCCCTTGAGCAATATACGGGTCGGCTTGCCGGCCTGCAGCAGCTCGAGCGCCGCCTCCATCATCGGCAGCACGGTCGTTGCTTCCTTGTCCTTGCTGCCGGCGCGCTTACGGATCTGGACGATGCGGCGCTCGAGGCTGTCCAGGTCGGCGAGCATCAGCTCGGTCTCGACCGTCTCGGCGTCGGCGACAGGGTCGATGCGGCCCTCGACATGGGTGATGTCGTCATCCTCGAAGCAGCGCAGCACATGCACGATGGCGTCGACCTCGCGGATGTTGGCGAGGAACTGGTTGCCCAGCCCTTCGCCCTTCGAGGCGCCGCGCACCAAGCCGGCAATGTCGACGAAGGAGATGCGGGTCGGGATGATCTCCTTGGACTTGCCGATGGCCGCGATCTTCTGCAGGCGCGGGTCGGGCACCGCCACCTCGCCGGTGTTCGGTTCGATGGTGCAGAACGGATAGTTGGCGGCCTGCGCCGCCGCCGTCCTGGTCAGCGCGTTGAAGAGCGTCGACTTGCCGACGTTGGGCAAGCCAACGATGCCGCATTTGAAACCCATTTTTGTCCAGTCCTATCGGGAAAAGCGAAATTTGATGAGGGCTATGGGCGATAGGGGTGATCAACGTCAAGCCCTGTAAGGCCGCATGCGTGCGCGCTCAGTCCTTGTTGCCGAAGAGTTTCTTCAGCATGGCGGCCATCGGGCCGGATTCCGGCAGTTTGGCGGGCGCCTGCTGCGGGCGTGCCTGGCGGATGTGGCTCTGTTGCTTGGGGGCTTGCTTCGACGCGGGCTTATCGAGTTCCAGAACCGTCTTGCCCTGGACGGCCAGGGCGGCCTTGTTCATGAAGCCGGATTCGTCGCCCTTGACGATCATGGCGGCGTTGTCGGCGATCGCCTCGAGCAAGGGATCGAGCCATTCGCGGTCGGCCTTGGCGAAATCGCCGAGCACATGGTGCTGGACCATTTCCTTGACGCCGGGATGGCCGACGCCGATGCGCACGCGACGATAGGCGTTGCCGACATGGCCGTCGATCGAGCGGATGCCGTTGTGGCCGCCGGCGCCGCCGCCGGTCTTGATGCGCAGCTTGCCTTCGGAAAGGTCGATCTCGTCATAGAAGACAGTGAGCGTGGAAAGCTCGAGCTTGTAGAAGCGCAGCGCCTCGCCGACCGACTGGCCGGACAGGTTCATGAAGGTCTGCGGCTTGATTAGGATGATCTTTTCGCCGGCAATCGTGCCCTCGGCGATCAGGCCCTGGAATTTCTTCGACCAGGGCGAAAAGGAATGGCGGCGGGCAATCGCGTCCGCCGCCATGAAGCCGACATTGTGCCGGTTATCTGCGTATTTCGCGCCCGGATTGCCGAGGCCTGCAAAGACAAGCATCGTCTGCTCCGGGCGGGAAAGAGTTACTTCTCTTCGGCGACAGGTGCCGCTTCAGGTGCAGCCACCTCGGCCGTCTCTTCCACCTCCGGCTTCATCGCCGACGAACCGGCAATGGTCGCGATGGTGAAGTCGCGGTCGGAGATGACCGGCTTGACGCCGGCCGGCAGCTTGACCGCCGAGATGTGAATCGAGTCGCCGATGTTGGTGCCGGTGAGATCGATGGTGATGAATTCCGGGATGGCATTGGCCGGGCAGTGGAACTCGACTTCGTGACGCACGATGTTGAGCACGCCGCCGCGCTTGATGCCGGGAGACTTGTCCTCATTGATGAAGTGGACAGGCACGTCGACATTGACTTCGGTGTCCTTGCCGATGCGCAGGAAGTCGACATGGACAGGGAAATCCTTGACCGGGTCGAGCTGGAAGTCCTTGGGCAGGACCTGGATCTTCTTGCCGTCGACATCGATCGTGGCGACCGTGGTCAGGAACCCGCCGCCGTGGATCTTGTAGTAGATGTCCTTGTAGGTGAGAGCGATCGCCAGGGGAGGCTGCTTGTCACCATAGATTACTGCAGGCACTTTACCGTTGCGGCGAACTGCACGGGCGGACCCCTTACCGACCTGTTCGCGCGCTTCGGCCTTGAGCTCGTAAGTATCGTGGCTCATGGCTTTTCCTTTCGCGTGTTATGGAGCGTTTGCGGAGGGCAGATTGCCCAAGCCGAAAACGTCGAAAGCCGCCAGACCTCGATGTCCGAATGAGGGCGCCCGCTTTGAGACGGAGCTTTGTTCGGGATCACAAGGGAAGGCAGCCTTCCGCCGCGTTGCCTCCAAGGGTGTCTACGCGGGTGGCGGCTCTATAGCGGAAGGTGGCGAGAGGCGCAAGCGGTCCGGCTGGAAGGCATGAAGGGCAGATCGAGGACCGATCTTCGTCTGACAGTCCGCCAGCATTTGCCATGTCTGCGGTGGGCAACCAGCGATGGCAGTCATCTTTGCCGCGGCATATGTTTAGACAACCAGCGGCGAAGCTTTTGGATCAAAGTGCGTTTGACTCGCGCTCGGGAGCTGATTTGCACGCGCCAGTCCGGAATATCAATCTCGGATTCCGAACTCGCCGCACGGACCTTTTGCGCCAACCATGTCATGTCAACGAGCGCGCATCCATTGGCCAGCAACCGGTTGGTGAGCATCAGCTCATTGAGAATAGCCCGCGCCTTGCTTTCGAAAAACGGCAGCGTTTCAGGTGTGAGATCGAACCTTGAATGCCAGATTACCTCTTCGCCGTCGCCGTCGCCGGTGAGCCAATGCAGCAAAAACTGCTGATATGCTTGCGAGATCGGTGCGTCTTCACGGAAGGGCTGTCGAGGGTTGCCGCTAAAAATCGGCGCGTCCCTGCTGACGCTTACCAGGGATCCCAGGCTGCTGAGTTGCCGCGGGGTCATCAGGATGAACGAGCTGCGGAGCCAAGCCTGCGAACCGATTCCGAAAATCGAGAAGGCCTCGCGGCGGGAATCAATGCAACCCAGCGCTCCCTGCAAACCAAGCAACGACCGCAACGAGCCACCATCAATCAATTTGAGATGGTCAGATGCCGATGCCGCGAAAGCCGAAGTGGCCAAGTGGACCAGATCATAGTGATGAAGTTTGGCGCCGGTATGATCGATGCCGCGGTCCCACGCGGAGAATTCCCAATCTTCGTTCGACGCGCCGATCAGCTCGACGCCGCGGCCCAAATCAGAGCCATGACCGACCGGCAGCGAATTGTCGATCACGAGCATGCGATGCGCAACGTCCGGCATCTGGCGGGCGAACATAGCTCGCAAGTCCTGCCACGCGGTCGGATACTTCTCGGTCCCGTGACGCACCAGAAGGGTCAAAACACGAAGCGGCTGGGCGTGCATGGCGAATCCAGAAAAAGCGCAGAGAACGCAAGCAAGTCTTGGGAATTTCTCCACTGCCGCAGGTCATGACGAAGCCATTTATCCTGGGGCTGCTGACACCCATTCATCTCATCTTCGCCGCGGCATTCCCTACAGCAGAATCGAGAGCCCTATAGCAGAATCGAGAGCCTGTGGGTCAATTCCCCGTAACGCCTCATGCTCGAAATTTCGTTTCGTGCCAGCCTGGGCACGAGAGGCGAACCAAGGAGCATTTCGATGCCGTGCGAGCGCAGTTCAAGCCGCGCCGAGGCACTCAAGCTTCAGCCGGTGGCTACCGATCGCCGCTCAACGCATCGCGCAGCGCCTGGATTTGCCGGTTCAGCGCATCGAGCTCCGCCAGCGTCATGCCCGAGCGCTCGATCAAGGTCTCGTTGAGGCAGGTGCATTGGACGAGCAGCGCGCGCCCGGCCGATGTCAGGTCGACCTGGACCTGGCGCTCGTCCGCCTGGCTGCGCCGGCGGGTGACCAACCCAGCCTGTTCCATGCGCTTTACCAGGGGGGTGACGGTGCTCGATTCCAAAGCAAGCCGATGAGCGACCCTGCCGACCGACATGCCGTCGGCCTCGCCCAGCGCGTTGAGCACGAGATATTGCGGATAGGTGATCCCCATCTCGTCCAGCATCGGCTTGTAAGTGCGGTTGATCGCCATCGAGGTGGCGTAGAGCGTGAAGCAGAGCTGATTGTCCAAAGGGAGTGGCACGACGCGTTCCTTGTTTGCCGACGTAGGAATTCAATACCACGAAAAATGATATCGCGATACATATTTCTATAGACAAGGCTTTAGGGTTGCGCTAGCGATATAAATGTCGCGATATTGTTTATCGTGAAAAACAATTAAAGGAGATTGAGATGGCCTCGCAGACGAAATCCGGTTCCGGCAGCGGCACGATCACCACCAAGGACGGCACGCAGATTTTCTACAAGGACTGGGGAACCGGTCAGCCCGTCGTCTTCCATCATGGCTGGCCGTTGAGCAGCGACGACTGGGACGCACAGATGCTGTTCTTCCTGGCACAAGGCTACCGCGTCATCGCCCATGACCGACGTGGCCATGGCCGCTCGACGCAGACGGACACCGGAAATGAGATGGACACCTACGCCGCCGATGTCGCTGAACTCGCCGCGCATCTCGGCCTCAAGAACGCTATCCATGTCGGCCATTCGACCGGCGGCGGCGAGGTGGCGCGCTATGTCGCGAAGTACGGCTCAGGTGGCCGCGTCGCCAAGGCGGTGCTGATCGGCGCGGTGCCGCCGATCATGCTCAAGACGGCGGCCAATCCCGGCGGCTTGCCGATCGAGGTCTTTGACGGTTTCCGCTCCGGCGTCGCAGCCAACCGCGCCCAGCTTTACCGGGATGTCCCGGCCGGCCCGTTCTATGGCTTCAACCGTCCGGACGCGGCAGTGTCGGAGGGCGTCATCGACAATTGGTGGCGCCAGGGCATGATGGGCGGCACCAAGGCGCATTACGATTGCATCAAGGCTTTCTCGGAAACCGACTTCACAGAGGATCTGAAGGCGATCGACGTGCCGGTGCTTGTCATGCATGGCGATGATGACCAGATCGTCCCGATCGCCGACTCAGCGCTGCTGTCGATCAAACTGCTCAAGAAGGGCGAGCTCAAGGTCTACAAGGGTTTCCCGCACGGCATGGCGACAACCCACGCCGATGTCATCAACGCCGACCTGCTGGCCTTCTTCAAGGCCTGAGTTCTCTAAGAAAAAAGGGGCACCCGCCATTTGGCGGGTGCCTTTCCGTATCCGTTCGGGGGCAGCCGAAGCTAGGCTGCTGCCAGCGCCTTCCGGGCTTCCTTCATGTTGGGCAGGAACACCGTCAGCAGGCCCAGGAACGGCAGATACGAGCAGATCTGGAAGACGAAATCGATGCCTTTCATGTCGGCGACGACGCCGAGCACGGCCGCCGCGATGCCGCCCATGCCGAAGGCGAAGCCGAAGAAGATGCCGGCGATCATGCCGACGCGGCCCGGCACCAGTTCCTGGGCGAAGACGACAATGTTGGAGAAGGCCGACGACAGGATGAGGCCGATCAGCACGGTGAGCACCATCGTCCATTCCAGATTGGCGTAGGGCAGCGCCAGCGTGAAGGGCAGCACGCCGACGATCGAGAACCAGATCATCGCCTTCTGTCCGTAGCGATCGCCGAACGGGCCGCCGAGCAGGATGCCCAGCGCCGAGGCGCCGAGGAACAGGAACAGCATCACCTGGCTCATCTGCACCGACACCCCGAACTTATGGATCGAGTAGAAGGTGTAGTAGCTTGCAAGGCTGGCGATGTAGGCGTTCTTGCTCAGCACCAGCAGGGTCAGCACGATCAATGCCCACATCACCTTGCGGCGCGGGAAGGGCGAGACGAAGCTTGCCGCCTTGCGGGTGCCTTGCGCGGCGCGCAGGCGGCTGTACCAGCCGCCGACCTGCCACAAAACGACGATGCCGATCAGCGAGCCGACGGCGAACCAGGCGATGCTGGTCTGGCCGAACGGCACGACGATGAAGGCGGCCAGCAGCGGCCCCATCGACTGGCCGAAATTGCCGCCGACCTGGAACAGCGACTGCGCCAGGCCAAACCGGCCGCCCGAAGCGAAACGCGCGATGCGCGAGGATTCGGGATGAAAGATCGCCGAGCCGATGCCGATCAACGAGGCGCCAATCAGCAGCAGATAATAATGCCCGGCATAGGCCAGCACGACCAGGCCGATCAGCGACGAGGCCATGCCGTAGGGCAGGGAATAGGGCATCGGCCGCTTGTCGGTGATCATGCCGATCACCGGCTGCAGCAAGGATGCCGTCACCTGGAAGGTGAAGGTCAGCAGGCCGATCTGCCAGAAATCGAGGCCGTAATTCTGTTTCAGAAGCGGATAAATGGCCGATAGCAGCGACTGCATGATGTCGTTGATGCAATGGCAGAAGCTCACCGCCAGGATGACGGTGAAGGCCGTCGCCTGGGCTGAGGCGTGACTAGCGGTCGCTGGTGACGCGACGCTGGCGGCTGTCGTATCGGTCAAGGCAGGCTCCGTGGTCTTTTTGGCGGGCACGCCCGCGGGCAATCTGGCGGACGCTCCCGCGGCCGCCTCAGGGACGGTTGCCTTATAAGCCGCTTGCCGCGCGACTTCTTTCGTGGTTTGGTCCAATAGTTTCGCAAGTGGGCCATACAAGATGCCGCATGGCAGGGAAATCTTCCGCGCCGGCAATGCCGATCTCGGCCAGTTGCACCAGAGCCGCTGGCAATGGCTGGAGGAGGTCGCCGGGCCGGCGGTGGCGTTGCCGACTGAATATCCCGACGGCTACCACGTGCCGCAACACCGCCACAGGCGCAGCCAGTTGCTGCACGCGCTGGTCGGCGTCGTCCTGGTGACGACGCGGCATGGGCGCTGGATGGTGCCGCCAGACCACGCGATGTGGATTCCGGCCGGCATCGAGCATTCCGTCGAGATGCTGGGCGATGTCTCGATGCGCTCGGTCTATGTCATGCCGGGCGCGATCCCGGGGCTGCCGGAGGGCTTGCGTGTCGTCGGCGTCACCGCGTTGATGCACAGCCTGATCGTGGAATCGGAGAAGCTGCCGCAAGGCGGCGAGTTGGAAGGACGCGGCGGGTTGATCATGAAGCTATTGCTGCATGAGATTCCGACCTTGCCGGAACGGCCGCTCGGCCTGCCATTCCCGTCCGATGCGAGGCTGGCGGCGCTGTGCCGCCGCTTCGTCGCCGCACCGTCGCCGCATGCGACGATCGACGAATGGGCTGACGCCGCCGGCATGAGCCGGCGCTCCTTCACGCGCGCCTTCCAGCGCCAGACCGGCCTGTCGCTGTCGACATGGCGCCAGCAGGCCTGCCTGTTCGCGGCGCTGCCGCGGCTCGCCGATGGCGAGCCGATCACCCGGGTGGCGCTCGATCTCGGCTATGACAGCGTGCCGGCCTTCATCACCATGTTCAAGCGCATGCTGGGCTCGTCGCCGCGCGGCTATATGCGCGGCGCGCGAGACAACAGCGAAGGCATGCGGCGAGCCCCGCCTCGCCTTGAGGCCCCGGCGCCATAGCAAGCAATGCCGGAGCGCATTAACGCCTAGTCCATCTGAACGCCGCTCGCCTTGACGATCGGCTCCCATTTGGCGAGTTCAGCCTTCACATGCGTTGCCAGCTCTTCCGGAGTGGAGGCCACGATCGAGGCGCTGAATTGGCCCATGCGCGCAATCACATCGGGGTCCTGCAGCGCCTTGGCTGCTGCCTTATGGAGAACCTCGATCACGTCCGCGGGGGTGCCCGCGGGCGCGAACAGGGCGTTCCAGCTGTAGGTTTCATAGCCAGGAATGGTTTCGGCAATCGCCGGGACGTCGGGGAAGGAGGGAACGCGCTCCTTGGTGGTGACGCCCAGGGCTCGCAGCGTCCCGCCCTTGATATGGCCCGATGAAGACGGCAGGTTGTCGAACATCATCGGCACCTGGTTGGCGATGACATCGTTCAGGGCCGGCCCGGCGCCCTTATAGGGTATGTGCTGCATGCTCACGCCGGCCATCGTCTTGAAAAGCTCGCCCGAGAGATGCAGCGGGGTGCCGTTACCCGATGAAGCGTAGGCGTATTTGTCCGGGTCCTTCTTCAACAGGTCGATCAGTTCCTTGACGTTCTGGGCAGGAAATTGAGGGTTCACGACCAGGACGTTCGGCACCAGCACAAGCAGCGATATCGGAGCAAAATCCTTCTCCGCATCGTAGGGCTTGGTCTTGAGGATGAGCGGGTTGAGCGCGTGTGTCGCAACCGTGCCCATCAGAATCGTGTAGCCGTCAGGATCGGCCCGGGCGACCTGGGCCGCGCCGATGCTGCCGCCGGCCCCGCCGACATTCTCGACGACAATCTGCTGCCCGAGGTTTTCGGACATCTTGTTGGCGACGAGGCGGGCAACCAGGTCCGTGGAGCCGCCCGCGGAAAAGGGAACAACCATCGTGATGGTCCGATCCGGAAAATCGGCCGCCCAAGCCATTGGCGCCGAAAAGAGAGCCGCGACAGAAACGGCAAGCCCAAGCAAAGTCCTTCGCCGGATTGGCATATGCTACTCCTCCATTGTCTACGGGGGCAGTATGCCACGGCAGGCGCGTCAGGAGAAATTTCTGCTCGCAGGGCGGCGCAGACAAGGGGCCGACAATAGGAGGCGTCCGCTCTACCTGGCCGACGTTTCGTCGATCGCGGGGGGGTTAGTCGAACAGACTCGACACCGATTCCTCGGTCGCCGTGCGCGAGATCGCCTCGCCCATCAGGTCGGCGATCGAGATGACGCGGATATTGGGGGCGTCGAGCACGCCTTGCGTCGGCTGGATGGAATCGGTGATCACCAGCTCCTGCAGCTTCGAGCCGCTGATGCGGGCGACAGCGCCGCCCGACAGCACGCCATGGGTGATATAGGCCGTGACGCTGGTGGCGCCGTTGGCCAGGAGTGCATCGGCGGCATTGCACAGCGTGCCGCCGGAATCGACGATGTCGTCGATCAGCAGGCAATCCTTGCCGGCGACCGCGCCGATGATGTTCATGACTTCCGATTCGCCCGGGCGCTCACGGCGCTTGTCGACGATGGCGAGCTGCGCGTCGAAGCGCTTGGCCAGCGCACGTGCCCGCACGACGCCGCCAATGTCGGGCGACACCACCACGACATTGCCGAGCTGCTTGTATTTCGCCTTCACGTCGCGGGCCATCACCGGCACGGAAAACAGGTTGTCGGTCGGGATGTCGAAGAAGCCCTGGATCTGGCCGGCATGCAGGTCGAGCGTCAGAACGCGGTCGACACCGGCGCGGGTGATCATGTTGGCGACCAGCTTGGCCGAGATCGGCGTGCGGCCCGACGCCCGGCGGTCCTGCCTGGCATAGCCGAAATAAGGAATCACCGCCGTGATGCGCTTGGCCGAGGAGCGCATGAAGGCGTCGATCATGATGAGCAGCTCCATCAAATGATCGTTGGTCGGGAACGAGGTCGACTGCAGGATGAAGACATCCTCGCCGCGCACGTTTTCCTGAATTTCGACGAAGATTTCCTGGTCGGCGAAGCGCCTGACAGTGGCCTTGCCCAGCGGGATGTTGAGATAGCGGGCGACCGCTTCGGCCAGCACCCTGTTGGAATTGCCCGCGAAGAGTTTCATGCACCGTTCCTGGTGGAGGATGGGAAGGCCTGACAGACTCTCCCGGACCTTTTAATCGGGCTTTTAGCGGCCCGCGCTGGTATTGCAAGCGCCGAGATCGGGAATCCGCCGGCTAAGCTGAAGAAAGGTTCGTGCCATCGCCGAGAGGCAACACTCAAGCATGCCCTGCTAGCCAGCCTTGCCACCCAGGAATGCCGCGAACTGGTCGATGGTCTGGTCGGCGATCGACTGCATGGTGGCCGGCGAGACGCCCTTCCAGCTGTCGGCGCCCGCGCCGGCGCCGGAAGGCGCCTTCATCTGGCCGTTGATGCGGTGCAGGCGGTTGCCTGAGGGGTCGTAGACGTCCCAGACATAGATGACGGTGGTGTCCTTGCCCTCCGAAATCGCCGAGAAATAACCCTTCAGCACATGGGTCGCGGTCTGGTCGGCGCTGCCGGCGAGCGTAATGCCACGCTGCCTGGCGCGCGTCTGCAGTTCCGCCGTCAGCGGGGTCGCGGCCTCGACCGAAGCGCCGACGATCGGCGCGATCTGCAGCCGGGTCTTCGACAGGATGGCAGCACTTTGCGCCGAGGTGAGCGGCGTGGTGGTGGTTGCAGCAGCGCCCGTGGTGGCGGCAGGCGCGGTGGGTGACGTTGCGGCAACCGTGGCCGTCGTGCCACCCTGGGCTCCCGGCACGGGCTGCGCCGAGGCGGCCGGCGGGGTGATGGCGGATGGTTCGAGAACGTCCTTTGCGTTGGTGCAGGCAGCCAGAGCCAATGCCACAAGCAATGACACGGTCGTCACATGCGATCGTCTCATTTGCCTTCTAACTCCTTGGCGAAGAACGCCTCCCATTATGGATTCACTGTACGATCAAGTCGAGATCATGGCGGGAAAGCGGCTTCGGCTGGGATTCGGTGGTCAGGTAGGTGCGGCCAAGCGTCATTGCCGTCTCGGTCTCGGAATCCATGATGATCATGTGGGCGAACAGCGTCATGTGTGGCGCGATCGGCTCGGGATTGCCCTGGTAGAACATAGGCATGTCCATCCAGGACGGCGTGAAGCGGGCGCCGACGGAATAGCCGCAGGCGTTCAGCCGGTGCTTGGTCAGGCCGTGCGCCTCCATGGTGCGGGCGTGGGCGTCGAAGACGTCGCCGAACGTATTGCCCGGCGTCATCGCCTTTTCCACCGAGAGAAGGGCGGCACGCGCGGCATCGAACAGCTCCTGATGGCGCTTCGACACCTTGCCGGTCAGCACGGTGCGCATCATCGGCGCGTGATAGTGATGGAAGACACCGGCCCATTCGAGCGTCAGCTGGTCGTTCTTGGTGAGCTTGCGGCGGCCGGCCTTGTAGCGGCACAGCAGCGCATCGACGCCCGAACCGATGATGAATTCGTTGGCCGGATAGTCGCCGCCGCCGGCAAAGACCGCGCCCTGCATGGCGGCCAGGATCAGTGCCTCGTCGCCGCCCTGCTTGATCAGCGGCAGTGCCGCGTCCAGCGCGTCGTCGGAGAGGTTGGCGGCCTTCTCGGCCTTGGCGATCTCGGCCGGGCTCTTAAACAGGCGCAGCCGGCCGACAATGCCGGACGCGTCGGCGATCTGGCCGAAGGTCTGCAACTGCTCGTCCAGCCGGCGGCCATTATAGGCGGTCAGGCCATGGGTGTCGTATTCGACCCCAATGCGGGCGCCAAGCAGGTCGAGGTCGTTGAGCAGATTGCGCAGGTCGACCGCCGGGTTGGCGCCGTTGCGGTCGGTCCACAGCACGATGTTGTCGATGATCGAGGTGTGGCGCGCCTGGCGAAGGTCGGCCGAGCGGGTCAAGAGCACCATCGAGCCGTCGGCCTTCACCACCAGGCATTGGAAGAAGCAGAAGCCGAAGGTGTCGTAGCCGGTCAACCAGTACATGCTTTCCTGCGCGAACAGCAGGATGGCGTCGAGCTTCTTCTCGGCCATCTCGATCATCAGCCGGTCGCGCCGCGCGTCAAATTCCGATCGTTCAAAATGCAGCGCCATTATTCACTCTCCAAAACGATGGCCGAAACCTGCCGGCCGTAATCGGGTTCCTTGCGGTGCGTGGTGCGCCGGTAGGAGTAGAACAAATCTTCCTCGCCATAGGTGCAGCGCCCGAGGCCCTCGGCGGTCACGCCGGCCCTGATGAGCCGGTCGACCGTGTAGCGGTTGAGGTCGAACATGGCATGGCCTGATGTGGCGGAGGGCGCGAAATAGCCGATGTTCTGCGCGTCGGCCTCGACGAAGCGGGCAACGAATTCCGGCCCGACTTCATAATTGGCGGGGCCGATCGAGGGGCCGAGCACGGCGACGATGTTTTCACGCCGGGCGCCCAGGCTTTCCATGGCGGCAACGGTGTTCTCCAGCACGCCCGTAAAAGCGCCTTTCCAGCCGGCATGCGCCGCACCGATGATACGCGCGCCGGAATCGGCAAACAGCACCGGGCCACAGTCGGCGGTCGAGGCGCCGATGGCGATGCCCGGGCGGTCGGTGACGATGGCATCGGCCTTGGGCCGTTCGCCGGCAAAGGGTTCCCTGGCGACGATGACGTCGGGCGAATGGACCTGCCAGGCGGTCAGCAGATGGTTCGCCGGCACGCCCATCCAGGCGGCGACACGGGCGCGATTCTCGGCCACCAGCGCCTTGTCGTCATCCGACCCGGTGCCGATGTTGAGGCCCTGATAGATGCCGGTCGAGACGCCGCCCATCCGGGTGAAATAGCCATGGCGGATGCCTTGTGCCTGCGCCTTGTCCAGCAGCGGCGACCGAACGGGATCCGGTTTGGTCTGATTCAGCATGCGGGCGTTGTTGTCCGTGTGGGCGGTTTCGTCAAGAAAAAGTCCGGAAGCGAGGTGGCCGGCTGTTCTGCCGCTCTTCTACCGGACGGGAGATTGGGAGGGGCAGCGGTGAAAAGTCAATCCGCCGTCGCAAAGGGCCGGATCGGCACACCGCGCGGCAGGACGGCAAGCACCTTGAACAGTTCGCCCATGGCCTGCGGTCCGGCAAGACGCTCGACATCGCCGGTGATCTTGTCGCGGGCCGCCTGGTCGCCGTCGGCGCCAAGCCGGCCGGCGCGCTCGAGAATGCCCATGCCGAGCAGGAAATTGCCTTGCGTCGACAGATGCGCGTCGAGACCATGCGCGCGTACGGTGGCGGCAAGGGCGGCGAAATCGACATGCGAGGTGAGATCGGCCTCGCCGGGATTGGCCAGCACATCTTCGTGATCGTGTCGGCGCAAGGCCTGCAGCGTGTCGCCGACACCCGGCTGGAGATGGCCATAGTCTAGAAACAGCCCAGCGCCGCCGTTTCGGGCGATGCGCCCGGCAATGGCGGCCATCAGGGCGGTGCGAGCCGGTGCCACTTCGACGATCGCGCCTTGCGGCGCTTCAGCGGCGTCGAGGGGCAATAGGGCCGAGTCAATCGAGCCGGCGCCGGCGAAGAAGCGCAGCTCGTCCTCATCGTCGAGGCCGACCATGCGCTCGCGCCAGCCCGTGCCGGCGCGGACGAACTGGCGGACCGGCACGGCGTCGAACAATTCATTGCCGACGATGAGCAGCGGCTGATCGGGCAGGGTGTCGATGGTCTCGTGCCACCGAACCGCGAAAGGCGTCGCGCCCAGCGTCTGCTTCTGGATTTCAGTCAGGCGCGGGCTGGTCTCGATCATGGCGAAGGCGGCGCCATTGGCCAGGACCGGGTCGAGCCGCGACAGGGTGCGCAGCATGTCCTTCATCAGCGTGCCGCGACCCGGGCCGATCTCGGCGGTGGTGACCGGCATCGGCCGGCCAATCGCTGCCCAAACCTGATAAAGCCAGACGGCGACGAGTTCGCCGAACATCTGGCTGATCTCCGGCGCGGTGACGAAGTCGCCGGCGGCGCCGAAGGGCTCGCGTGTCGTGTAGTAGCCGTCCGCGGGGTCGAACAGGCACATCGCCATGTACTCGTTGACGGGAAGGGGGCCGAGTGCCTCGATCAGGTCGACGATGCGGGTCTTCAGCCGCGTCATGTCGCCTGCGGCTGCGCTTGCTTCACCGGCTTGGCTGTCGCCATCGCCCAGATGCCGGCCAGCACCATCGGCGTCGACAGGATCATGCCCATGGTCAGCCAGTTGGTGCCGAGGAGGTAGCCGAGCTGCTGGTCGGGCTCGCGGAAGAACTCGACGAAGATGCGCGACAGGCCGTAGCCGCAGATGAAGGCGCCGCCGACGAAGCGCGGCGTCTTCAGCTTGAGGCGCGAATGGGTGAGGATGCGCAGGACCAGGAACAGAACCAGGCCCTCGAGCAGGGCCTCGTAGAGCTGACTCGGATGGCGGGTGAACGGCCCGCCATTGGGGAATTCTATTGCCCAGGGTACGTCCGTCGGCCGGCCCCAGAGCTCGGAATTGATGAAGTTGGCGACGCGCACCAGCCCGAGCCCAACCGGCACGCCGGCGGCCACGACATCGAACAGTGACCAGGTGCGGATGCCGCGCTTGATGGAAAACAGCGTCATGGCGAGGATGACGCCGAGCAGGCCGCCATGGAACGACATGCCGCCTTGCCAGACGGCGAAGATGTCGAGCGGATGCGCGATGTAGCGCGCCAGATCATAGAACAGCACATAGCCGGTGCGGCCGCCGAGCACGACGCCGATGGCCGCCCAGACGATGAAATCGTCGAGGTCCTCCGGCTTCATCGGCAGGATGCCGTCGGGCCAAAGCTTCGGATTGGCGGCGAGCCGCTTGGCATACCACCAGGCAAACAGGATGCCGACGATGTAGCCGACGCCGTACCAGTGCACCGCCAGCGGCCCGATCTGGATGAGGATCGGGTTGATGTTGGGGAAGGGCAACGAGGCCAGCGGCAGCAGGAAATATTCGTTCAACGGGGAGCTCTCGGTTGCGGTCGCATTCGGGCGCGGACCATGCGGCAGGGTTTTGGCAGGGTCAAGGCAAGCCGGCCGCCGTCAGGGGGCGCGACGGATCGCCATTGCGAGCCATCGCGCCATGGGTGGTGAGTTCAACCCTTGGCGGCCACCCACTGCCGCAATGCGTCGTTGATCCTGTCCTGCCAGCCGGGCCCGTCTTCCTGGAAATGGTCGAGCACGGCCCGGTCGATCCGGATCGAGACAAGCTCGCGGACATTCGGGGCGGTCGAGGGTTCGCGAATGGGCGCTGCCGGCTTCTTGACCGGCTTGAATGCCGCTTCGGCGGCTGCGAACGGATTTGTCGGTCGGCGCGGGGGCGTTGCCATTGGGTGACCCTGATTGGAGCATGCTGAGGCATGGCGTGATGACCACACAGTAGGCGATTTGGCGTCCTCAAGTACAGCTTGGGGCCATTTGAAAGCTTGGCGCAGGCAAGGCATCGCCATGCGCCATAGCAACGCAGAGGCCGCACCAGCCCTCAACGTTCTTGCATTCGGCGCTCCGCGCCACTACGTCATTTCGAGCAAAGCGAGGATTTGCCATGTCGACCGGACCGAACCGCATTCTCGATGAATTCGCCAAGCTGATGACCGACGCCGCGGGTGCCGCGCAGGGCGTGCGCCGCGAGGTCGAGACCGCCTTCAAGGGCCAGGCGGAGCGCATCCTCAATTCGATGGACGTGGTGCAGCGCGAGGAATTCGAGGCCGCGCGCGAGATGGCCGCCAAGGCCCGGGACGAGAATGCCAGGCTTGCCGCCCGCATCGAAGCGCTCGAGGCGAAGCTCGCCGAACTCGCCGGCGATGCCGCACCAGCGGCGGCGGCGAAGCCCCGCGCAAAAAAATAATCGTTAAACTTTTCCACATAGTCCGATCCTGAAAATCGCTTTGCCGTGAATCGCTTAACGGCATTGCATGAATCTTTGTGACAGCGCCTTTCCACATGCGAATGACGCAGTGCAAAAAATTGGGCTGTTCACGCGACTCCCGATCAATAGACTGAATTTGTTGCATGATTCGGAGCAGGGTCATGCGGCCGGGCGGTGGGGTCCGGTCTGGGGTCTTTGCGTCGAGAAGTCCTGGCCGTCCGAGTTCTAGATCAGATTGTTCGTTGTGTGTGCCCTCCCGCGGAGCGTGTGGCGGCGCTCCTCAGAACGACAGGAAGCATTCCATGGAACTTCTCGAACTCGAATTCTCCCGCGAAATCCATCCGGTGGATGTTATCGAGCAGGTGGCCCACAACAACGACTGGTCCTTCGAACGGGCCGGCGACGATGAAATTTCGATCTCGGTCGCAGGCAGTTGGACCGACTATCACGTCTCCTTCTCCTGGATGGAGGATTTCGAGGCGCTGCACCTGGCCTGCGCCTTCGACATCAAGGTGCCGGAGACCCGCGCGCTGGAGGTGATGCGGCTGTTGTCGCTGATCAACGAACAGATGCTGTTCGGCCATTTCGACCTCTGGGAGCAGGAAGGCGCGATCATGTTCCGCCAGTCGCTGCTTTTGGCCGGTGGCGTCGAGCCGTCGAGCCAGCAGGTCGAGGTGCTTTTGTCCTCTGCGCTGGAAGCCTGTGAATGCTATTTCCAGGCGTTCCAGTTCGTCGTCTGGTCGGGAACCTCGGCCAAGGACGCGCTGGCCGGCGTGCTGTTCGAGACCTACGGCAACGCCTGAGTCGCACTGGATGAGTTCAAGCACCACGCGAAAGCCCGAAATCAGCTTCGCCGATTTCGATCGTGTCGACATCCGTGCCGGCACGATCATCGAAGCAGAGCCGTTCCCCGAGGCGCGCAAGCCGGCATTCAAGCTGAAGATCGATTTCGGGCCTGAGATCGGTATCAAGAAATCATCGGCGCAGATCACCAAATACTATACGCCCGAGACGCTGGTCGGCCGGCAGGTCTTCGCCGTGGTCAATTTTCCGCCGCGTCAGATCGGCCCGTTCATGTCGGAAGTGCTGACGCTGGGCTTTCCCGACGAGGAGGGCGCCGTGGTGCTCGGCGCCATCGAGCGCAAGGTGCCGGACGGCGGGCGGTTGTTCTAGAATTTTACCCCCGCCTGCTCAAAAGAACCTCGCCTGGCGCAGCGCTGTCAGGACGCCCGGCGGGCGCCGTCATAGCGGCACAGCCGACCGGATTGAAGCGCTAGCTGGTGGCCGAAACGCGCCGAGAATGGTTCCGACCGTTGCGGCCGAGAGTACGAGATGGAGGATGTCGAACGGCCAGGCGAGTCCGAAATGCACCAGCATAAGGGTCAGGAAGGAAGGCGACGCGGCATCCGTTGGAATGAGGATCAGGGCTCCGGCCAGGACCAGCCCATATTTGAGTATGGCAACTATTGCGAAAACGATGAACATTATGGCGAGGAAACGCAGACGATTGCCATCCAGCGCGCGCCAGCACCCGATTGGATCAAACGATCCTGTCCAGAGAAAATCACCGACAAAAAGATATGTCCAGACAAGTACGAAAGCACCTGCCAACAGGTTGAAGACTCCCATCGCCGACACCCAATGCGCGACGTCCTGAGGGTTGAGCGGTAGGTCACGTGTGGCCAGCAGGGCCGCAAGCAGTCTGTGCTCGCCGGCGACGGCAAAGCCGCAAACAAGCTGGATCACTGCGAGAAGCAACGCAGCCAAGAGAATCCGCTGGCCAAGCTCAAAGCGCATGCCCGGGATAGCGTAGCGTTTGACACGTTCAACGCCGCGCCGAACAACGACACGGCCGCGCTCGGGCGCGTTTGCCATGCGGTCCAGAACGAACGCAATGACCATCGCCGAGAACGGCGCCGCAACAATCGCGGAAAGCCAGGTCCTGGAGTCAAAGCCTCGCGATAGAAGCCAGCCGGGCACCTGCCCCGGATTGGCAAAGAGAATAAGAGCAAGCGCCGCCAGACAGAGCGTCGTCAGAAAGCAGGGAAACCAGGCGGCCACGAAGAGTGGCCAGGCATTCGCACGGCAATAGCCGAACACCTTCGCAACGGTCCTGCTGATGCGCAAGACGCGACGCTTCGGCGATACGGCAGGCGACTGGTCCAGCGTTGAAATCAGTGTCAATCCCGCAGCGAACTACAGATGCAGAATAATGCACCGCAAGGAACTGTCGCGCAAGCTCTCGCAAGGAGCGCGCTCACGGGGACTAAAGCTTGCCGGCGCACGATCTTCCGATGCATTCCATCAACTTCACGCGGAAGACTTGTCTAAAAGTATCGGCAAGTTGTCGAAGGTCTGGATTTCCTGAAGGAAACGCATGAGTGGGCTCCATCGAAGAGGTCACACAACTGCCGCCGTCAGGCCGCCAGCTTGCGCGTCCTGCCGAGCGCTTCCTCGACCGTGTCGAGGAACATCTCGGCGCAAGCCTTCCAGCTGTAGCGCAGGGCGCGTTCCCGCGCCTGGCCGCGGTCGACCTCAAGGGCGGCGAGCGCGGCTTCGCGCAAATCGTTGGAGACCGCGCCGCCAAAGCCGTCGCCGACAATGTCGATCGGTCCGGTCACCGGATAGGCGGCGACTGGTGTGCCGCTGGCCAGCGCTTCGATGATGACGTTGCCGAAGGTGTCGGTGCGGCTGGGGAAGACGAAGACATCGGCCGAGGCATAGATCTCCGCGAGTTCGTCATTGGGACGATGGCCGAGGAAATGCGCGTTGGAGTAGCGGGCCTTCAGCTTGGCGAGCTCCGGTCCCTCGCCGACGATCACCTTGCTGCCGGGCAGGTCGAGGTCGAGGAACGCGGAGAGGTTCTTCTCGATGGCGACGCGGCCGACGCAGAGGAAGACCGGGCCGGGGAGGCCGAGGTCCTTGCGCTTGTCCGGGCGGAAATGGTCGGTGTCGACGCCGCGCGTCCATGGCCTCAGCTTGTTGAAGCCGCGCGCCGAAAGGTCATCGGCGAGCGACTGGGTGGCGACCAGCGTGCCCTGGCCGGAATTGTGGAAGTCGCGCAGCCAGCGATAGGCCCAGCTTTCCGGCACTGGCAGGCGGGCGCTGAGATATTCGGGAAAGCGCGTATGATAGCTGGTGGTGAACGGCCGGCCGGCATTGCGGCAATAGCGCCGCGCCATGATGCCCAGCGGTCCTTCGGTGACGATGTGGATATGGTCGGCCTTGTAGGCGTCGATCAGGCGCGCGACATGGCCTGGCGTGGTCAGCGCCAGCCTGATGTCGGGGTAGGTCGGCAGGGGCAGCGTGCGAAAGATGTTGGGTGTCAGAAAATCCACCGCGACGTCGAAGGATTTCAGCGTTTCGGTGAGCCGCTCCAGCGTGTGGACGACGCCGTTGACTTGCGGGCGCCAGGCGTCGGTGACCATCAATATGCGCATGGCGGCCCTTTGCTGGAAAGGTCGACGGTAGCCTTGAGACGATGCCGGAACGGCGACCAGCCGGCGGGCCTCGCTTCGCTCCAGCGCACCCGGGCGGGCACGGGATCGAAATGAGGCGGCAAGGCCGAATCAAGTGATGTCGCGCGTTTCATGCGCGCTCTTCACCATGATTTCATGACGGGCGGATGAAGCCCGATGTTTGGCCAGCCTAGGCGGGAACCTTGATCACCGCGCGCAGGCCGCCGAGCGGACTGTCGTCGAGGGTGATGTCGCCGCCATGGCTGCGGGCGATGTCGCGGGCGATCGACAGGCCGAGCCCGGTGCCGCTGGAATCGAGGTTGCGGGCTTCGTCGAGCCGCACGAAGGGTTTGAACACGTCCTCACGCCTGTCGGCCGGAATGCCGGGACCGTTGTCGTCGACGGTGACCACGAGCGAGCCACGGCCGTGATCGGCGCTGACCTCCACCGTCTTGGCATAGCGGAAGGCATTGCCGATGACGTTGGACAACAGCCGCGCGAAGGCGTTCGGCCGCACATGCACGGTCGGATCACCGGAAAGCGTCGTCGACAGCTTGCATTTGCGCAAGGCGGCCTCGTCGCTGAGCTTCTGGAAATAGGCTTCGAGATCGAAACGTCCCGGATCCTCCGAGGCTTCGCCGCGGGCAAAGGCGAGATAGCCTTCCAGCATCGACTGCATGTCGTCGATGTCCTGGTTGAGCGCCGCCTTGGTCTCGGCCTTGCCGCCGGCCAGCGCCAGCTGCAGCTTGAAGCGGGTGAGGATGGTCCTGAGATCATGGCTGACGCCGGTAAGCATGGCGGTGCGCTGGTCGATCTGGCGCTCGATGCGCTCGCGCATCTGGATGAAGGCAAAGCCGGCGCGGCGCACCTCCTCGGCGCCGCGCGGGCGAAAATCGCGCGGCATCGGCCGGCCCTTGCCGAAGCTTTCGGCGGCCTCGGCAAGCGTCAGGATCGGCCGGATCTGATTGCGCAGGAAGGGGATGGCGATCATCAGCAGCACCAGCGAGGTGCCGACCATCCAGATCAGGAAGATGTGGGTGTTGGAGGCATAGGCCTGGCTGCGGCGCACGAAGACGCGCAGCACCTTGTTCTCGAGCTGGACGCGCACCTCGACGATGTTGGAATTGCCGACCGTGTCGATCCAGAACGGCCGGTTTATCTGGCGGGTGATCTCGGCCGAGAGAACGTCGTCGAGGATCGAGAAGAACGGTTTCGGACCGGGCGGCGGCAAGGGATCCGGCGGCAGCAGATCGACCTTCAGCTGCATGCGGTCCTGGGCGATGCGGATGACGTTGGCGTAGTCGGCGTCGTGCGGGTAGGTCTCGATCAGGTCGATGATGGCGGCGATGTCGCGCACGGTCGCCTGCGACAGGCGCTGGGTCACCGTTGCCCAATGGCGCTCCATGAAGACGAAGGCGACCACCGATTGCAGAAGGATCATCGGCGCGATGACGATGATCAGCGAGCGCGCGTAAAGGCGCTTGGGCATGTAAAGCGAAATCAGGCGCCAGAACCGGTTCCAGATGCGCGGCACCGCCTTGAGCGTTCGCGTGGCGCGTGCGCTCAAGCCGTCAGGTCCCGGCCCTTCCAGTTGCGTCGTTGCCATTGGCTCTTTTCATTTCGTCCGCGGCACTAGATCAGAACGACGTTTGGCTCCAGAGCCGCGTCCGGTATTCTATTCCACGCTGAGCCGATACCCAATACCGCGCACGGTCTGCAGCCAGACAGGATTGGACGGATCGCGCTCGATCTTGCGGCGCAGCCGGTTGATCTGCACGTCGATGGTGCGCTCGCCGACCTCCGAATCGTCGCCGACCAGTTCGTGGCGCGGGATGGTCTCGCCGGCCCGCGCGGCAAAGATCGCCAGGATCTCCTGCTCGCGATCGGTCAGCTTCAGCGCCTCGCCGCCGCGCTTCAGTTCGCGCCTGGCGATCTGGAACGTGTAGGGACCGAAGACCAGCTGTTCGACCTTGGGCGTGGTCGCGGGGCCGCCGCGGCGCAGGATGTTGTTGATGCGCAGGATCAGCTCACGCGGATCGAAGGGTTTTGGCAGATAGTCGTCGGCGCCCGCCTCGAGCCCTAGGATGCGGCTGTCGGTTTCCGAAAGCGCGGTCAGCATCAGGATCGGCACGTTCTTTTCGGCGCGCAGCGATTTGGTGAGATCGACGCCGCTTTCGCCGGGCATCATGACATCGAGCACAAGCAGGTCGAAGTCGAGTCCGGCGAGCTTGCGCCTGGCCTCGCCGGCATTGCCGGCGACGGTGACGCGAAAGCCGTTTTCGGTCAGGTACTGTTTGAGAAGATTGCGGATGCGGGTGTCGTCGTCGACCACAAGCAGATGCGGCGCGTCGTCGTCCGGTGCGGCCGCCTGATCGACCCTCTCAGTGCTCTCCATGGCTTTTTCCTGACATTTTTGCGGACCCAACGTCGATCTGAGCTCTCAGTTCCGGATTGACCATCGCTTCGAGGAAGCGTTCCACCAAGGCCCGTTCGGTGGCGCCGGAATCTTCCAATGCAGCACGGATGCGGCGTGACTGTGGCCGCGCCAGGGCGAGCGCCAGCGCGCGGCCCTTGGCGGTGGGATAGAGTTCGCGCTGGCGGCGGTCGCGCGGACCCTGCAATTGCACGACATGGTCGGTGTCGATCAGCTGCTTCAGCACGCGCGCCAGGCTCTGTTTGGTGATCTTCAACACGTCGAGCAGTTCGGCGACCGTCAGGCCCGGCCGGCGGTTGACGAAATGCAGCACCCTATGGTGGGCGCGACCGAAGCCATAGTCGGCCAGGATCTGGTCTGGATCGGAGGTGAAGTCGCGATAGGCAAAGAAGAACAGTTCGATGATGGCGAAGTCTATGCCGTCCTCGACTGACATCGCGGTCCTGATCGGCTTTCCGGCGGCTGGGCTTCGATCCGTCATCATTTCTCCATGGGAACGGGAGATTATGTCAGTACTATTGACGTAATTTCCCCGCAATGGTAATTTTTGACAAGCTTTTGGGCGGATTGCGAACGAAAAGGCAAGGCAGGCCGGTTTTTCCGGAACTTCCTGAGTTTGCCAGAGCGCGATTATCCGCCTACGCTTCGCAACACCGGCCGGCGTCTCCAATCACACGGCGCGGCCAAAAAGAACACGCTACGACACCAAGGATATGCGGGCCGCGACCCGCGGGAGGTTACCATGGCATCCGTTCCCTTCGATCAACTGGACGGCTTCATCTGGATGAATGGCGAATTCGTTGCGTGGGGCGACGCCAAGATCCATGTTCTGACGCATGGTCTGCACTATGCCAGCGCGGTCTTCGAGGGCGAGCGCGCCTATGGCGGCGAGATCTTCAAGCTCAACGAGCACACCGAGCGCCTGCATGAATCGGCCCGCCTGCTCGGCTTCAAGATTCCCTATTCGGTCGCCGAGCTCAACGACGCCTCGACCACGCTGTTGAAGAAGCAAGGGTTCCAGGACGCCTATGTCCGGCCGATCGCATGGCGCGGCAGCGAGCAGATGGGCGTTTCGGCGCAGAACAACCGCATCAACGTCGCCATCGCCATCTGGCAGTGGCCGAGCTATTTCGATCCGGCGCAGAAGCTGAAAGGCATCCGCCTCGATGTCGCGGAATGGCGCCGACCCGACCCGCGCACGGCGCCGTCGAAGTCGAAGGCCGCCGGCCTCTACATGATCTGCACCATGTCCAAGCACGCCGCCGAAGCAAAAGGCTATGCCGACGCCATGATGCTCGACTGGCGCGGCCAGGTCGCCGAGGCAACCGGTGCCAACATCTTCTTCGTCAAGGACGGCAAGATCCATACGCCCAAGCCCGACTGCTTCCTCGACGGCATCACCCGCCGCACGGTCATTGGGCTCGCCAGGGACCGTGGCCTGGACGTAATCGAACGCGCCATCCTGCCGGAAGAACTCGAAAGCTTCGAACAATGCTTCCTGACCGGAACGGCGGCGGAAGTAACGCCGGTTTCGGAGATCGGCCCTTACCGATTCGAGGTTGGCGAAATCGCCAAGAACCTTATGAATGACTATTCTGCGGCCGTTCAGCCGAAGCACGCGATCGCCGCAGAATAACAATAGTCACAGCTTTTCGCGCAAGCAGGGGCGGTTTTCGGGCCGCCCCTTTTATTTCAGCGTTTCTGCATTTGACTTTCAGTCAATTCGGCGTCTCATGATGGTGTCGGCCCGGGAGGCTGGCAGCTATGGAGGGACTAATCATATGGACATGAACACGCTTCTTCCGATCATTGTGCAGGTGATTACGGGTATCATCGGAGGTCAGGCGGTCGGTGTTGCACTCAAGAACGCGGCGATGGGCCAGCTTCCCAAAATCCTGGGTGGCGCCATTGGCGGCGTCGGCGGCGCGGCAATCCTCGGCAGCCTGCTTGGCGGCGGCGCGGTTGATCCGGCAGCGGCCGCTGCAGCGACCAGCGGTCTCGGCAGTGCGCTCAACCTCAACAACATCGTCGGCGGCGCCGGCGGCGGCGCGATCCTGACCGGCATCATCGGCGCTGTCATGGGCGCCATGAAGAAGTAAGCCTGACGGTCTCAGGTTTGTTCAAATGGGCGGCTTCGGCCGCCCATTTCTGTTTCTGCAACGACTGACTGTTCGTGTTTCGAGCGTGGACGCCCTTCATTCGCGCCGCCGGAGTGGTTCATCGTTTCAAGGAAACGCAGAACCACTCCGTCTCTTTATTTTGACGCAATTCCCAAGGGAAAGCGCTACGCGCTTTTCCCGGGAAAACCGTCTCACACTTTGCCTGGAATTGCTCTACATCACCGCGTGAACACCGAAAGGACGATCATGGGTCAGCTCAATGCCGGCATCGTGCCGGTCACACCGTTTCAGCAGAACTGCACCATCCTGTTCGACATGGACGACAAGCACGGCGTCGTCGTCGATCCGGGTGGCGACATCGACAAAGTGCTGGCGGTGTTGAAGGACAATGCGATCACGGCCGAGGCGATCTGGATCACGCATGGCCATATCGACCATGCCGGCGGCGCCATGGAGCTGAAGGACGCGCTCGGCCTCGAAATCATCGGCCCACATGCAGCCGACAGGCCTTTGCTCGACAATCTGGAGAAACAGGGCAGGCTTTACGGCATCGCCGGCGCGCGCAACTGCGTGCCCGGCCGGTTCCTCACCGAAGGCGATACCGTGTCGTTCGGCGGTCATGTGTTCGAGGTGCTGCATTGCCCCGGCCACGCGCCTGGCCATGTCGTCTACTACAACCGCGCGGCCAAGTTCGCCCATGTCGGCGACGTGCTGTTCCGCGGCTCGGTCGGCCGCACCGACCTGCCGGGCGGTGACCACGCGACGCTGATCGCCTCGATCAAGGACAAGCTCTTGCCGCTCGGCGACGATATCGGTTTCATCTGCGGCCACGGCCCCGGCGGCCGTTTTGGCGAGGAGCGGCGAACCAATCCGTTCCTTGTTTAGGATCAGCACCCTCGACACGAAGTTGCAGGTCAAGCAAAAAGCGCTGGCCTTGCGGTCAGCGCTTTTGTCTGGGGCAGGGAAGCCCTAAGCGCTTTCGCGCTTTAGGTCTTTGTCTGGTGCAAGTCGTTGTCCCAAAACCGGTGCGCACTTTTGGGCGACATGCACTCAGTTGGCAGTGCAGAAATGCTGCTCGCCGTCATTGCCGGTGAAGGTGCCGGTGCGGGAGTTGAAGCTGCGGTAGCGGTCCGAGCAGTATTCGTACCAGTCACGCGTCCACGGCTCGGCATAGCGATCGGCATAGACCACCCGCGGTTCGACATAGTAGCGACGGACCGGTGCCGGGCGGATCCGCACGTCACGATCGTAGTAACCGTCATCGTAGTAGCGGTCAGCGTCAGGCGGTGGCTGGTCATTGGCCAGCGCGCCACCGATCAGCGCACCGGCGGCGAGGCCAAGCACACCGGCGGCAATGGCGTCGCCATTGCCGTGGTGGCGGTGATGGCGCCATTCATCGGCGTTGGCCGCGGGCAAGGCCACCAGCATGGTGGCCGCCATGGCGGCGGACAGCACGGCAGTCTTGAAAATTCTGTTCATCTTGGTCTCCTTCGGTCCGGACCGTGCAGTTTTGCAGGGGATGCGGTCCGGCTTTACCCAAGATTAATATGCGACCGTGGCTGAACGGAGGCTGAACGGATTTCGACGTGCCGATCCAAGAGGGGCGTCAAAAACCAGGCTCTGATCGAGCTGGGCAGCCCTGCTGGAGCCGACAGTCTGAAGCCGGCTCAGCCGACCGACAGGTTGACGGCCTTGGGTCCCTTGCCGCGCTTGTCCGGCTCGGTGTCGAATGTTACTTTCTGCCCATCTTCGAGACCGGGAAGACCCGACGCCTGCACGGCCGAAATATGGACGAAGACATCCTTCGCGCCATCGTCCGGCGTGATGAAGCCGAAGCCTTTGGCATGGTTGAAGAATTTGACGGTGCCGGTCTGCGGCATGGGAAGCTCCTTTGATCCCATAAACTCCAGTCTCGGGCCGGCAAATGCCCGAGAGGAAATTTGTCCTTTATTTTAGCGTCATCGGCAAGAGAAAGTTTTGCGGGCACTTAAAGCGCCTTAAGCCTTTGTTGTGATGCATGTCGTTGACCCGGAGCCGGATCCACTTCCGGGCTACATGCATTGATGCCGCGCCACGGACATGAAAAAAGGCACGACGAAAATCGCCGCGCCTTTTTAAAAATCTGTCTGCGTGCCCACAGGCTGGGCAGGCTTCGAACCCTCGTTCGCCCGCCGTCAGGGACGCGCGGCGCCGATGGTTCAGGCAGCGCGGAGGTTGACCGCCTTCGGGCCCTTGCCCATGCGGTCCGGCTCGACGTCGAAGGTGACCTTCTGGCCGTCGACGAGCGTGCGCAGGCCCGATGCCTCGATCGCGGAAATATGGACGAACACGTCCTTGGCGCCGCCGTCGGGCGTGATGAAACCGAAGCCTTTGGTCGCGTTGAAGAATTTAACGGTGCCGGTCTGGGCCATTGGGGAAACTCCTTCACCCGTTCAGTCTTTGTTGGTCCTGCCCGCCACCTGGCGTCGAGGGCAGTTCCCGGTGGTTGCTTTCGGCAGTCATGCATTGGCGCATGGTCAAACCCCCCGCCGAAAAACGGGGCCGTCAGAGATTCACAGTATCGGGGAAAGGTCGTCCAAAACGTTCCGCTCTCCGGGTCGCAAATGCCCGAACACGGAATTTATCGCACGGAAACGTGAAGGTTGCAAGATAGCGCCGCGGGCCGCCGCACTGAGCGCATCCCGACGCAAGAATCGACCGATCTGAGCGTCGACGGGCCGCAAATAGGCCCCGTTGCCGGGCCGGTCATTGACCCACAGAGAGCGTCGCGCATGGGCCAGTGTTGCCGGCGGACGCCGGCCATGGCTGTAACCGGCGTTTCCGTCCCCGCGAACGCGGTCGCATCCGCGAGCGGGGTTGCATTTGACAGGGGAATGGCGAGGATCGTGATCGGGGGTGGGATCGAGGGAGAAATCAGCATCAAATTCCTGGCGTCGGTTTTTTCGCGGCAAGGGTTTGCCGTCCTGTTCCTGTCGGCGCTTCTGGCCGCCTGCACCGTGGTCGTCGATGATAGGCCAGGACCGCGGCCGCCGCGTCCCGAACCGGAATTCTGCACCAGGCAATACGAGCCCGTCTGTGCCCGGCGCCATGGCGAGATGCGCAGCTTCCCCAATGCCTGCGAAGCCCGCGCCGCGGACTACCGCGTCGTCGGCGATGGCCCGTGCTGAGAACGTCCTACCGGTCCACGCCAGTATAGGCTTTGCCTTTCAGCAGGGCTGCCAGGTGGGCGGCATTAGACGCGGCCATCTCGATCATGCCGGCGACCTTTTCGGGGGGCTTTGGCAGATCGACATAATTGACGTCGCCCATCGCCTCGCCCACCCAATAGACGCCGCCATTGGCCGGAATGGTGAAGCCGACATCGTTGAGCGCCTGGAAGCACTCGGCATGGCAATGGTGGGCACCATCTTCGTTGCCGACGATCGCCACCAGTGCCACCTTGCCGGCGGCCGGCATGCGGCCCTTGCCGTCGGTTTCCTCGAGAAAGGCATCCATGCGTTCCATGACGCGCTTGGCGACGCTGGAGGGTTGTCCCATCCAGATCGGCAGACCGAGTATGAATATATCGGCCGCGATAATCTTCTTACGCAGACCCGGCCAGTCGTCGCCTTTGCCCATGTCGGAGAGCACTCCGGGCTTGATATCATGATCGAGGGCGCGCACGACCTCCCCCTTCACGCCATGCGGCTTGAGCGCTGAGAGCAGGTCGGCGATGAGCCTGTCGGTGGAGGATTTTTCCTTGTCGCTGGATGCTTTCAGCGAACAGTTGACGGCAAAGGCGGTGAGGGACATTCGGCGGCTCCTGCATATGACTGCAGGCTCAACGTCGCGAGGCGCTTGCGGTTGCTCTGATCGCTCAACGCATCCCGAAAGAACTCGCAACCCCGCGAAGACTTGAACCTGCCGCGCCAATGGCCTAGATCGCAGCAGGCGGACAAACACGGCAGGTTTCCCATTAACAGAGATCAAAGACGAGCGGCGAGTGCGGGAACCAGGTCTGGCGCAGGCGGACAGCCGCCGCTGGGTCTCGACCAGTATGTGCAGCAGGCCCTGCAATTGCACCAGGCCGGGCGCCGGCAAGAGGCAGAGACCATCTACCGGCAAGTCTTGGCGCGCCAGCCCAAGCACGCGGCGGCGGCGCATTTCCTGGGGCTGCTGCTGCACCAGACCGGACGCAGCGAAGAAGGGTTGGACCTCATCGAGCGGTCGGTGAGCCTGCAGCCGACGAATGCCGATTTCCTCAACAATTTCGGCACGGTGATGCGCGATCTCGGCCGCGTCGCCGCGGCAACCGACTTCTTCCGCGGCGCGGTGGATCTGCGGCCGGAGCAGCTCGCCGCGCGCGACAATCTCGGCTCGTCGCTGAAGCAGCTCGGCCGGTTCGAGGAGGCCGAAGAAATCTATCGCGGCACGGTAGCGCGCAATCCCTTCCATGTGCGCGCCCGCATCGGGCTTGCCGAAACCCTGCAGGAAGCCGCTCGCTTGGACGAGGCGCTGGCCGTGTTTCGCGAGTCGCTGACCATCCGTCCCAAGGATGCCGACCTTCTGCATGGGCTCGGAGTCGGGCTGATGGAAAAGGGCAGGCTCGACGAGGCGGCCGATCTGTTCCGGCAGGCGCTGGCGGTCAACCCGGGCATGGCCAAGGCCTGGCTGATGTTGTCGCAGGTCAAGCGCCAGAAGGAGCGCGATGCCGAATTGTCCGGCATGGAAGCGCAGCATGCCAAGGCGCCGCAGGACAGCCTGGCGCGCATGCAGCTGTCGTTCGGCCTCGGCAAGGCCAATGACGACCTGAAGGACTATGAGAAGGCCTTCGACTATTTTGCCGAAGGCAATGCCATTCGCCGCAAGGGGATCAACTATGATCCCGTCAGGACGCGCGAGGAATTCGCGGCGATGAAGACGGTGTTCGATGCCGGCTTCTTCGAAAGGCACAGACCGAGCCCGATCACCGATGACGCGCCGATCTTCGTCGTCGGCATGCCGCGGTCGGGCACGACGCTGGTCGAGCAGATCATCGCCAGCCATCCGCAGGTCTATGGCGCGGGCGAGCTCAGCATCCTGAAGAACGCGGTCGGCAAGCAGTTCCCGGCGACCATGCCGGGTGGCTTTCCGTGGGGCGTATCGGATACGGACGATGCGGATTTCGCCGAGGCGGGCCAGGCCTATCTCGACATGCTGCATGCCCGCTATCCGCATGTCAGCCACGTCACCGACAAGATGCCGGGCAACTTCCTGCTTGTCGGCTTCATCCACATGATGATGCCGAAAGCCAGGATCATCCATTGCGCCCGCGATGCGGCTGCAACCTGCCTGTCGATCTACAAGGTGCATTTCCGCGGCGACAGCCACCGCTATGGCTACGATCTCGGCGAACTCGCCGACTTCCACAATCTCTACACCGACATCATGGCGCATTGGCACAAGGTGCTGCCCGGCGTCGTGCATGATGTGCGCTACGAGGATTTCGTCGCCGATCAGGAAGGCCAGAGCCGGGCGCTCATCGACTATCTCGGCCTGCCATGGGACGATGCCGTGCTGTCGTTCCACGAGACCGACCGGCCGGTGCGCACGGCGTCCGCCGCGCAGGTGCGCCAGCCGATGTATCAAGGCTCGGTCGACCTGTGGAAACGCTATGGCGACCGGCTGAAGCCGCTATTGGACAAGTTGGATTAGCGCGCGAGGTCCTCAGCTTCGTCATCCACGGGCGGAGCAGCTCAAGGGGTCTGCGCCGCGTCGCTTCGCGCCTTGCTCCGCCATAGGATTACGAAGCGGTGGGGCTCAGCTGCTCAAAGCTCGATGAAGGGCTGGAAGCCGCCGAAGATCATGCGCTTCATATCGAAGGGCATGGGACCCAAATCGGGTGTCAGGCGCGGGTCGGCTATCACCTTGGCCATCACCGTGTCGCGGCTTTGCCTGGATTCATAGACCGCCCAGGCGAAGACGACGATCTCGTCGTCCTTTGCCTGGACGGCACGCGGAAACGAGGTGAGTTCGCCATAGGGCACGTCGTCGCCGATGCATTCGACATAGGCCAGCGCGCCGTGTTCCATCCATATGGGGCCTGCGAGGTTGGCCAGCTTCTTGTAGTCATCGAGTTTGGCCTTTGGCACGGCAAGCACGAAACCATCGACATAGGACATGGTGAGCTCCTTGCTGAAGACCGAGCGCCGGGTCGGCGGGGATACGACCCGGCGCGGTGAGCGCGTCAGCCCTGACGGGCGACGCCTGCTCGCTACTTCACCGGCGCGTTCATCGCCCAGGCGACGCCGAACGGATCATTCAGCTGGCCCCAGCGATCGCCCCAGAACATCACCTGCAGCGGCGTGACCACTTCGCAGCCGGCATCGACGGCGCGCTGCCACCAGGTCTCGATGTCGCCATCTTCGAGATGGAGCTGCAGCGTGTAGCCCTGCGCGGCCTTATGTGGATGGCCGTGCTCGGGATAGGCGTCGCCCAGCATCAGCGTCGAGCCGTTGACGTGGAGATGGATGTGCATGGTGCGGCCTTTTTCATCCGCCGGATAGGCAAAGACCTGCTTGGCGCCAAAGGCCTTCTTGTAGAAATCAGCGGCCTTGAAGGCGCCGTCCACCTGCAGATAAGGGGTTAACCCGCCGAGCACTTCTGCCCTGGGCTGAATGGGGGTCTGGTCAGTCATGTCTTGCTCCTCTTTGCGTTCGGCTTGGCCTTACGAACCACAGGACGCGCGAGGTGACGGCAATCCTACATGGCGGCGCGAATTTTCTTTCGAGCCGGACCCGGACGGGCCGGGCAACCGGCGGATTGAAGCGGCAATCGCATGAACAGGCTGATCGCGGTCATATGACCTTGGTCGAGAAGGTCGTTGCCCGACGGCTGTTCCGCGCGTCGAAGAGGTCCGGAAAGCCGATGTCCTTACGCAATTCGGCTGGCAGCGAGAGCAGGATGCGTTCGCTGCGATGGCGGGCACGTGCCGACGCGTATTGGGTTGCGATGCGACCGATGGATGAAAGGACCGACATGATGTTCTCTCCCTGGGTTGATGCCGGCATCATCGTGTCGGCATCCCAAGGACGTGGCAGGTTCAGGCGATCCGACAGAGCGCCGAATTTTTTGTTACGACTCCGAATTCGATCGAAGAGGCCTTCGTCGCTCAGAGCGGCGGCTATGCGAACTTAAGCGTTGGGATCGCTGAAACATCAACCTCGCGCTCGGCGTGCCAGGCATCGAAAGCCGCCTGCATCCGAAGCCAGATCGCGGCACCGTCGCCAAACATCTTCCCAAGGCGAGCGGCCACAGCCGGCGAAACCGGCTTCTTTTCGCGGATGATGTCATAAAGCTGTTGCCGGGAGATCCCGAGCAGATTTGCAATTTCCACCTTGGTCTTTCCGGTTGCCGGGATAATGTCCTCAAGCAGCGCTCCCGGGTGGGAGGGACAACGCTCGATCGGACGCATCGGCTCGTGCACGGTCATAAGTCGAACTTCTCCAATCTGGCCGCCTCAGTGGTATTGCTCGAAATCGACGCGGGCGGCGTCCTTACCGTCGAATTCAAATGTGATGCACCACGGGCCGTTGACATGGACCGTGTAGCGAATTGGATCGAAGCCTTTCAGCGGGTGGAAGTCGAAGCCGGGGAGGTTCATCTCCTCCGGCTTCTCCGAAGCTTCCAGGCGGTCAAGCCGGACCAGAATGCGCTTGTGCATTTTGGCGTCGATCTTACCGGTTTTTCCGGTTTGAAAGAGGTCCGACAGCGCCTTGTTCTTGAAGGACTTGATCATCGATCTATGTAAACAGGTTGCTTACACAGATCAAGATTTGTAAGCAAATAATTTACAGGCAAAACGAACCTGTCTCGCCGCTCAACCGCCGCCTTCCGCTACCTCAAGGAAAAAGCCCTCGGGGTCCTCGACCTCCGTCAGCTTCCGCTTCTCGATCAGCCAGAAACGGTTGCCGACGGCTCGGATGAAGGAGCGGTCGTGCGAGGCGAGCACGCAGCTTTCCTGGTGCTTGAGCAATTCCTCCTCCAGCGCTTCCTGGCCATCGATGTCGAGATGGTTGGTCGGCTCGTCGAGCAGATAGAAATTGGGATTGGCGAGCCTGAGCGCAAGCATCATCAGCCGTGCCTTCTGGCCGCCGGACAGCGCGCCGATCCTTTTCTCCTGCATCTCGATGACCACGCCGGCGCCGGCAAGCAACGAGCGGGCGCGTTGTTCGCCGACGTCGTAGCGGCGCGAGACCATCGCCAGCGGCGTGTCGTCGCCGCTGATGCCGGACAGCGCCTGGTCGCTGTAGCCGAGCACCGTCGACGGCGTCACCTTCACGTTCTGCACCGTGTCGGGCTCGGCGATGGCGCTGCGGATCAGGCTGACGAAGCGCGATTTGCCGACGCCATTGCGGCCGAGCAGCACGATGCGGTCGCCCTGACAGATGTGACGCTTGCCGGTCTTGAACAGCAGCGTGCCATCGGGCGTTTCGACCACCGCGTCGTCGAGCGTGATCAGCACCTTGGCGTGGGTGCCGCGATTGGCAAGCCGGATCGCACCGGCCGATTTTTCGCGGTGCGCCGATACCGCCTCCTCTTCGAGTTTGTCCGCCCGTTCCCTGAGCTGCTTGGTTTTCACCGTCAAAAGGTCGCTGCCGGAATTGATGCCGATGTTGTTGAGCTTGGCGGCCTGCTTTCGCAGCTGCTGGGCGACCTTCATGTCGCGCTCGAATTTTCGCGCTGTCGAGGCGTCGACCTCGTCGAGCGCCTGTCTGGCGCGGGAGTAGGGCAGCGCAAACACCGGCGACTGTTCCGGGCGCAGGAACAGCGTCCGGTTGGTGGTGGCGTCGAGGAAGGCGCGGTCATGGCTGGCGATGACGACGGGCACTTCGCGCGGCAGCGCGTTCAGCCAGCTTTCCAGCTGGCTGATGCGGGCAAGGTCTAGATGATTGGTCGGCTCGTCGAGCAGCAGCACATCGGGATCGGTGACCCAGACGCGGGCGATCAGCGCCAGCCTCTGCCAGCCGCCGCTCAGCGCCTGCATTTCCCGCTCGCGCATCGGCTCAGGCACGTCGAGAGAATCCAGCACCACGTCGACGCGCCACATCTCGCTTTCGGCCTGCTCCGACGGCAAGGCGTCGGCCACCACCTCATGGAAGCTGCGGCTGAGAAGGGCAGGGGGAACCGACTGCTCGACATGGCCGACGCGCAAGCCGCGCGTGCGGGTGATGTCGCCAGAGGTCGGCTCCATCTCGCCGGTCAGGCATTTGAGCAAGGTCGACTTGCCGCGGCCGTTGGCGGCAACGATGCCGAGCCGGTCGCCACTGCCGATGGTGAGGTCGAGGTTTGCGAAGAGCGGCGCACTCATGGTGACGCCGAGGGATTTGAGGGTGATCAGGGCCATTGTGATTTCTCTGGTCTTGCCGGAACCAACTCCGGATGCACTTGACGGCGCGCGTGCTGGCCATCAGGCTCGGCGTTGCGGCACCACGAAGGGCAGACCAAAAAATCGAAGCGGGAAAAACCCGGACCGTCCCTGGTCAGCCCTGCAAGCTGGCTTGCAGGGCAGAAATCGGGCCACGCTGACGATGGTGATCAATAGACACGCAGCCCTCCTTTCAAGACGTTCGAGTGTGCGAAGCGATTACACCAAAGGCGGTGCGGATGGCAAGGCCGCCGCTTTCGCCCGGTGCGGGAACGGATCCAGCACCAATATGCAGCCACCGATGATTGCTACCGCGCCGAAGGCCTGGATGATGGTCAGCGACTCGCCGAGCATGACAGTGCCAACCAGCACGGCGATCGTGGTCACGGCGAATTCGACGCTGATCGTCCTGGTCGCGCCGATGCTGGCCACCAGCCGGAAGTAGACGACATAGGTCAGCGCGCTCATCACGCAAGCGAGAAGGGCGAGATAGAGGAAATCGACAGGGCGCGGCATGGCCGGCACCGGGACGGCCAGCAGCAGCGGCAGTGTCATCAGCCCGCCGAACAGAAAGGCGGCGCCGGTGAGTTCGAACGAGCCGGCCGAGCGCAGATGGCGATTGGCGTAGTTGCTGCCGAAGGCGGCGGAGAAGGAGCTGAACAGCGAGGCGGCGCAGCCGAATGCGAAGGACGGCGTGATCGGCACCGAAGGGAAGCCGACCAGGACCACGATGCCCGCAGCGCCGAGCAGCAAGCCGGCCAGCCCGCGAACGGTGATGCGCTCGAGCCCCCATAACTGGCCAAGGATCATCGAGAACAGCGGGATCGCGGCAACGAGAATGGCCGCCATCGCCGTGCCGATACGCGGCGTGGCGTAGGACAGGCCGATCAGCTGCGCCGCGACGGTCGTCGCGCCAACCATGGCGAAGTGCCGCCAGCCGGCGCTGAAATCGAGCCGTCGCCGCGTCGCCGCCGCCAGCAGGAAGAGCGTGATACCGGCGATCAGCGAACGCAAGGTCACCGCGCCGACCCAGCCGAATGCGTGTACCACCTTGAGCAGCACGAGGAACGACAGGCCCCATGTGACGGCCAGGAAGGCGTAGGCTGCGATATCCTTGGGTTTCATTTCGCGCGGCTGCGTGAGGGTTAGGCGGGAGACCAGAGCCCCACGGCCGTATCGCTTCGGCCGGCGACTGACAAGGGAAGGCGCATGGTCCAGTCGGCCGGCAAATACAGTTTCGAGATTACACGGGTCTCAGGTGACCGCCGCTTAGTTCATATTCCTTGTTGAGGTCAAGCAGGAAATGGCCGAACACCGTACAGGCGCGGAGATCAATAATGATCACGAGAAGGGCGTTGAACCTGCCTGTGCCAATCAAAACCTGGTCAAACCGATTTTGGGCATCCCGGTAAACATAGTGTACGTCGTTCAGGTAGGGCACACCGATATCGTTGAGGTCCAGTGCGTCGACATAGGGCCATATGTCTACGACGGCATTCACCGTGGCGGTGACATTCGTCATCGGCTCAGCGAAGCAGGCTTTGAACTCTTTCTCATCAAGTCTGCGAACGACCACCATCACTTATTCTAGGTGATGGCGCTTGAAAATCGCAACCGATCGAAACGTGATGTTTACAGGCCGCTACTTCCCCGGCCTGCCCGTTTTCCCAGGCCGGCGCTTTTCGCGGCGGGCGTCGCCTGGGTCCTCGTAGGAGCCGATTCCGGCGCGTTGGCGGATGATTGGTTTGTCGTCGCGATCTGTCGCGCCTGTCCTGCCGGCCCCCACGAGGGGGGAGATCGGCTGGGGCTTCGCCGGCACTTTTCCTTCGACCGGCTTTTCCGTGCGCCGCACGGTCATCTCGTCCAGAGAGTTCTTCTTGAACAGCGGCTTGACCGGCTCGCCGGGAATACCGAAGTCGGAACCGTGCGCTTCGGACGCCGACTGTTTCTTGAACAGCGAACGTGACATTACACCCGCAGGCGTCGGCATGTCGGTGCCGGGCCCCATATCGTCGATCGAGGGTTTGGCGAACAGCGGCTTCTTCACCGGCACGGCGCCGTCGGCGCCCATCTCGTCGAGATCAGGCTTGCGGAACAGGTTGGGCCGGGCAGCCCTGGCGGCCTCTTCGGCGGCGCGTGCTTCGTCGAGCTTGCGGAAACGTTCCTGTTCCTCAGCCGTGCGATGCTTGGCCACGCCCTTGTTGTGCTTGCCCTTTTCGCGGCCCGAGACCGGGCTTTCCATGTCGGCGTATTTGGCCAGCGGGTCGTCGGAAATCGACAGTTCCATCTCGCGCAGCCTCTTGATCTCGTCGCGGATGCGGGCGGCCTTCTCGAAGTCGAGATTGGCGGCGGCGTCGCGCATCTGTTTTTCCATCGCGTCGAGATGCGCCTTGAGGTTGTTGCCCATCATGGCGCCGGCGCTGTCGGTGAACTGCGAAATGTCGGCGCGGACATGGTCCTTCTCGTAGACCGAGTCCAGAATGTCGGAGATGCGCGACTTGACCGATTCCGGCGTGATGCCGTTGGCGGCGTTCCACTCCATCTGCTTTTCGCGGCGGCGGTTGGTTTCGGCCATCGCCCGCTCCATCGAGCCGGTGACCTGGTCGGCATAGAGGATGACCTTGCCGTCGACGTTGCGGGCGGCGCGGCCGATGGTCTGGATGAGCGAGGTTTCGGAGCGCAAAAAACCTTCCTTGTCGGCATCGAGAATGGCGACGAAGCCGCATTCGGGAATATCCAGGCCTTCGCGCAAAAGGTTGATGCCGACCAGCACGTCGAAAGCGCCGAGGCGCAAGTCGCGCAGGATCTCGATGCGCTCCAGCGTGTCGATGTCGGAGTGCATGTAGCGCACGCGCACGCCCTGTTCGTGCAGATATTCGGTCAAATCCTCGGCCATGCGCTTGGTCAGCACCGTGACCAGCGTGCGGTAGCCCGCGGCCGTGGTCTCGCGGATCTCGCCGACGACATCGTCGACCTGGCTTTTCGCCGGGCGGACCTCGACTGGCGGGTCGATCAGGCCGGTCGGGCGGATGACCTGCTCGGCGAAGACGCCGCCGGACTGTTCCATTTCCCAGCCGCCCGGGGTCGCCGAAACGGCGACGGAGAGCGGGCGCATGGCGTCCCATTCCTCGAAGCGCAGCGGCCGGTTGTCCATGCAGGAGGGCAGGCGGAAGCCATACTCGGCCAGCGTCGCCTTGCGCCGGAAGTCGCCGCGATACATGCCGCCGATCTGCGGCACGGTGACGTGGCTTTCGTCGATGAACACCAGTGCATTGTCCGGGATATACTCGAACAAGGTCGGCGGCGGGTCGCCCGGCTGGCGGCCGGTGAGATAACGCGAATAGTTCTCGATGCCGGCGCAGGAGCCGGTGGCTTCCAGCATTTCGAGGTCGAAGCGGGTGCGCTGCTCCAGCCGCTGCGCCTCCAGCAGGCGGCCGGCGCGCTCCAGTTCCACCAGCCGCTGCTTGAGCTCTTCCTTGATCGACTTGATCGCTTGGTTCAGCGTCGGGCGCGGCGTCACATAGTGCGAATTGGCGTAGATCTTGACGCTTTTCAGCTCGCCGGTCTTCTGGCCGGTCAGCGGATCGAATTCGGTGATCTGCTCGATCTCGTCGCCGAACATCGAGATGCGCCAGGCGCGGTCCTCAAGGTGGGCCGGGAAGATCTCGATCGTGTCGCCGCGCACGCGGAACGAGCCGCGCACGAAATTGATGTCCTGGCGTTTGTACTGCTGGGCGACGAGGTCGGCGAGCAAAGCGCGCTGGTCGAGCCGGTCGCCGATCTGCATCTGGAAGGTCATCGCCGTATAGGTCTCGACCGAACCGATACCGTAGATGCAGGACACCGAGGCGACGATGATGACGTCGTCGCGCTCGAGCAGCGAGCGCGTCGCCGAGTGGCGCATGCGGTCGATCTGTTCGTTGATCGAGGATTCCTTCTCGATGAATGTGTCGGTGCGCGGAACGTAGGCTTCCGGCTGGTAGTAGTCGTAATAGGAGACGAAATACTCCACCGCATTGTCGGGGAAGAATTTCTTGAACTCGGAATAGAGCTGCGCGGCCAGCGTCTTGTTGGGCGCCAGGATCAGGGCAGGGCGCTGCGTCTCCTCGATCACCTTGGCCATGGTGAAGGTTTTTCCCGAGCCGGTGACGCCGAGCAGCACCTGGGTGCGGTCGTTGTTGTCGACGCCTTCGACAAGGTCCTTGATGGCGGTCGGCTGGTCACCGGCCGGCTCGAAGTCCGACACCATCTTGATGGCGATGCCGCCTTCCGACTTTTCCGGCCGGGCAGGGCGGTGCGGCGTCCACAGCACGCCATCCTTGTGCAGCGGATTGCCGGATTCGATCAGCGCCGAGAGCGCGGCGACCGTCGCGGTGACGCCGCTCGACGTCATCGTCTCGGCTTCTTCCAGCGAGATATCGAGGCCGGCGACCGGATTGAGGCCGGCCGCGGCGCGTTCGCGAGCGGTGGCCGCGCCGCCCATCGAGGTGCCGCGCGCCGTGCGCCCGGGCGCGGAGGAACGCTCGGGAACCTTCTTGGATGGTCTTGGCGCTTTGCCGCCGTCGCCCTTGCCAGCCTGGCGCCCTTCGCGCTCCGCCTCCTGCTCGATCTGTTCGGCCCAGTCGGCGATTGAACCGGTCAGCGGCGTGCCCGACAGTTCGGGCTGCGGCATCTCGGCAAAGCCACCTTTATGCAGCGGCTCGGAGGCGTCGAGGAAATCGGTCAGCGGGCTGCGCCGCTTCGGCGCGGCGCGATCGTCATTCGCCGTCGGCGGCGTTCTTTTATCGGGGGATTTGGCCATGCCCCGAATATGGGAGGTCTTGGCGAAAATGGAAAGAGCGCGATGCGGCTAGGCGCATGCCCCGATGCAGCTCCTGACAGCAGGCTGTCAGGAGGAGGCAGTTGCCGAGGGGCATCCGCCCGCGGTCAGGCGCCGCGGGCGTTGTCCGTCGCGACCTGGGTCGGCGATCCGTTGAGGCGCGGCACCACGACGAGGCGTGTGACCTTGCCTTTCTTGAAGGCGGCGAGGAAGCGGGAATAGTCCCTGAAGACCACGCAGCCATTGGACTCGGCGCGGCCGCCGCGCAGCATGTAGGTGTGGGCGAGCAGGCCGTTGCGGTTGTATTTGTTGCCACCGCCGACCGGAGTCAGGCGCAATGCCTCGACGCCATGGAAGCGCGATTCACGCAGCGACAGATTGTAGGTGTCGGGGGGCGTCGGGCCACGATCCTTCACATGGACATAGCGCGGCTGGTCGACCATGGCGCCGAGGCCGGAATGGGCCTCGAGCCGCTGGCCGTCCGGCATGTAGACGGTCTTGGCGCTGATGTCATAGACCGCGACGCCGTGGCCGGCTCCACTTCCGCCGCTCGGTCCGTTGAAGAGGTTCCTGAACGCCTGGCCAAGGCCGCCCGAAGGCGTGTCCGGCTTGGCATAGGCCAGCACATCGCCGCCGTCGTGGCCGGCCCGGGCCGGCCTTGCGGGCTGGGCCTGCTGGACCGGCTTTGCCTCCGGCGCCGGCTTTTGCTGCGCGATCTTGGGCTGAGCAATCTTGGGCTGCGGCGCCGGCTCATCCTGTTCCACCACGGCCTTTGGCTGCCGCGGCGCGTCATATTGTGGGCGGCGGGTCGGCAGCGGCACGTCGTCGGTCAGCGCATCCGGCAGCGAGGCAGCGTCGCCGGGCTGTTGCGGCTGGGTCTCGGCAGGCGCAACCGCGACATCGGCAGAAGATTCGGTCATCGGCAGCGGAGAGGCAAATGCTTCGTCCTCGACGGGCAGCGACTGGACGAGGGCCAGCGCCAGCTGCGTGTTGTCAGGCGTCTGCGACTGGGCGAGGCCCATCGGCGCCGGCGCGGTCTGGACGACGGCGCCGGTATCGGCACGGGCAAAGCGTTCCGCCACGGGAGCCGGCATGTCGCTCGACAGGCTGGCCATCACCTGGACCGACGGAACCAGCGACGCCTCGGTGATCTGCGGCGCGGCCGTGGAAATCACCGGGCGGGCGTCGGCCGTGGCGACGGGCTTGCCGGCGCCGGCAAAGGCGGCGGCGAGCTTGGTCGGCGACAGCGACGCCTCCATGCGGTCGAAGCGTTCCTGCGCCTTCGACTTCAAGATTGGCTGTTCCGGCCTTGCGTGGGCCGCGAGGCGCGCGGATTTCTCACCCAGCGGGCTCACACGGGCCAGCTTGAAGCAGGTGGCGCCGCATTGCACAGCATGGTCATGCAAGGCCTGGCTGCCGCCATGGGCATTGGCCAGCACGAACGGCGCCGAAGACCTCAGGAAATGCTGTTTCAGCGGATCGGCCATCGCCAGCGAGCCCGGCATGGCCAGCGTCTGCGGCAGGCCGCTCGATGTCGCCGACAGCGACGCACCGACGGAGCTGAGGCCGGCCATGGTGCCGATCAGCCAGAGGCCGACGGCGGCGCTGGCACCAGGCACCGCGACCCAGCGGACGATCCGTTTCGGATTGAATGAAGGGTTGCGCTGCGCATCGACGAACTCGCCGCCCTCGCGCTGGTCCCGGATTATTTTGTGTTTACTCGACAACGCCATGCAACCAATCTCGCTCCAATCGGTTTTCCCCGTACGTGGCCTTGTCAGCCGCGACGACCATTCTGCGAGTGATCCCAGGGTGGTCCCCGACGCGTTTGCCGCGCCTGTCGTTGATTGCCGATTGCTTCAAAATATGGACAAAGTTGGTTAACCAATCCCTCTCAAAACCAACCGAGAGACGTGGACTTTGTGCCAAAAAAGGCTCGTCCACGATCATGCACGCGGCATTTCAGCCCTTCCGATGCAGGTTTGCTGCCTGTTTTTGGCGACCGAGTCAAGCAAAACAGCCATTGCTAATATAAGGCAAGGTCGCTCCGGCGGGCCCTGCGGCAATGCGGCGTGCCGTTACACGGCCCTGAAAAAGCCGATGGCATCGGCGAAACTGTTGCCCGCTTGCCACATTTTTTCGGCCCGCACGGTCGTCCCCCGACGCCCATTGACTCGTTTTGGGAGGCGGTGCAATCGGGTTGAAGTGCTTGGTTTTGGGGTGGCAAAGGCCACTTTTGGAGGCTTTTTCCATGAAGCGTCGAGATTTCTTGACGCTGTCGGCGGGTGCGGCGGCGTTCTCCATTCTTCCGGCCGCGGTCAGGGCCAACGTGCCCGTGCCCTACGACCGCAACGCCGAAGTGCCGTTCAACGACAAGAAATCGTTCATTGACTGGATGGTGGCCAATCGCGGCGAGGATTCGAAGTTTTTGGCGCAGCGATTCGATCGCTTCCAGATCATGGTCTACAACAAGGACGTTCTGGACGACCGCAACAAGCGCGCCTTCCTTTTGACACCGCGTGAGGAATTCGTGCTGCCGCAGAATATGGGGCGCGCCTATGACCATGCCTTCCTCGACATCGGCTATGGCGTGACGATTTCGGGTCCGCACCTCGTCGGGCGGATGACGACGTCGATCGACGTGCAATTCGGCGAGGCCGTGCTCGAGATCGGCACCGGCTCGGGCTACCAGTCGGCCTATCTCGCCAACCTCACCGACAAGGTGCACACGATCGAGATCATCAATCCGCTGGCGCAGCGCACGCGGCGCACCTATGACGGGCTGGTCGAGCGCGGCTACAGTGAGTTCGGTTCGGTCACCAGCCGCAATGCCGACGGCTATTATGGCTGGGAAAGCGTCGGCCCGTTCGACAAGATCATCGTCACCTGCGGCATCGACCACATCCCGCCGTCGCTGCTGCAGCAGCTGAAGCCCAACGGCGTGATGGTCATTCCGGTCGGCCCGCCGGGGGCGCAGCACGTGCTCAAGGTGACCAAGCAGCAGCTCGCCGACGGCACGTTCAACATCGTCCGCTCGGACATCTACAATGGCAAGGTGGTGCCATTCGTGCCGTTCACGAAGCTCGAGGGCGACCAGATCGTCGGCACGCACAACGGCTGAGCATTTGCGGCATCAAGGGACCTGAATGGCAGCCGTTGCATCGAATTCCCGCCTGAGCATCCCTTCCCTGGAGGCGCCACGGCCGGCGCACTACCTCGCGGTCGGGCTGGTCGCCGGCGCCATCATCGCCCTGCAGATCGCCGTCATGCGGGTGTTCGCGGTCGGCAGCTGGTCGCATTTCGGCTCGCTGGTGGTCAGCCTCGCCATGCTCGGCTTTTCGCTGTCCAGCGTCGTCATCTTCGCCGGCAAGGGCTGGTTCGACCGCCATTGGCAAGGGGCCGCCACTGCGGCCCTGCTGCTCATCGGCCCGCTCGCCGTCGGCTCCAACCTGGTTGCCCAGACGGTACCGTTCAACGCCATCTTCCTGGTGTCCGATCCGGCGCAGAAATGGCGGCTGCTCGCCAATTTTCTGCTCTATCTCCTGCCGTTCCTGGCCGGCGCGTTCTTCCTCGGCATCGTCTTCCTGAAAAGCCGCATGGCCTTCGGCCGCGTCTATTTCGCCGACCTCACCGGTTCGGGGCTTGCCGGCCTCGCCGTGCTGGTCTCGCTCTATCTGTTCGCGCCGGAAACCATCATCGTCGTGCCCGTGCTTTTGTGGGCCGCCGGTTCGCTGCTGTGGTTTGTTGCTTTCGGCGCCTGGAAGAGCGTCGTCGCCGGCGTCGTGGTCGCGGCGCTGTCGATATCAGGCTATCTCATGCTGCCCAGCCTGCTCGGCATACCCGACATAGCCGTATCGCAATACAAGGGCGTCGCCTATGCCCGCAATTTTCCGGACGGCAAGCGCATCTACCGCAGCGTCTCGCCCTTCGGCGATCTGCAGGTCTATGCCAGCTCCTACATGCATTTCGCGCCGGGCCTGAGCGACAATGCCGCCTTCGGCATGCCCGAAGTGCCGGCCAACACCTATGTCGGCATGTATCGCGACGGTGACGGGCCGGAAGGCATCATGCGCAACCTGGCGCCGGCCGAGCAGGTCTATTTCCGCTATCTGCCGATGCACTATCCCTATGTGATCAAGGATAAGCCCAAAACCTTCGTCGTGCAGTTCGGCGGCGGCATCTCCACGCAGGCGGCGCTCAATGCCGATTCGACCTCGGTGACCGTCGCCGAGAGCAATCCGATGACATTGCGGGCGTTCCGCGACCCTGTGCTGAAGGATGTCACCGGCGACATCCTGGCCGAGCCGAGGCTCAAGGTCATCGACTATGATGGGCGGCTGTTCCTGGCCAACACGACGGAGCGCTACGACGTTATCGACCTCAGCCTCGCCGACAGTGTCGGCCTGTCCAATCCCGGCGGCTTCGCCATCTCGGAAAAATACGCCTACACGCGCGAAGCGATGCTTAGCTACATGCACGCGCTGGCCGATGGCGGCGTGCTGTCGATCACCTTGTGGAACAAGGAAGAGCCGCCGAAATCGGTTCTGAAGCTCTATTCGACCGTCGCCGAGGCGGCGAGGACCTTCGACAGCCAGGGCGCAGCCAACGACATCTTCGCGGTCTCGAGTTACCTCTCGACCACGACCGTGCTGTTCAAGCGCGGCGGCTTTACCGAGGCCGAAATCAAGACGCTGCGCGACTACACCAAGTCGATGTCCTGGGAGGAGGTCTACTATCCAGGAATGACCTATGACGGTTCGGGCGCACAAAAGGTGCTCGACGATTATCGCGCCTCGATCTTCGGCAGCGGACAGGACGCGACACTGACGCAGCAGCCGGCAGCCGGCGCGACCGCGCCTGCCGACCCGACCGCGCCGGCAAATCCTGATTGCGACCCGACGGCGCCGGCCGATCCGACGCTCGACGCCTGTGCGGGGGCCGGCGGCGATGCCGGCCCGCAAGTGCTGCCGGCGACGGAACTGCAGCGCATGAGCTGGCACGCGCTTTTGACCGGCGGCTGGGAAAAACTTGCCGGCGACTACGTCTTCGACACCCGGGCGCTGAGCAACGACCAGCCCTATTTCGCCGCCTATGTGAAGGTCGCCGATTTGCCGCGCACGCTCGACCGGCTCGACCTGTTCCAGGACGATTGGGGCTATCTCTTGATCTGGGCGACGCTCGGCATCGCCTGCATCACGGCGGCATCACTGGTGCTGCTGCCGGTCATCTTCGGCTGGCGCATCGTGTTCTCGCGCTCGCGCGGCAAGCTCGGCACCATCCTCTATTTCGCCTGTCTCGGCCTCGGCTACATCATGGTCGAGGTCGGGCTGATCAGCCGCTTTACGGTGGCGCTCGCCAACCCGACCGTGTCGGCCTCGGTGCTGATCTCCTCGATGCTGGTGTTTTCCGGGCTCGGCAGCCTGTTTGCCGAGCGCATCTTCGACCGCGCCAGGACGCTGCTGCCGATCGTGCTGCTGGCGGTCTGCGGGCTGCTGCTCGCCTATGGCTTCTATCTGTCGCCGGTGCTCGACCGGATCGGCGCCTATCCCTATGCGGTGCGCCTGCTGCTCTGCTTCCTTTTGGTGTCGCCGCCGGCCTTCCTGATGGGCATGCCGATGGCCACCGCCATGACCTGGCTGGCACGGCTCGGCAAGGAGCATCTTTTCGTCTGGGCCTGGGGCATCAATGGGTGTTTCTCGGTCATCGGCTCGGCCGCCGTGCCGATCGTCGCCACCAGCTTTGGACTGAGCGCCGTGCTGCAATGGGCGGCGATCGCCTATCTCATCGCCATCCCGGCCTTCTTTGCCGTACTGTTGCCGTCGAAAGCGCCGTCCGTGCGGCTGGTGGCGGCCTGATGCCGGACCGCCGCGCCATCGTTGCCGGATTGCTGGCCACGGCGATGTTTCCGGCGGTGAGCCAGGGGGCGCGCTTGCGCAAGGCCATATCCACCGTAGTGCCGTTCAAGGCATCGCCCTTTCCCTACCGTGGCAAGCTGCCCGACGGCTCGGCGCCGTTTCTCGACGTCACGGCGGCGGATGGAAGGCGCGGCCACACCTCGCCACGCGGCGGCATCTATTGGGAAGACGAGACCTATTCCGACCGCTCGACGCTGCTGGCGGTGCTGAAAGGGTTCGATCCGGCTAGGCCGTCGGTCATCGTGGTGTTCTTCCACGGCAATGGCGCCACCTTGCAGCGCGATGTCGTCGGCCGCCAGCGTGTCGTCACGCAGGTCGAGGCGTCCGGCCTCAACGCCGTGCTGGTGGCGCCGCAATTCGCCAGCAATGCGCAGGATTCCAGCGCCGGCAATTTCTGGACGCCGGGCTATTTTACCAAATTCATGGCCGAGGCTGCGCAAGGCATGGCCAGGCTGACCGGCGCCAAGGCGGCAAAGTTCGACGCCATGCCGGTGGTGCTGGTGGCCTATAGCGGCGGCTACAATCCGGCCGCTTCCATTCTCAGGAACGGCGACATCGGTGGACGCCTGCTCGGCGTCGTCCTGCTCGACGCCGTCTTCGACGAGGCGGACATCTTCGCCAGCTGGATCACGCAGCACCGGAAGAGTTTCTTCGTCAGCGCCTATGGCAAGTCCTCGGCCTCCGGCAATGCCGAGATCAGGCAGTTGCTGGCGGGCCAGGGCATCGACGCCAGCACCGATCCGCCGCGTCGGCTCGAAGCCGGAACCATCGCCTTGCTCGCCTCCGATGCCGCCCATGACACGTTCGTCACCCGCGCCTTCGTCGGCAATCCGCTGCAGTGGCTGCTTGGCCGGCTGCACGGGTTTCCGCGCTAAGGCTTTTTGGTACTCCAGTCCAAGTCCCCGTTCATGCTTCTGACCGCCATCGTCATCGCCCAGCTGTTGGACCCGCTCAGGATCCTGCTGGTCGGGATCGCCTATTTTCTCAGCCGGCTGGTTAAAAGGCCGGGCGTGGCCTGGCTTGGATTGTGCGCGGCGATTGTCGTCATCGCCGCTGGATTTCCGTTCGTTGTCCTTGGCCAATCCGGCGACATCGCCTGGACGACCGCGGCGATCGGCGTGATATCGAACGCGCTGATAGCCGCCGCCATGGCCGGGCTGCTGCGGCTCCAGCGATGGCTTTTCCAACTCTTTGTTTGACACAATTCCCGCGGGAAAACCGTTTCACGATTTTCCCGGAACTGCTGGCGCCGTGGATGCTGGATACTTCTCCCGCGCCCAGCGAGGGCAGAGACCCAGCTTGTGATAGGCCGCTCAGTTGAACCACAGCGCGAACGTCAAAAACCCGCCGCCGCCGAATTCGCGCTGGATCTGGTCGAAATCCTCGCTGGTCAGGATCCTGCCGCTTTCGAGATAAGGCGCGATTCCAGGGCCGGTAATCGACAGCACCAGGTCGAAGGGCTTCGGCTCGTCGAAGAAGCGCTTCATGTTGATGCCCTTGCCGGCGATGCGGAAATGCGGCAGCAGCGCGCGGCCCTCGAGCAGGTCCTCGGCCATGGTCAAGGTGGCGAGCCAGGCCTGGACCTGCTCCTCGCCGACGTCGAGGCCGGTCAGCGGGTTCTCGCCCTTCTGCTGTGGCCCGGGCAGCCATTCGCGGTCATTGTCAGTCTCGGCGCGGATCGCCTTCCAGTCCTCGCGCGACAGCCGGATCATTTCGAGCAATTCCCGGCGGGCTGCCTTGCGGCGCTCCGGTTCGACCACCGGCCAGTTGATCATGTGCACCATCGAGATGAAATCGGCGATGCGCCATTCCGAGGCGAACATGCTCGAGCCCATCTCGCTGGGGGGCGGCACGAGAATATCCTGCAAGGGCAGCTTGGCGCGCGGGAACAGCATGTGGAAGGAGCCATCGAAAGTGGTTCTGAAATCATGCGCCAGCCAGAAATCGGCCTGCGCCATCAGGAATTCGGCATAGCCCTGCAGCCAATAGCCGTCGGCGCGGTCGAAGCGGAAGGTCAGCGCCGGTGCGGTATCGCCCTGCGAAAGGCCACCGTGCGACAGCGCGGCCATGATGGCCGCCATGCTTTCGTCCGGCGCGATCGTGCCGTCCTCGTTGAGGTCGATGCCGACATGGGTGAGGTCGATGACCATGCCGATATCGGCATCGGCCGGCACCGAGCCCAGGGTCGCGGCGGATTTTGCCAACCTGTCGCGGAAGGCCGCCAATATGGCGCGGAACTCTTCGTAGGTCAGCGGCTCGGGATTGGGATTGGAGGGCACCGGCAGCTGCATCAGCGGCAGCATGAAGGATTGCGGGCTTTCGAAGCCGTGGCGGTGCAGGCCGCTGGCGAGCAGTTCAAGTGCGGTGAAGAACTCACCGGCGCCTGCGGCATAGGCCGATGCCGGATCTTTCGGTGCGGCCGCCTCCAGCGTCGACAGGGCGCTGTCGCGCGCGGCCACGGTCTTAGCCTCGAAAAGCGCGGTTGCCGCTTCGGGCACGGCGGCGTGCGCCGAAGACAGCGGCACAAGCAGAATGAATGCGGATGCCATCAGGCTTGCTATTCGTGTCATCTTTCCCTCCCAAGCATTTGCCGCCGACGACCATACACAGATTTGCGGCTATTTGCGGTGTCGCGCCCGTCAGTGCCGATGCGCTGTCCACATCGTTGATTGACGACGGCTTCAACCCGCCCACGGGACAGTCTAAACAAGGCAAACGATTGGGCATTGCGTGTCGAACTATCCGCTTTCCTACAAACTGTCCTGGCTGCCGCGTTTCCTTAAGCCGTCGCTTGGCGGCGACGGCAATGGGTTTGCGCCGATGGCGGGGATGTTGATGGAGCCGCCGCCAGGGCGGACGGTGCGGCTTGCCTTCATCGGCGACATCTCGGCCGTGGCCAACGGCAGCACGCCGGATTTCGATCCGGCGATCAAGGCGCTGCTTGGCACCGCCGATCTGGTGATCGGCAATTGCGAAAGCCCTGTCGTGGACAGGCCGAGCGCGGTGCTGGGCACAAGGCTCGGCACGCACCATGCGATGAGCGAGCGGTTTCTGGCCGAGGCGCTCGCCGCGGCCGGTCTTGCGCGCGAACAGCTCGTGCTGTCGCTGGCCAACAACCATGCGCTCGACCAGGGCGTCGCCGGTTTCGACGAGACGGTGGCGGCGCTGAAGCGGCTCGGTATCCGCAGCATAGGCCTTGCCGCCGATGGCCCGGTGCAGCCGGTCAAAGTCGGGCTGCTGAATGTCGGCTTCGCGGCCTTCACGCTGTGGCGCAATGCAGATGAGAGCCTGTTTGCAGGGCGTGTGTCGATGGGCAGTGATCCGGTCGGCTGGCGGCGCGGGTTCGATCTTCTTTGCGCGGTGCCGCATTGGGACTGGGAGTTCCGGCACTTTCCGCGCGCCGGGACGCGTGCATTGGCCAGGCGCCTGGCCGGGCAGGGCGTCGGCCTGATCGTCGGCCATCACGCGCATGTGGTGCAGCCGGTGGAGCTTATCGGTGAGACCGTCGTCGCCTATGGGCTCGGCGATTTCCTCGGCACCGCCCTGGCGCGACAGCCATGGCCGGGGCGCATTGGTGGGATTTTCGTTGTGGATGTCAGTGCGGATGTCGAGACGCGCGGTGCGATTGCGGCCTACCGGATGCATCCGTTCGTGCGGCTGCGGGGCCGGGGCCATGAGCAGCTCGTGCCGGTGGAGGGGTTGGAGGGCGCGATGAGGGAAAGGGTCGAGAGGCGGTTGGGCGCGATCTTTCCTTCTCCCCTTGTGGGAGAAGGTGGATCGGCGCGTTAGCGCCGAGACGGTCGAGGGGTGGGTGACGAAGCGCCGTCGGCGTCAAGCTGGAACACCCCTCATCCGACCGAGCTTCGCTCGGCCACCTTCTCCCACAAGGGGAGAAGGGATCACCGCTTCATCCGTCTGGCGCCGCTCCTGCAAAACCAGCTATCATGATCGTAGTCAGGCTTGCGGGGGGTGGTGGTGGAAGCAGCGGATTTCATGCCTGATGAGACTGTCATCGCCGGCATCCGGAAGAACATCGAGGCCTATGAGGCGGCGCGGGCCTCGGCGGTGCGGCAGGTGCGCTGGCGAGTGCCGCTGTTCGTCGGGCTGGTGCTGGTGGCCGTGGCGGCGATCGCCTGGCTGTTCAACAAGGTTGCCGACCCCAACGAGCAATGGTTCTCGACGCCGCATGTGTTCCTCTATTGCATCGGCTTTGCCGCTTCGATCCTGCTGTATTTCCAGGCCATGAAGCCGGCGACGCGGCTGCAGCAATCGTTCCGCGACACGCTGCTGCCGATCATCTTCGGCTTCATCCGCGACATCAGTTACCAGCATGGCGGCAGGCCGAACTCGTTCGACCGGCTGCCGCGCGAGGCGGTCGGGCCCTTCAACCGGCAAGCCTTCGACGATGTCGTGTCCGGCCGCTACGAAGGGTTTCCGTTCGAACTCTACGAGGCCGAATTGCGCGAAGGCACCGGCAAGGGCTCATCGACGGCGTTCAAGGGCGTCATCGTCGCTTTCGAGGCCGTCGAGCCGTTCCCGGGGATCCTGGTGGCGACGCGGCGGACCAATGCGGTCGTCGGCTTTTTCCGCGGCCTGTTCGGCTCCAAGCTGCAGGAATTGTCGTCGGGGGAGCCACTCCTCGACGCGGCCTACGAATTCCGCACGGACAATGTCGAGGTGGCGCGGCCGCTGGTGACCGGCCGGCTGGCGCAGGCGCTGAAATGGCTCGGCGAAACCTGGCCGGACGATCCGGCCCGCGTCGCGCTCAACGGCGGCGATGGGTTCCTGCTGCTGCCGCAGGCCAAGAATTTCTTCGAGTTGCCCGACATTTCGGCGCCGCTCGACTACACCAGGCATGTGGCGCCGATGATCTCCGACATGGGCGCCATGCTGGCGACGGCCGCATTGGTGCGCAAGATCGGCGCGAAGGACGAGATGGGTTGATCGCCGTCAGCAGTCGAAGCCATATTGTTCGCGCGTGGCGTCTGCTTCTTCTTTGGACATTCTCTTGAACATCACGCAGACGGTGAAGCTGCCAACCTGCCGTCCACCGCTTCTGTATCCCCAGTCGGAAATGTCGTCCCTGGTGAATTCTATGGCCTGGCCGAGGACGACATTGTGCACTCCCTCCGGCTGATTTGCCAGGATGCCGACAAATCCGGCCCCGATGCGGCTGAACGGGATGACCCAGAAATGTTCGGTGACGTGTCCATCCCGCACCTTAACCTTCAGTTTGAACGTGTCTGTCCCAGGGGGAGGAGCCTCGGACAAGGCCAGGAATTCATCCAGTCTGCTGCGCGCCTTCGCGGTAGCCAGAGCCATATCGGGATCGTCGGGAGTAACGATGACGGTTTTGTCGCCCGGATCCAGGCCTTGTGCGCCGGCCAATCCCGGCGCAAACGCCAGCATCAGGGATATCATGGTCCGGACTGCAAGTTTCATCGTGTCCCCCGTCGCGACGGTTGAAATCATCGCGCATTCATTTCGGATTTGCAACCACAGCGCGAGTTTCATCCGCCTTTTTGAGATCGCGGTTGAGCTGATCCATGCAACAAAACTTGTATCAACCGAAGATCAGCAGGCTGTTTCGTGATGCAATCCGGGGCGGATTATGGCGGCTGCGTGATGGCCGCGAGGCGCCCGCTGCAATGGCCTAAACGATTCTTTTCGTGGACGAACGGCGCGCGTCGAAGCAAACGATAAGGCAGGAAACTGCGTCAGCCGCAAGCAATGTGTCAGAATTAAGCCTATGATTTCCTTTGCGAAAAGTCACTCAACGTGATTTGCGGCCAGCAGGCTTTCAGGCCCAGTGTCGGCTCGTTCGGTGCTGTCGTTGCGCAAGGCGGCAGCCCGGAAAAGTGAAACAGCACGGAGTGCTATCGATGAAGAAGACCCTCGCAACCACCGCCGCTCTGCTCGCCTTCCTCGGTACGGCCTATGCCGCGTCCGTTCAGGGCACCATCCAGGCGGTCGATCCGACGACCAAGTCGATTACACTCGACGACGGCAAGATCTATCAGCTGTCGCCGGAAGCGAAGATCGGCAAACTCAAGGTCGGCGCCAAGGTGGCGGTAACCGTCGATGACAAGACCGGCATGGTGACGTCGATCAAGAAGGCTTCGTAGCCGCGAGCGTCATGCGTCGGCAGACCTGCTGACCGTACTTTTCAGACCCTGCTCCAATGTTGGCCGGTTCCTTCGGGGATCGGCCATTTTCATGCTCCTGTTCACTCATGCCAGGCCACTGAGGTGGCGGAACGCTGCCCCGGTAGCGGCCCCTATGGTTTTCGCCGAAGAGCCGCGCTATCCCTTGGCCAACGGGGGATCTGCATGGCTGACGAACAGAAGGGGTTTCGCCTATCGCGCCGGCTGGTGCTCGGTGCGGCTGTCGTCGGCGGCGCGGTGCTGTGGGGCGGAACCACAATGGCACGGCTGGCGCGCGGGCCTTCAGGGCCGAAGAATGCCGGACGCATCGCCGACATCGATGGCATTGCCCTGCCGCTGAAACCGATTGCCAGTCCGCCAGCCTTTGAGCCTTCGCTACCCTGGTCGGCCAAGGGCGGCGACATGAACGATGCCAGCGGCCTGTCGCGGACGCCGGTCTATGGCGTGGTCGAGGTCAGCGAGGAGGACCATATCGCCAGGGCGTTGGCCTTCGCCCGCGCCAACGGGTTGAAAGTGTCGCTGGCCGCCATCCGCCATTCGATGGGCGGCCATGCCTTCGACGACAATGCGCTGGTGCTCGACCTCAAGAAATTCAACAAGGTCAGCGTCGACGCGGCGGCCAGGACCATGACGCTGCAGCCGGGCGCGCGCTGGCACGACATCCAGAACATGCTGCATCCGCGCTTCGCGGTGAAGGCAATGCAGTCCACCGACATCTTCTCCGTCGGCGGCTCGCTGTCGGTCAACGCGCATGGCATGGACCATCAGGCCGGTTCGGTTGCCGGCTCGATCCGCTCGATGCGGGTGATGCTGGCAGATGGGTCGGTGACGACCTGCTCTGCCACGCAGAACAGCGAGCTGTTCCGCCATGTCGTCGGCGGCTACGGCCTGTTCGGCGTGGTGGTGGAGGCAACGCTCGATATCGTCGACAATGCCGTCTACCGCACCTCGCGCGAAATCATCAAATCGGACGATTTCCCAAAGTTCTTCGCCGAGGTGCTGGAGCCGAACAAGGATATCGGCCTGTTCTACGGCCATCTGTCGACGGCGCCGGGCAATTTCCTCGAGGACATGATCGTCTATCGCTACGACAAGGTGGCCGAAGAGCCGCCGGCCGACCAGCCCGATATCGGCGAGCCGGGCTCGGTCGGACTGAAGCGGGTGATCATCAACCTGGCGAAATGGGGCAGCCTGTTCCAGGAGCTGAAGTGGTTCACCGAGAAGACGCTGGAGCCGAAATTCGAGAGCTGCACGGTGGCGCGCACGACGGCCATGGCGCAGGGCGAGGCCTGCCTCGTCACCCGCAACAACCCGATGCACGATTCGGTGCCGTATCTGTTCAACGATCTGACCGACGAGACCGACATACTGCACGAATATTTCATACCACGTGCTGTGTATAATCCGTTCATCACGGAAGCGCGCGAGATCCTGCGCAATCAGTCCCTGCCGGTGCTCAACGCCTCGGTGCGCATCGTCCACAAGGAGGATGTGGCGCTGACCTATGCACCGGAGCCGGCCTATTCGCTGGTGCTCTACATCAACCAGCCGACCGATGCCGACGGCAATGCGAGGATGCGGGCGCTGACGCGGGCGCTGATCGACGTGACGATCAAGCATGGCGGGCGCTTCTTCCTGCCCTACCAGCTGCATTACACGGCCAAGGAATTGCAGGCCTGCTATCCCGAGCTGCCGGCCTTCCTGGCGGCGAAACGGCACTATGACCCTACGGAACTGTTTTCCTCGACCTTCTACCGTGGCATCAAGGCGCTGAGCGGGGTTGCATAAGCAGGAGAATAGTCGATGCGCATGGTATCAGCGGCAGCCCTCACTCTCATCGCGCTGTGCGCTGGACCGGCCGGAGCCGAGGACCTCAAGGCGTTCAAGCTGACCATCGACGGCGTGGCGGTCGATATCGACCCCGGCGAGAGCACGACCATCACGCTGCCCGGCGGCAAGCAGAGCAAGGTGACGCTCGAGCGCAACGACTTCGCCACCTTTTCGGGCGACAGTTTCTCCTTCGTCCATCCGAGCGGCATTTCGGTGACCAAGACCGATCTCGGCGAGAACATCACGCAATATCTGATGGCTTCGGCGCTTGGCACGATCGTCGTCGTGCAGGAATATGGCAAGATGAACCCGGTGTCGCTCAACCAACTGATGCTGCAGGAGATGACCAGGGAATCGGTGCAGGCCGGCGCGACGCTGACGCAGCAGCCGACGACGCGCAAGCTCGCCGACGGCAAGGAGTTGACCGGCATCCACGCCGAGGTGAAGACGCGCACCGACACCGCTTATTTCGAGATCGTCGGCTACGGCCTCGCCGATCAGGGGCTGTTGTTCGTCACGCGCGTCGGCAGCGAGGACCTGGCCACCGAACAGCCGCTGATCGACAAATTCTGGGAGAGCCTGAAGGTCAAGATGTAAATCTTTCCCTTATGCATGTCGTTGTCGCAAAACCGCTGCGCACTTTTGGGCGACATGCATTGACTACAGCCCCGTCGGCACCAGGCCGGCCAGCCAGTTCACGGAGCGTTTTGCGGCATCAGCCGTCGCGGAAGCCGCACGGCCAAGATCGGTCTTGACCACGGCATAGCCGTTCTTTGTGCGATAGAGCACGCCGGTTCCGCCATCGACCATCTGTTCGTAGGCGACGGGCCGGGCAGCGTCCGCGTCGACGGTCGTCGTCGGCGAGCCGACGGGCACGCTCGGCCGATGGCTCAGTTCCGGCGGCAGCGGGCTTTCCGTCCGCACGACCCTGCTGGCGGGCTTGAGTTCGGGGCGCGATGCGGTGGCGGCCAGTTGCGAGGAGGATGACGAGCCCTTGGTGCGGCAGATGCCGGACACCAGCGGATAGTCGAAATTGCGCTGGTGCAGGATCTGGCTCTTCATCGCGGCTTCGCATTCGGCGATGGTCGACCACTTGGCCGGCGTCTCGCCGATATATTCGCACAGTTTGGCGTCGCAGTCGCAGCCGACAATGGTCATGGCGACAAGGGCGGTCTTGATCACGGTCTTGTCCCTTCGAGATGCCCCCCGGCAGCCCATTCAGGTGCATGTCGCCCGTCAGGCAACATGCACCGTTCCATCGCGCGCGAACAAGGCGGGATTTGGCCACGATTGTGAAATGAGCATGGCGGCGGTCTGATCCTTGCCGGGCGTGGCCGAAAGGCCTCAATAATCGTAGACGTGTTCAAGCTTGGCGCCTGCTTTCATCAGCGACGGCAGCACCAGATGCAGCTTGCGCACGGCCACGACCATGCCGGTGCGGCGCGTCGAAGGATCCGCCGGCAGCGGATAGCTGAACAGGATGCGCATGCCTTCGGGAACAGCGATCGAGTCGGTCGACAGCATGGTGACCATGATCTCGTCATTGCCGCCGATCTCGACGAAGGAGACGCCCTTGTCGATCAGCCGCGGGATCATGTCGGTGAAGACCTGATAGCGCCTGGTGACGAAGACGGTGCCGTCGGCACCGTAGTCGCGCTCCAGCAATGTGTCCGGCTCGTTGCGGGTGGCTTCGCCGACCGGGCCCTTGGCCCAGACATGGACATCGAGGAAGGCCGGGTCGGAGGTCGCGGCAAGTGCCTTTTTGATCAGGTCGGCATAGCCCTGCTTGATGGTGTCGGCGAGGCCGAAGGCAAGCTTGCGTTCGCTGGTGCGGACGGAGCTGTCGCCTGGCGCCGGCTGCACGGAAAACAGGCCGGCGCGCTTTTCGGCATAGGCGAACTGGTACCACGGAACCTGGTCGAGGAAGACGGCGTAGTCCGCCGCCACCTTGGCCTGGTAGATGTCGGCGGCGGTTCGCTTGGCCGATGTCGCCTCGGTGACGCGGCCGACCGTGTTCTCATAGGCCCATTGCAGTATGTGCTCGATCGAGTGGCTGGTGCCGATGATGACCAGCATCTGGTGGTTGGCGTAGTTGAACTTGTAGGGGGAACTGGCGCGGATCACCGTGGCGTAATCCTGCCAGAAGCGGCCGACATAGGACCAGTAGGGAAAGCCGCTCGGCTGGTCCTTGGCGACGAAGCCGGCATATTCGCGCGCGGCGTAGACGATCGCCCATTCGGGGTAGGTGAGGAAGGTCGATTCCTCCGGCCGTTGGTAGCCGGGAATTTCGGCGCGGACCTTGTCGGCCAGCGCCTTGGGCGGCGCGCCATCGGTAATGCCTGGCAACGGCGTCTTGTCGGGCGCCGGCGTCGTCAGGAAACCGTAGCTCAGCCCGACGATCGGGATGAGGATGATGATGACGATCAGCCAGATGATCGTCTTGCTGATGCGCTTCAGCCATCGGAACAGCAACATGGCCGGTCAGGCCGTGGCGAAGTGGTCGTGGATGCGCTTCGACAGCCAGAAGCCGACATAGACGGCGAAGCCGCCGATGACGAGATGCGGCAGGTTGGCGAAGAAGCGTGTGGGGAACTCGATGTCGTTGAGGGAGCGGAAACCGTTGATGAAGATGCCGGCATCGAGGCAGCCGGAGCCGGTGACCAGCCCGAGCACGCCGTCGAACAGATAGACCGATCCGAACAGCTTGAAATAGAACACTGCCTGGCGATGCGAGATGAAGGCGGCGGCCAGCGCCCAGACGCCGGAGAAGGCGTGCAGCAGGTCGTCGTACCATTGCAATGAGAACAGGCCGAACAGATTGCCGTTGGCATCGTTGAACGCCGGTATGTAGCCGATGGCGACGACGGCGAAGAACAGGAAAGCATAGGCAACGGCCAGCTTCTGGATCAGCGTCATGAAGTATCCCCCTTCAATAGACGTCGAACGTTAGCTGATTTTGCCGCCGGTTGCAGCCCCAAGCGGAAACACCGTAAAAATTGTGCGGGATGGAAAAACGACAGTCGGCGCTGGGATTTCTCCCAGCGCCTCCCTGTCAGATCAGGACACGGTCGCGGCAGCAACTTCCGTAAAGTCGTCGCGCCATGCCGGCCTTGATTTTGACGGTCCTGCCAGCCACCACCCGAAGGCAGCGTCCGTTCCAGACCACGCTGGTCTTGGCCCTTGCGGGCTTTGCCCTGCGTGCCATCGAAGGTTTTTGCCGTCCTTCATGGCAGCATCGGTCCGCCGTCGGCGTTGGCACGCTTTCCGCGGCCCCGTAGGTCTCGGCTACCGTCCCTCGAAACAGGCAAGCCTGCTCTCGCTCCGGGCCGTACGGGCCTCAGGAAATCAGCCTTTCACTTCCGCCTTTCGGCTTGGCGATCGGTAGCCGCCTGAGATGGGTTCAACGTACGCCGGGTAAGTGTCCCGGGGAATGGCCCTGGGCCTGTGGATAGCGGGATTATCGGGGACCGTTTGGCGAGAGCTCGGGAACTTCGGTGCCCACTGCCTTAGACAGCCTGCCCCTCTTTTCGTCGTCGCAATCGACAGCGCCCCTTGCTCCGCCGGCGGGCGCGGGCTTCAATGCCGGCAAACGATCGGGCATGGATGTCCGGCGCCGGGGAGGGTGCGTCTTGAAAGTCGGGGTGGTTCTCAATCCGATAGCCGGTGGCGGCCGGCTGAAACGGCATTGGCCTGAAGTCTCCGCCTCGCTGAAAGAGCACTTTGGCGATTTCGAGCTGCGCGAGACGCAGGCCGAGGGCGACGCCGAACGGTTGGCCATCGACCTCGCCGCCACCGGCTTCGACCTGGTTATCGCCGCCGGTGGCGACGGCACCGCCAGCGAAGTGGCCGACGGGCTGCTGCAGGCATTCGAGGAGAGCGGCAAGACGACCGAGCTTGGCCTGCTGCCATGCGGCACCGGCATCGATTTCGCGCGCGGGCTTGGCCTGCCGAAGGCGGTGGACGCGACCTTGAAGCGGATCGCCGGGGCAGAGGGCCGCAAGATCGATGCCGGCCGCATCTGCTACATCGACGACCATGGCGCGCTCGCCAGCCGCCATTTCATCAATATCGCCAGCCTCGGCCTGTCAGGCGCCACCGACCGCGCCGTCAATGCCGACAAGCGCAAGGGCAAGACGTCGGCCAAGGCGCTGTTCCTGTGGCGCACCGTGGTCGAGTTCATCCGCTACCGCTTCCAGCGTGTGCGGATCACCGTCGACGACGGCGCGCCGGTCGAGGCGCGCATGGCGCTGGTGGCGGTGGCCAACGGCAAATTCTTCGGCGGCGGCATGATGATCGCGCCGGACGCCGAGCTGACCGACGGGCAATTCGATATCGTCATCCTGCGCGCGGCTGGCAAGCTGAAGCTGATCTGGGACATCCGCCTGCTCTATGGCGGCCGGCACCGCAACCATCCGGCGATCACCATCCTGCGCGGCAAGAAAGTGGTTGTCGAACCGCTCGACGATGTGGAAAAGAACGGCGCGCTGGTCGACATAGACGGTGAGTCGCCCGGACGCATACCGGCGACCTTCGAGATCCTGCCTGGCGCGCTGACGCTCAGATATTGAATCAAGGCGTTGCCAGATTGATTCAGGTCTTTTCGAAACTGAATCCGGCTATCGATTCAAGCAGATGAAATTGCTTGGTTTTCCGGTCTCCGGTCAGATTCCCAGTTTGGCTGGAAAACCAGGTGCGCGCAGGTCGGTGCCGACGGCATCCTCCAGCAATTTGACGATCCGGGTCGACCAGGCGCTGCCGCCATAGGCCGCCTTGCCCTGTTCGAAAATCGCGTTGACGCGGGATGCCAGCTCCAGCGGCACGCCGAAATCCTTGCCCATGCCCAACGCAAAGCCGAGGTCCTTCAGTGCCAGGTCCATGGTGAAGCCGATGTCGTAGGAGCCGTTGAGGACGAGCTGGCTTTCGGTCTCGTGGACGAAGCTGTTGCCGGAGGAGGCAACGATGGCGTGGTAGGATTGGGCGAGGTCGAGGCCACCCCGCTTGGCCAGCATCAACGCCTCGCCGGCGGCGACGAGATGGATGAAGGCCAGCATGTTGGTGATCACCTTGATCACCGCGGCCGAGCCGATCGGTCCCATCAGGAAGGAACGCGCGCACATCGCTTCGATGGCCGTGCGATGGCGTTCGTAAAGCGCGGCATCGCCGCCGACCAGGGCGGTGATTTTTCCGACCGCCGCCAGATGCACGCCGCCGGTGACCGGGCATTCCAAGGTGTCGACGCCCTTGGCCGAGGCGAGGGCGGCGAGGCGCACGATCTCGTCGCGGCCATTGGTCGACATCTCGATCCAGGTGCCGCCCGGGGCCAGGCCTTCGAGCAAGCCGCGGGGACCGGCAAGCACCGCTTCGCTGACCTTCGGCGAGGGCAGGCAGGTTATGGCATTGCCGGCCCGCGCCGCCGCCTCGGCAGGGCTGTCGGCAGTGGTGGCGCCGAGCGCCACCAGACGCTCGCCGGCAGCCGGGTCGCGGTCGAAGACGGTGACGGCAAAGCCGTTGCGGATCAGGCTGGCGGCAAGGTTGCCGCCGAGATGACCGAGGCCGATGAACGCGTAACTCTCGCTCACGGCATCAACGGGGTCTGCATCATTTGCAGATGCAGATCCTTGCCGGTGTAGGGATGCGCATCGCAGACCGCTTCGTCGAGCTCGACCCCCAGCCCCGGTTCCTTCGAGGGGATGACGTTGCCGTCCTGCCACTCGATCTTCTTCTTCAGAAGCGTGGCGTGGAAGCCGTCCCACTGCTTCAGCGATTCCAAGATGAGGAAGTTGGGCAACGTCACCGCCAGCTGGATGTTGGCGGCGCCGACGATCGGCCCGCAATAGCAGTGCGGCGCGACCTGGATGTGGTAGGCCTCGGCCATCGCCGCGATCTTCTTGGTTTCGAGGATGCCGCCGGAGCGGCCGAGATCCGGCTGCAATATGGTTGCGGCGCGGTTTTCGATGACGCGGGCGAATTCGAATTTGGTCGTCAGCCGCTCGCCGGTGGCGATCGGGATTGAGGTGCCCCGGGCGACCTGCGCCATCACTTCGGGCATGTCGGGCGGCACCGGCTCCTCGAACCACAAGGGATCGTAGGGCTCGATGGCGCGTGCCATGCGCAGCGCCCCTGACGCGGTGAACTGGCCGTGCGTGCCGAAGAGGATGTCGGCGCGGTTGCCCACCGCCTCGCGGATTGCCTTGATCATGCGGGTGGAGACGTCGATGTCGATGAGGCGCGGCTGATGGCCGTCGAAGGCGGTATAGGGGCCGGCCGGGTCGAGCTTGACGGCATTGAAACCCTGCTCGACATATTCGAGCGCGCAAGCCGCCGCCATTTCGGGGTCGTTGTAGACGTTCCGGCCGTCCGGCGCATCCTCGGAATGGACGCTGCCGGTGTGCGGATAGAGGTAGGTGTAGGAGCGCAGCGTCTCATGTACCTGGCCTCCGAGCAATTTGTAGACCGGCTTGTTCGCCTCCTTGCCGATAATGTCCCAGCAGGCCATTTCGAGCGCCGAGAAACAGCCCATGCCGGAGACGTCAGGGCGCTGGGTGAAGCCGGAGGAATAGGCGCGGCGGAAGAAGTTCTCGATGTCGTGCGGATCGCGGCCGACGAGATAGCGCTCGGCCATGTCCTCGACCATTTTCGCCGTGACATGGGCGGAGAAGGTGGCGTTGTAGGCTTCGCCATAACCGACCACGCCGCCATCGGTGGTCAGCTTGACGAAGATGAAATACTTGCCGCCGATGCCGGGCGGCGGGTTGCCGACAACCCAGGTCTTGACGTCGGTGATCTTCATTTTTGGTCCTCCAGAACCAGTTCGGCGCCCTTCCACCCGGTCATGACCGAGGCGGCATTGGTGTTGCCGGTGATGTTGTCGGGAAAGATCGAGGCGTCGATGACGCGCAAGCCTTCGAGGCCGTGCACCTTGAGGCGCGGATCGACGACGGCGCGCGCGGGATCGGGACCCATGCGGCAGGTCGAGACCGGGTGATAGACGGTGCCGGAGCGTTTCCTGAAATCGGTGATCAGGTCTGCGTCCGACTGGATCGACGGGCCGGGCAGGACTTCCTCCTGGATGATTTCGGCCATGGCCGGCATCGAGGCGATCTTGCGCACGAACTTCACCGCCGCCAGCATCTCCTCGACATCGGCATTGGTCGAATAGGCATTGGCGGTGATCTTTGGATAGTCCAGCGGATTGCTGGAGCGGATCATGATCGCGCCCCGGCTCGACGGGCGGCAATTGGACAGGCCGATGGAGAAGCCCGGCCATGGATCCGGCGTCAGGATCGGCCGCTCACCGCTCTTCGGGATGACGGTCGAGAAGGCCTGGAAATAGAGCTGCATGTTGGGGCGCGAGAACGCCGGGTCGGTGCGGAAGAAACCGCCGCCATGGTTCATCGACAGCGACAGCGGTCCCGAGCGCGTCAGTATGTACTGCATGCCGACCAGCAGCTTGCCCCACCAGGGACGCAGGATCTGGTTGAGCGTCGGCACCTTGCCCTTGAACGTGTAGTTGATGCCGACATGGTCCTGCAGATTGGCGCCGACATTCTCGTTGGCGTGGACGATCGGGATGCCCAGCCCATTTAGCAAAGCCGCAGGGCCGATGCCGGAGAGTTGCATGAGTTGCGGCGAGTTGATCGAGCCGGCGGACAGGATCACTTCACGGCCGGCGCGCGCCGTCTTCGGCTGACCGTTCTGCAGATATTCGATGCCGATTGCGCGCTTGCCTTCGAACAGGATGCGCGTGGCCAAAGCGTTGGTCTCGACGCGGACATTGCCGCGCTTCATCGCGGGGCGCAGGAAGGCGCGCGCCGCGGACATACGGCGGCCGTTCTTGGTCGAGATCTGGTAGGTGCCGACGCCTTCCTGGGCGGCACCGTTGAAATCGGGATTGAGCGGCAGGCCGGCCTGCTGGCCGGCGGCGAGATAGCGCTTTGTCAGCGGGTGGACGGCGTTGGCCGTGTCGCTGATGTGCAGGGGACCACCGGTGCCGCGCCATCTGTCGGCGCCGGCCTCATTGTCCTCGAGCGCCTTGAAGATCGGCAACAGTTCGTCATAGCCCCAGCCGGGATTGCCGGCGGCGCGCCAGTCGTCGAAATCCTCGCGCGCGCCCCGGATCCAGACCATGGCGTTGATCGAGCTCGATCCGCCGAGCAGCTTGCCGCGCGGCCAGTGGTCGACATTGCCGCCGAGACCGGGATCGGCTTCGGTCTTGTAGTTCCAGTTGACCGCGGGATCGAAGAAGGTCTTGCCGTAGCCGAGCGGCATCTGCACGTAGAAGCGCCGGTCGGTGCCGCCGGCCTCCAGCACCAGAACCGAGAAGCGGCCCGAGGCGGACAGTCTGTCGGCGAGCACCGAGCCGGCCGAGCCGGAGCCGACGATGATGAAGTCAAAAGTCTGCATGATTGAAACAGGCGGCTCCGGAAATCTGGCCGCAGCCTAGACGCGACGGCTTCGCCGCGTCGCCGGGCCTTCCGGCATGCGTTGTGAAAAATGCGACCGCGATGTCAGGTCGAGTTGCAGGGAATACCGACAATCGCGCTTGATAAGCATGGGGTCGACAGCTTATGCGAGGGCATCAGCCAAATCTGCGGAAGGCAGGACATCATATGCGGACCCTGTCGGATGCGTTCATTCCCGAGTTGCCGGGTTACTACAAGGGCAAGGTTCGCGAAAACTACGATCTGGCGGACGGGCGGCGCATCATCATCGCCACCGACCGTCTCAGCGCCTTCGACATCATCCTGACCTCGATCCCGTTCAAGGGCGAGATCCTGACCCAGACGGCGCGCTACTGGTTCGAGGAAACCGCCGATATCTGTCCGAACCATGTTCTCGAATATCCCGACCCCAATGTCGTCGTCGGCACGAGGCTCGACATCCTGCCGGTCGAGATCGTCGTGCGCGGCTATCTCGCCGGCACCACCAGCACCTCGATCCTGACCCGTTACCGTCGCGGCGAACGGGAGATGTACGGGATGCGCCTGCCGGACGGGCTGCGCGACAATGAGAAGCTGGCCGAGCCTGTGATTACGCCGACGAGCAAGGCGGCGGATGGCGGCCATGACGAGCCGCTGTCGAGGGCGGAGATCCTTGGACAGGGCCTGCTCACACAGGCACAATGGGACACCGTCTCGGATTACGCCTTGAAGCTGTTCGCCCGCGGCCAGGCGCGCGCCGCCGAGCGCGGCCTGATCCTTGCCGACACGAAATACGAATTCGGCACCGACAAGAACGGCACGATCATCCTGGCCGACGAAATCCATACACCCGACAGCAGCCGGTACTGGATCGCGGCGAGCTATGAACAGGCGCTTACAAGCGGCACGCGGCCGGACAGCTTCGACAAGGATTTCATCCGCTCCTGGGTGGCGGCGCGCTGCGATCCCTACAAGGACCCGATCCCCAGGATTCCCGACGAGATCGTCGAACAGGCTTCGCGCATCTATGCCCAGGCCTACGAGGCGATCACCGGCAAGGCATTCGTTCCCGACCTTTCCGGGGACACGGTTCTCGATCGCATCCGTTCGAACCTGGCGCGCTTCTTCTAGCAGCCAGGCGAAGCTTTGCCCGGGGCGCGTTGACGCGTCCGCGCCATGACGCTACGGGATCGAGGGCAGTCGATCTCAAGCCATCGACCTCGAGGGATTTCTCGCATGGTGCACTACGCGGACGGACGGCCGATCGGAGACCTCACGTTGCGCACGCTGGCCATGCCTTCGGACGCCAATGCGGCCGGCGACATCTTTGGCGGCTGGGTGATGGCGCAGATGGACCTTGCCTGCGGCATCCGCGCCGCCGAGCGCGCCAGGGGCCGCGTGGTGACGGCGGCGGTCAAGGAGATGTCCTTCGCCAAGCCGATGAAGATCGGCGACACGCTGTGCATCTACACCCATGTCGAACGCGTCGGCCGCACCTCGATGACGCTCAAGGTCGAAGCCTGGGCGCAGCGCTATCTCTCCGATTTGATGGAAAAGGTCACCCACGCCGATTTCGTCATGGTGGCGCTGGACGGCGAGGGCAAGCCGAAGGCCGTTCCGGCCGAGGGTTGACGACCCGTTCTCGCGCCCCCCGTTCTCCCAGTGCAGGGCAATTGTAACATCGCCCGTGCGGGCGATGCGTTTGCCGACATCCAATGGTTGCCTTGACGCCCGACTGTGCCGGCGTTGGGGGAGAGACAATGCGTCAACACATACTGAACAGCTGGCTCGTGGCAGCGCTTGTCGCCTTGGTCTGCCTGCTCGGCGTAACGGCCTACGCCGAAGTCAAAAACGACCTTCGGCCCATCGCCTGCACGCATGGCGACAAGGGTGACCGCAAGCCTGCCGCGACATGCGCGCCCTGACCACGGCGCCCGGCGATCGCGGAGAAGCCGAATGGTTGCCTTTGGTCCGCGATTGTCGTCGTCAAAATAGCATGTGTGCAGGTCTGCCACCGGCGCCATAGGACAATGCCGTCAAGCCGCGTCCGCAGACCCGACGAATTCCCTGCTGCCAGGCAATTTCACTCGATACGAAGCTCCGGATCCCTTGCCGCGCAAGGGTTTTAGCCATGCATGCCGTCGAATTTTTCGCGCGCTGCCCGCACGCGCGTGGTGTTTTTGCGCGCCCATTCGCCAAGCGCGCTGACCGGGATCAGCAATTCATGGCCGAGTTCGGTCAGCTCGTAGTCGACGCGCGGCGGTATGGTCGGGAATACGGTGCGGGTGACGAAGCCGTCGCGCTCCAGTCCGCGCAAGGTGGTGGTCAGCATCTTCTGCGAGATGCCGCCGACAGCGGTGCGCAACTCGTTGAAACGCAACGGTCCTTGGCCGAGCTTGCCGACCACCAGAACGGTCCATTTGTCGCCGACGCGCTGCAGGATTTCCGAAACGGCGCGGCAATCTTCGGTGTTAAGCGGGTTCCTCAGTAACAAAAAGGTGCCTCCTTGCGCATCGAGTTGACAGTATCTCATATAGCGCCGGTATCCAAATGATACCAGCTTATTACTGGAATGGAGAGCCCCCCATGTCAAAGCCGAAAATCGCCATCATCGTCGGTTCGACGCGCGCCGCGCGCTTCGCCGATGTGCCCACCCAATGGATCGCCAAGATCGCCAAGTCGCATGCCGATATCGATGTCGAGGTCGTCGACCTCAGGGACTTCCCGCTGCCCTTCTTCGACGAAGTCGCCTCTTCCGCCTGGGTGCCGTCGACCAACGAGGTGGCGCAGCGCTGGCAGAAGAAGGTCGCCGAATTTGACGGCTTCATCTTCACCGCCGCCGAATACAATCACGGCCCGACGGCCGTGCTGAAGAACGCCATCGACTACGCCGCCAACGAATGGAACAAGAAGCCGGCCGGCTTCCTCGGCTACGGCAGCGTCGGCGGCGCCCGCGCCGTCGAGCAGCTCCGTCTCCATGCCGTCGAACTGCAGATGGCGCCGGTCAAGTCGGCCGTTCATATCGCCTGGGGCGACTTCCTCGCCGTGCGCCAGGGCGAGAAGAAGCTCGAAGACCTCGAGCATCTGAACCAGGCGGCCACCGCGCTGGTCAACGACGTCGCCTGGTGGGCAAAGGCGCTGAAGAAGGCGCGCGATGCCGACGTGGTCGACGAGGAAATCAAGGCGGCCTGACCGCCAGCCGAATTATCCTCCCAAGGGATATGGGGCGGCGCTTGCGTCGCCCTTTTTCATATGGATCGCGTTTCAGAGGTGATCAATTTGCCTGAAGTGCGGCGCTGCCTCCCATCCGCCTGCCGGCACCTTCTCGTATAGTGATGGGAGAAGGGAAGCGGCCTCATCGCATCACGCTGTCGGATCATGCGCTGCAGACGACGGTCTGGCCAAAGCTGCGACCTGTCCTGCTCGATTATCCAGACCTGCGCGTCGAACTCCACAGCGACAACGGCATGAGAAACATCGTGGAGGAGCGGTTCGATGCCGGCGTGCGGCTCGGTGAAAGCATCGACAGGGACATGATCGCCGTCCGCATCGGCCCGGACTGGCTGCTGGTGGCAGTGGCGTCGCCGGACTACTTTCGGCGTCGTCCGGCTCCGAAGACGCCGCAGGATCTCGTCGGGCATGACTGCATCAATATGCGCCAGGCCACGTTTGGCGGGCTATATGCTTGGGAGTTCGCAAAAGAGGGCCGTGATCTGCGTGTCCGGGTGGAAGGCCAACTCACCTTCAACACGTCTATCGCCATGATTGACGCGGCGATGGGCGGCTACGGCATCGCCTACGTGCCGGAAGATCTGGTCAGCCACCATCTCTTGGGAGGGCGGCTGGAACTCGCGCTGGACGACTGGAGCCCGCCGTTCCCTGGCTATCATCTCTATTATCCAAGCAGGCGGCAGGTGTCTCCGGCGATGGCTGTTGTCGTCGATGCACTGCGGTATCGAAACTGAGACCGAACCAAGGCGCCGCTGGCAGATCGGCGCTGGCGTGAAGACGTCAGGAGCGGGTGCTCGAGGGCGAACCCGCGCGGGCGAGCAGCAGCGCGCGCTCCCTCTCATTGCCGGTCAATTCGGCGGCCTGGCGGAACGCGGCGCGGGCTTCCGCCCGATGTCCCAGTTTCTCCAGAAGATCGCCGCGCACCGTGGGCAGGAGATGCGAGCCCTTCAGGCGCGGCTCGTCCTTCAAGGCCTCGACGATGGCGAGGCCCTGCGCCGGTCCGAACGCCATGCCGACGGCCACCGCCCGGTTGATCTCGACGATGGGCGAGGGGGCCGCCAAGGCAAGGGCCTGATAATAGGCGGCGATCGCGATCCAGTCGGTGTCGGCGGCGGTTGCCGCGCGGCTATGGCAGGCGGCGATCATCGCCTGCAACTGATAAGGGCCTGGTGTCGATGTCAGGGTCATCGCCCGGTTCAGGCCGTCTAGGCCGCGCCGGATGAGCGACCAGTTCCAGCGCGTGCGGTCCTGGTCGAGCAGCAGGATCGGCTCACCCGCTTTGCCGGTGCGGGCAGGAAAGCGCGAGGCGTTGAGTTCCATCAGCGACACCAGCCCCTGCACCTCGGGCTCATCAGGCATCAGCGCCGCCAGCGAACGGCCAAGGCGCAGCGCCTCGCCACAGAGATCGGCGCGCAGCCAGTCCGATCCAGCGGTCGCCACATAGCCTTCGTTGAAGATGAGATAGACCACCTCCAGCACAGCGGCGAGGCGTTCGCGCCGCTCTTGCCCGCGCGGGGTCTCGAACGCGATGGCGGCATCGCGAAGCGCCCGCTTGGCTCGCACGATGCGCTGGGCGGCGGTGGCTTCGGGCACCAGGAAGGCGCGGGCGATCTCGGCCGTCGACAACCCGCCCAGCAGGCGCAGGGCGAGGGCCGCGCGCTGCTCGACCGGCAAGATGGGATGGCAAGCGGTGAAGATCAGCCGCAAAAGGTCATCGTCGATATCCTCGTCCAGCGCGGCCTCGATGTCGGGCATCTCGCGCTCCAGCTCGGCGAGGTCGATGGCGAGTTCGCGGTGCTTGCCGTCGATCATGGTGGTGCGGCGCAGCCGGTCGAGCGCCCGGTTCCTGCCGACCTCGGTCAACCAGGCCGCCGGGTTGCGCGGGATGCCGTCCCGAGGCCAGCGCTCCAGCGCCAGCAGGAAGGCATCGCCGGCGACCTCTTCGGCGAGCCCGACATCCCTGAGACAGCGGACGAGCCTGGCGGTGAGCTTCGGCTGCTCGATCCGCCAGACCGCTTCGATGGTAGTTGTGGCCGTCAACCCATCAGCTCGCCAAAACCTTCCGCCGCCTTCTGCACGTCCTCGGGGAAATCGCTCATCTCAAAGACGCGGCGAACCTCGATCACGTCATTTTCCCCTGCGGGGCAGCGGCGGGCCCATTCGATGGCTTCTTCACGCGAGCGTACGTCGATGACCCAATAGCCGCCCAGCACTTCCTTGACCTCCGCGAACGGCCCGTCGGTGACGACGGGCTTGCCGCCCTTGAAGCTGACCCGCGCGCCCGATGACGGCGGATGCAGCCCGTCGAGCGCCAGCAACACGCCGGCCTTCTTGAGCTCCTCATTGTATTTCATCATTCCCTCCACCCCCTTGGCGTCGGGCCTGACGTCGGGCGCCGCCTCGGCGTAGCCGCCGGGGATCATCAGCATCATGAACCGCATGGTCTTCTCCTTGGTTGGGTTGGTTCGATGGTACGACGAACAATGGGTGGCGGAATCGACAGGTGCCGCAAAAAAAAAGTTCGGATCGCGATTGCCCCCGGACCGAGCGTTGGACCGCCACATGGGCGAGGCTGCCATCTGGCCCTGTCCTTTTGCCCTGATATGTCAGCTTGCATCCGTCATCCTCGAGAAAGCCCGCGTGAAATCATCCAGCCTGGCCGGCGCCGTTTCCCCCATGGTCCCGGTGCTCGTCTGCGCATTCGGTATCTTCCTTCTGTCCGGCATGGATGCGGCGATGAAGGTGCTGGTCATCGCGGTCGGTGTCTACAACACGGTGCTGTGGCGCAGCATGCTGGCGACATTGGTCGCGGGGGCGGGCTGGCTGGCGGGGCCGCGCTCGCTTCCGGTTGCCTCGGTGCTGAGGCTGCATGCGCTGCGCGCGGTGGTTGTCGGCATTGTCCTGCTGTCATTCTTCTGGGGGCTTGCAAGGCTGCCGCTGGCGGAGGCGGTCGGGCTTAGTTTCGTGGCGCCGCTGTTCGCGCTCCTGCTGGCCGCGCTGCTTTTGGGCGAAAGGATACAGCGCAAGGCCATCTGGGCCTCGCTCGCCGGTATTGCGGGCGTCGCAATCATAGTGGCGGGCCAGTTCGGGCAGAAGACCTATGCCGGCGATGCGCTGCTCGGCACGGCTGCGGTGCTGGTCTCGACGGTGTTCTATGCCTACAATCTGATCCTCGCGCGGCGACAGGCGATGCTGGCCAAGCCAATCGAGATCATGCTGTTCCAGAACCTTTGTGTCGCGGTCATGCTTGGTCTTGCCGCGCCCTGGCTCGCTATCGCCTTGCCCAGCAATCTTTGGCTTCCGCTTGCCGGGGTGACGGCACTGTCGCTCGCCGGCCAGTTCCTGATGAGCTGGGCCTATGCGCGGGCCGAAGCGCAATATCTGATCCCGACCGAATATTCGGCCTTCATCTGGGCGATCGCGCTCGGCTGGTTCTTCTTCGACGAAGCGGTGACCTGGACGACGCTGGCGGGAGCCGGCCTCATCGTGGCCAGCTGCCTGATCGCCGCGCGCTCCAACCCCAGACTTGCCGAGCCGATCGAAGTCGCGGTTTGAGGGAAGCGCGCAAGTAGATCGGTGCCTATTGTAAAATTTTATTAAATATTTCGTCGGGCGAACTACTGCCTGTACACCATTCGTCGGGTTGTTGTGCTTCCAATCCCGGAAAACGTCACTCAATGGTCGATGTAATGGTGAACTATGTGGCAAGTTCCTGGAACGGTATCGTGCATGGCAACGTTGGTCCGGATGCGGCCGCCTGGAATCGAACGATCCGAGCAGGCCAGGCATCACGAGGAGGATTTGTCCTATGAGCTTCTTCGTCAATGCCCTAGGCGTTCCGCTTCCCTACAGCGGCGCTTCCAGCCATTGGTACTCGGCGGCAGGGTCCGGGCCGGACTTGTACGGCAGCTCCGGAAACGACTCATTCTACGGAGCATCCGGTGTCAACGTCACCATGCACGGAGGCACGGGCGATGACATCTATTACCTCTATGCGGCGGGCAACAAGGTGGCGGAGGCCGCTGGGGCAGGCATCGACACGATCAGCACATGGATGAGCTATAAGCTCCCCGACAACGTCGAGAATCTCGTCGTCACAAACGCCAACAACTATGCTTTCGGAAATGGGTTGGACAACATCATCACCGCCAAGGCCGGGCACCAGACTCTGGACGGCGGCGCGGGAAACGATGTGCTGATCGATGGCGGCGGCGGTTACGACACGTTCATCGTCTCGAAAGGCAACGGCAGCGACCTGATAGCGAATTTTGCCGCCACCGACACGGTCCGCCTTAATGGCTATGGGTTCATGTCGTTCGACGCCATCCATTCGAACATGATCCAGTCGGGATCGAACGTGCTGCTGAACCTCGGGTCCGGCGAGATCCTCGAGTTCAAGGACACGACCATCGACAAGCTGCAGCCCAGCCAGTTCGAATTGCCGATCGACAAATCCGGGATGCAGCTCTCCTTCAGCGACGATTTCAACACGCTGAACCTTCACAATAGCCAGGGCGGCACGTGGGATTCCAACTTCTGGTGGGGAGCACCGAATGGCAGCACCTTGAGCAGCAACAACGAACTGCAATGGTATATCGACGCCAATTACGCACCGACGAGTTCCGTCCACCCTTTCAGCGTGAACAACGGCGTGCTCACCATCACCGCGGCGCAGGCGCCGGCGGACATCAAGCCGCTGATCAACAACTACGAATACACCTCAGGCATACTGACCACCCACGATTCCTTCTCGCAGACCTATGGCTATTTCGAAATACGGGCCGACCTGCCGGAGAATGCCGGTGCCTGGCCGGCCTTCTGGCTGCTTCCGGAAGACGGTTCGTGGCCGCCGGAACTCGATGTCGTGGAGACGATCGGCCAGGCCCCGAACTCATTGATCATGACGGCGCACTCGAACGAAACGGGGACGCACACCAAGGTCACGTCGATAGTGAGTGTCTCGAACCCCGCCGGCTTCCACACCTATGGCCTGCTCTGGACGCCGGACAAGCTCGTCTGGACCTATGACGGCGTGCAGGTCGCGGAAACGGCGACGCCGTCCGACATGAACAAGCCCATGTACATGCTGGTCGATCTCGCGGTCGGCGGCTTGGCCGGCACCCCTCCTGATCATCTGGCCACGCCGGCCGAGATGAAGATCGACTACGTCCGCGCCTATACGCTGGACAGTGCGCCGGCAAACGCCCTGAACATCACCAGCAGCAGCATCGGCACGCACAGTGTCGCAACGCACGGCAACAGCACGCTGCACGGCGGTTCCGAGTTCGGGGGCCACGCGTAAGGTCTCGGGAACATGCAGCGTCGGGGAATGTGGAAATGACTGGACCGTCTGGCCTGCGTCCGGTCTTCATGCGCGCCGTCGCCGATGTCGGCGTCTTCTCGCTGTTGATCAACGTCCTGCTGTTGGTGATTCCGCTCTACCTGCTGCAGGTCTATGACCGCGTGCTGCCGTCCTCCAGCGTCGAGACGCTTGTCTATCTTTCGGCCATCGCGGTTCTCACGCTCGCTTTCCTCGGGCTTCTGGACGCGATCCGCGCCGTGTACACGCAGCGCGTTGCGGCGACCCTCGACCAGAAACTGGGCGCCAGCACATTCGCCGTTTCGCTTGGCGCGAAATATGCGGGCGGCCTGTCGCCGCTGCGCGACCTCGCCTCGGTCTGCGCCTTCATCAGGTCGCGCGGCGTGGCGGTGTTGTTCGACCTGCCTTTCGCCCCTGTCTTCCTCGCCTTGCTCTATCTCATCCATCCGGTGCTGTTCTGGGTGACGGTCGCCGGCGCGGCGCTTCTGCTTTTGCTGGTCGTGGCCAACCAGCTTGCCATCGGCAGGAACGACGCCTTGTCCGCGGAGCGTTCGGCCTTGGCCAGCCAGGCGGAACAGGCCTTTGCCCGCAATGCCGAGACGCTGCGCGCCATGGGCATGGTGGAGAACGCCGCGCAGATCTGGGGACGGCACGTGGCGGCAGCGCTCACCCTGCATGACCGTTCCTCGAGTGCCAATGCGGTCTTCAGCGGTGCCTCGCGGGCGCTGCGCATGATGCTGCAACTGGCGATCCTGGGCGCCGGCGCATGGCTGGTGCTCAAGGGACAGATGACGGCGGGCATGATCTTCGCTTCCTCGCTGGTGTCGTCGCGCGCGCTGCAGCCGCTCGACCAGTTGATCGGCGCCTGGCGGCAGATCGCCGACGCCCGGCGGGCGTGGAAGCGGCTGGAGACGGCGCTTGCGGCGCGTCCAGCTGAAGCGCGCAAACTCATCCTGCCCGATCCGGCAGGCGCGATTTCCGTGCAGGACGTTTTCTTCATGGCGCCGAATGCGCAGCCCGGCACCGAACCCATCCTCAAGCGGCTGAACTTTCAAATCGGCGCCGGCGAAGCGTTGGCCATCGTCGGCCCGAGCGGCGCCGGCAAATCGACGCTGGCGCGGCTGCTTGTGAACGCTGCGCGGCCGACCGGCGGCGCGGTCAGGATCGACGGCGCCGACCTCAGGACCTGGGACGAAAACCAGCTCGGAAAGCATGTCGGCTACCTCGCGCAGGAGGTCGAGCTCTTTCCAGGATCGATCGCGCAAAACGTCGCCCGCTTCGACCCCGATGCAGATGACGCCGCGATCATCGAGGCAGCAAGGCGGGCCGAGGTGCATGAGCTGATCCTGGCGCAGCGGGACGGCTACCAGACATTGATAGGTCCTTCGGACAGAACGCTGTCGGGAGGCGAACGCCAGAGGATCGGGCTGGCACGCGCCTTCTACGGCAATCCCAGAATTCTCGTCCTGGACGAGCCCAGCACCCATCTCGATGGCACCGGCGAGGCGGCGCTCGAGGCGGTACTCGCCGCCGCGAAGGCGGCCGGCGTCACGATGGTCGTGATCACGCATCGCCCTTCGATTGCCGCGTCTTGCGACCGTGTGATGCTTCTGCGTGGTGGCGCGATCGAAGCCTTCGGCCCAAGCAGCGAGGTGCTGCGGCATTCGGGCAAGGGCCTTCCCGCGCAGCCGAATACGGTGGTGACAGGATCATTCGCCACGACGATCCGCACGCATAACATCCGTTTTGGGTCGTAGATGATGGCGGCGCAGAGCCTCGCCTGGGAGGAAGGCAACCCGCGTACCAACATAAGGCGCGTCGCATTCGCCGGATACGCGGCAACGGCGCTGTTGGTGGGTTGCTTCGGCTATTGGGCCGTCAGCGCGCCCTTGTCCGGAGCGGTGATCACGCAAGGCACGATCTCGGCGACCGGCGGAAACATCCTGATCCAGCATCCCGACGGCGGCATCATCGAGGCGTTGCTGGTCCATGACGGCGATCGCGTGCAACAGGCCCAGGATCTGATCGTGCTGGATCCGACAGCCGCGCAGGCCGAGCTCAACCGGCTGACGAGACAGTCGATCGCGCTCAGGGCTGGTGCGGCACGGCTGGAGGCGGAACGCGACGGGTTGGACAGGCTGGCGCCAATCACCAAACCGGCGCCGGCACCGCTCCAGGCCGATTTCGAAGCCCTCATTCGAGAACAGCAAAAGGAATTCGACGCCAGACTCGCCCGGTTCCGATCGGAACAATCGATCCTGGCCCAACGACTGGCCATGCATCGGCAGTCCGTGGTGGGGTTGCAGTCCCAGAAAGAGGCCGTTCGGCAACAAGCCGAAATCGTGAAGAAGGAACTCGGCATCAAGACAAGCCTGCTGGACAAGGGCCTCACCAATCGCACCGAATATTCGCAGCTTTTGCGCAGCGAGGCCGATCTCGTCGGGCAGGCCGGGGCGCTGGAAGCCAATCTGGCGGCGGTCAACACCCAGATCGTCGAGGCCCAGGAGCAGATCGAGCGCCTGACCACGCAGCGCGTGGAAGAGGCGCTGACGAAGCTGGACGAGGTTCGCTCCAACCTGGCCGACATCGAGGAACAGGTCAGGGCGGCCGAGGCGGTGCTGCGGCGGACGAGGATCAAGGCACCGGCCGCGGGCATCGTGGTGTCCTCGACCTACAATGCCAAGGGCAGTGTGATTGCCCGCGGTGAGAAGATCATGGAGATCCTGCCTACCGCACCGGGCCTGATTGTCGATGCAAGGCTGCGGCCGAAGGACGTCGATCAGGTCCGTGTCGGCCAACCGGCGAAACTGCGATTGTCCGCCTTGAACATGCGGCTCACCCCCGAGGTTTCAGCCACCGTGGCACAGATTTCCGCGGACCGACTCGTCGACGAGGCTACGCATGAGCCCTATTTCCGGGTCAAACTCAGGATTGCCGCCGACCTGCCGCCCGGCGTGGAGCCCGAGCAGATTTATCCCGGAACGCCGGTCGAGGCGTTCATCAACACTGGCGACCGGACTTTCTTCGAGTATCTGGCACGGCCGATGCTCGATTCCTTCGCTCGCGCGTTCACGGAGCGGTAGCTGTCGCCGGCGGCGCAATCCGCCGGGCCGACATTCAGACAATCACCGCACCGCCTCGCGGTGGGTACCGGGCAGGCGGGTGGCGATCAGCTTGTCGATGCGGCGGCCGTCGAGGTCGACCACCTCGAAGCGCCAGCCTTGCGCGTCGACGCATTCGCCGGTCGCCGGCAGATGGTGCATGTGCGACAGCACATAGCCGGCGACGGTCTCGTAGTCGCGGTTTTCGGGTAGGTCGAAGCCCAGAATCTCGGCCATCTCGTCGGCCTGCATATAGCCGGCGAGCAGCCATGAGCCGTCCTCGCGCTTGACGGCGTTTTCCTCGTCGCCGGCATCGAGGTCCGCCCGGAACACGCCGGTGATGGCTTCGAGAATATCGGCCGGCGTGACGATGCCTTCGAAATGGCCGTATTCGTCATGCACCAGCGCCATCGGCACGTCGGATTCCTTGAGCTTGTGCAGCACGTCGAGCGCGTCGGCCTGGTCGTAGACGATGGGGGCGGCGCGCACATGCTTGCGCGGGTCGAGCGTGCGGCCGGCAAGGATCGCCGCCAGCACGTCGCGGGTCTGGACGACGCCGACCATGACATCGACGCCGCCGTCACCCGCCGGCAGGCGTGAATGCTGCGTTTCCATGAGCAGCTTGCGGATCGTCGTGTCGTCGGACTGCAGGTTGATCCAGTCGACCTCGGTGCGCGGCGTCATCACCGCGCGCACGGCGCGGTCGCCGAGCCGCATGACGCCGGCGATCATGCGCCGTTCGTCGGATTCGATGGTGCCGTGATGCTCGGCCTCGGCGACCAGCATCTTGATCTCTTCGTCGGTGACCTTCTCCTCGCTTTCGCCACGCTGGCCGAGCAGCCACAATATGGCGCGGCCGGAAATGTCGAGCAGGAACACCAGCGGCGCCGAAATGCTGGCGAGGATGGTCATGGCCGGCGCCGCGCGGGCGGCAACGCGCTCGGGGTCGCGCAGCGCGATCTGCTTGGGCACCAGTTCGCCGACGATCAGCGAGAAATAGGTGATGATGGCAACGACGATGCCGACGCCGAGCGGATCGGCGACGCTTTCGCGCATGCCCGCCGAGGCCAGGAACACGGACAGCCGGTCGCCCAGCGTGGCGCCGGAGAAGGCGCCGGAGAGCACACCGACCAGAGTGATGCCGATCTGCACCGAGGACAGGAACTTGCCGGGATTGGAGCCAAGATCCAGCGCCCGGCCGGCGCCGTTGACGCCACGGTCGATCATCGCCTTGAGCCGTGCCGGGCGCGATGAAACGATGGCGAGTTCGGACATTGCCAGAAGGCCGTTCACGCAGATGAGGACGACCACGATAGCGATTTCGACGTATAGCATGAGGGCTCAATAGCATTGCGGCGGGCCGCTCGAAAATAGTGAAAGCGCGTCACGCGCAAATGGATGACACGCGGCCCGCTTTCAGTCTTTGTGTTGACGCATGTCGTTGTCCCAAAACCGGAGCCACTTTTGGGCGACATGCATTGTGTTGATGCATGTCGTCATACCAAAACCGGGACCACTTTTGGGTGACATACATGAGGTATCTTGGAATATGACGCGTGTCTTCAGGCCTTGTCCCAAGGCGGCGCCGAAAGATGTTCGACGAGGGCGTCGACGACAACCCGCACCTTTGGCGTGAGCGCGCGCGTCACTGGCCAGACGGCGTGCACGACGACGTTTTCCACCGCACAATCCGACAGGACCATTTCGAGGTCGCCCTGCCTGAGGCTGTCGGCCGCCAGCCAGGTCGGCAGGAAAGCGATGCCGCAGCCGGCAAGGGCGGCGTCGAGCATCGGTTCGCCATGGCCGAGGACAAGCCTCGCCTTGGGGGCGAAGGTCGTCTGGCGGCCGTCGCCATGTCTGATCAGCCGGGGGCGGACGACGCCGTCGCGGCCGTAGCCGATGACGCTGTGATGGGCGAGATCCTCGACCGATCGCGGCCTGCCGTGCTCGTCGAGATAGGCGGGAGCGGCGCAGATGGCCGAGCGCTGGGCATAGATGCGTCTGGCCGCCAGCGACAGGCTGTCGTCCAGTTCTCCCATGCGGATGGCGAGGTCGATGCCTTCCTCGATCAGGTCGACGCGACGGTCGTTGAAGGAGATCTCGACCGTGAGTTCGGGGAATTTCCTGGAAATCTCGAACAGGACGGGCGCGACGCAGCGCCGACCAAAGGCGAGCGGAACATCGACACGCAGCCGGCCGGAAGGGATCTGCCGGCGGGCGGCGAGCAGCGACTGCGCCGCCTCGATCTCGGCCAGCGCCCTGATGCAGGCCTCATAGTAGCTCACGCCTTCGCTGGTCGGCCTGAGGCTGCGGGTGGTGCGGTTGAGCAGCCGAACGCCAAGGCGCTGCTCCAACTGGGCGACCGACTTGCCGATCGCCGACTTCGTCACATGCAGCCGCTCGCCGGCGCCGGTGAAGCTGCCGGCCTCCACGGCCTGGACGAATGCGACGATGCCTTGCAGGTCGGTCGTTTCCATGATCATTCCAATTGGTGAATATTGCTCCTCAATCAGTCGTCAGATATGCCGCATTGGAGCTCTATTTTCCATAGCCGAAGAGCATAAATGTCTCGCGTGGCCATCAATCACGGAGCCCGAGCAAGATGAGCACCCAAATCAACCGATCCTGGCAGATGAGCGGTTTCGGCCTGTCCAGGCTGAGCCAGGTGATGGGCAAGATGCCGCAACCCGGGCCGCACGGGCTTCTGGTGCGCACGAAAGCCGTGTCGCTGAACTACAAGGACAGGCTGATCGTGGACGGGACGCTGATCCCCGACCTTACCTTTCCCTTCGTGCCGACATCGGATGCGGTGGGCGAGATCGTCGCCATCGGCAGTGCGGTCAGCCGCTTCCAGGTCGGGCAGCGCGTGCTTGGCCAGGTCATCGCCGACTGGCCGGATGGCGACGCGCCGCCGGTACTGCACAAGCATACGCTGGGGTTCTCGCTGCCGGGCGTGCTTTCCGACCACGTCATTTTCGGCGAAGACGCCGCCGTGCTGGCGCCGCCATCGCTCAGCGATATCGAGGCGGCGACGCTGCCGATCGCCGCCTTGACCGCCTGGTTTGCGATGGCCGAGGCGACAAGGCCGGTGGCGGGCCAGACCATCCTCATCCAGGGCACTGGCGGCGTGTCGCTGTTTGCCTTGCAGTTCGCCAAGGCGTTCGGCCTGCGCGCCATCGTCACCTCGAGCAGCGACGAGAAACTCGAGCGTGCAAGAAAGCTCGGCGCCTGGCAGGTGATCAACTATCGCGCCCGGCCGGCATGGGACGAGGCGGCGCGTGAACTGACCTGTGGGTTGGGCGTGAACCATATTCTGGAAATGGTCGGCGGCGACAATGCGCGGCGATCGCTGAACGCGCTGGCCGCCAGCGGCCGGCTGTCGATCATTGGTCTCCTAGGCGCGATGGAGCTCAATTTCCCGATCGTGCCCTTCATGCGCAACCGCATTGTCGTGCAGGGTCTGTCGATCGGCCATCGCCGGTCCTTCGAGCGGATGAACCAGGCGATCGAGGCGCTCGGCATCAAGCCGGTCATCGACAAGGTCTTTGGCTTCGACGAGGTGCCGCAGGCCCTGCAGCATCTGGAAAAAGGGCCGTTCGGCAAGATCGTGATCAGCACGACCTGACCTCGGCATCCGATCATTGCTGCTGCTTCAGCACGCCGATGATTGCCTTGCCGTCGGTGAAATAGGGGTCGCCGCCGCCATTGCGGCCAGTCCTGGTGGCGCCGATGCCCGCCATGTCGCTGGTCGATGCCAGCAGACCGGCCGCCTTGAGGTCGCCGATCAGGAAGTCGCGTTCGGCGTCGATGTCGGGACCGATGTGATGGGTGATGGCACCGGTGTCGTGGCTGAGGCCGACGCCGCGATCGAAGCTGGCGGCACCCAGCCAGAGCGGACGGCCGTCGTCGCCGACCGTATCGGTCTCCCAGAAACGCACGTGATGGCGCTGGTCGGCGCTGTCGCCGACCGGCTTTTCGAAAGCGAGATCCTGGGCGCGGCCCTCGAACAGCAGGCGGCTCATCGGCGCATCGGGATAGGGGCGGGAAAACAACACACTTTCGCCGATGTCGATCGCCGTTCTCAAAGTGATCGCGTCGGCTGTATCCCAACCGGCAATGGCGAAGGCGTGGACCACCTCCCTCCCGGTGCCGACAAGGCCGACATTGATCGGGTCGCCTGGAATGCCTTGCGGCGTGTGCGTCACCATTTCGAAGCGTTGGTCGTGGAAGCCGCGCTCGCGGAACGTCCAGAATTCCGGCGCGGCAACATAGGCGAGAACGACCCAGGCGCCTAGCAAGGACGCCAGCCAGATTGTCGCGCGTCGCCGAAGGCTTCGTTGGCTCATGAAAGAGGCTCGATTCGTGCCGTATCTGTTGCCCGACGGTCCCTGGAAATCAATGGTCAGCCGGTCTATCGTCGGCCATCGTTTTTGCGCGGGGGCGAGAATGAAGGGGAAACCGGCAGGCCGCGGACCAATGGCGTTGACCGCCGACCTTGTCGCGAGGGTCGAACGCATCGAACCGGATCCCGGCCCCGAGCCTGGGACAGCCGAGCATAGCGACGCGGAGTTCGACGGCCTTGTCGAGCAACTCCTGTCGCAATACCGGCCTGAGGCGCTGTGGGTCTTTGCCTACGGCTCGCTGATCTGGAATCCTGAATTCGTTCCTGTCGAGCAGCGCCCAGCCACGGCGCCAGGATGGCACCGCTCATTCTGCCTGAAACTGACCCGCTGGCGTGGAACCCGCGAATTGCCAGCCCTGATGCTGGCTCTCGACCGCGGTGGCAGTTGCAACGGCATTGTTTACCGGCTGCCCGTGGAAGATCATTTCGGGCAACTCGGCCAGTTGATGCGCCGTGAGATCGATGCCAACCCGCCAACGAATGTGCCGCGCTGGATTAAGGTGCAGACGAGGGACGGTCCGCTACGCGCCCTGGCCTTCGTCGCCGCGCCGGATGGCAGGGCCTATGCAGGACGCCTGCCGCCGGAGCAGGTCGCCGATACGCTGGCGCGGGCTGCCGGACATTGGGGTTCGTCGGCGCAGTATCTCTTCCGGACCGTCAGCAAGCTGGAGGAAAGCGGTATCCACGACCGGAACCTCTGGCGCGTCCAGGATCTGGTGGCAAGGCAAATCATCGCTTCCACCGCTGGCGCATGAGCCGCCTGATCATCTGTTACCGGCAGGCGCGATAGCCGTTCCTGCGGTTCTTGATGTCGAAATGGAAATGGTTGCGGTGGTCGTAATTGTAGCCGGGTCCGAGCACGGTGGTGAAATACTGGCAGCCATCGGCGCGTACATTGTTGAGGAAGCCGCGCGTGCGGAAGGCGAACAGGCCGGGCTTGCGCACGTCGATGTCGTCGCCATTGTTGAGTTCGATGCTCATCACGTCGAGCGCATTGCCCTTGCCGTGCTCGGACAAAACACCTTCGCCGGCGATGTTGCGGCAGGAATAGCTCGAGCCCTGGTGGATGGTCTTGACGCCGGAGAAGTAGCGCCAGCGGGCGGAGGGAACGAGTTCGTTCTTCGTCCAGGCGGCAAAGGTGGCGGCCATGTCGCAGGTCAGCGTCGCTGCGGGCTTCATCTCGACACTGCCGATGGCCGTGACCTTTACGGGATAGTCGATGCCGCACTGGCCTTCATGGATCGGCGCCAGGTCGGTATAGGCGACATCGAGGCGCTTCAGCTGCTGGCGGCAATCGACTTCGCTGGCCGGTATCTGCTCGACTGGCGACATCGGCTCATCCATGCGTGGATAGGCGGCCTGCGTCATGTAGGGATTGGAGGGGACAAGCCGCTGCATGCCGGTATATTGCGGCACGGCCCCGGTTTGCGCGCCGACATCGACCGCCGGCTGCAGCGACAGCACGCTGCCGGTGTTGCAGGCCGAAACCGCCGCGAGGGTAAGGCCGGCGGCCAGCAGCGTCGCGGGTTTCGATCGGCGCGCGGTGGCGAAAAACACGGCGCGAAATTTGCCGGCCATTGGCGGAATCCTGTCCCCGAACCTGATCCTGATCAGGTTCTACCTTTTGCCTGGCCATGATCCTTTCCGAAAACTGGGTTCCACTTTTCGGGATCATGGCCGGATATCCGGCATTTTAACGATCAAGGGTAAAGGAAAACTCAGCGCCCGCATTCACGCCTGCGGCGGAAATGCGGCGGCGATCGTTGAGGGCCTACTGGCAGAACGTGCCGCCATGCCTGCGCGGCTCGAGATCGAGGTGGAAGTGCAGCGCGTGGTCGGCGTCTGCTCCCGGTCCGAGCACGGTCTTGAATGGACCGCAGGCGGCCTTGCGCACCGCGTTGAGGAATTTGGCATCCTTCTCGGGCGGCGTTGGGCCGACCTCGACCTTCCGGCCGTCGGACAAGGTGAAGCTGGCGATGTCGAGCGCATTGCCGAAGGCGTGCTCGGACAGTTTCCCGGTGCCGTGGCGCGGACGGCAGACGAAGGCCGATGCCTGGCCGATCGATTTGAGGTCGGCGCCGAATTCGGCTTTCGCCGCCGGCTGGATGATTTCGGCGGCAAAGCGCGCCGCCGCTTCGGCCATCGGGCAGTTGAGCTCGGTGCCGGGGGCGATGGCGATCGACTTGCCAAGGCTCTTCAGCACCAGGGGGTAGGGGATGGAGCAGCCGATTTCGGGATTGCTTTCCGCATTGTGCTCCTCGAATTCGACGCCGAGCGCCTTCAGCCGTTCGCGGCAGGCGACTTCCTCGGCGGGCATCTTTTCGCCAGGCCGGTCGGCCGAGCGCGGGTCGGGAAGCATTTTCTCATCGCCGGCATCCGCCGGTTTTGGCGGCGGCTGCGGGGCCATGGCAGGAGGCCCAACCTCTGGTTCCGTAGTGTCGGGTCTTTGTGTCGGGATCGGCACCTCGGCTGGCGGCTCCGGCTCGCTCTCCGTTTTGGTTGACGGCGTTCGGGACGAAGGTTCGGGGGCTGACGGCTCGGGATGTGCCTGCTTTGCATGACGAGACTTTTCCTCATTGAGCTGGTTGGAGGCGTCCGGGGCCTTTGGACCTTCCGTCTTTTGCTCTTCCGCCGGTGCGGCGTCGGCCTTTGGAGCGTCCGCGGGACGCGGCTCCGGCACTGGAACCTCGGCGGGCGAGGTCTGCTGCTCCGGCGTTTCCTGTGGCGCCTGCTTTGGCGGCTGCTTGCCCCGCGCTCTCACGCGGTGCTTGAACCTCGGCCTTCGCGGCTGGTCCAGACGCTGCGTCGACGACTGATCCATCCGAGGGGATAGTGGCTGGTAATGCCTGTGACGATGTCTGGCGTCGGCCGGTGTCGCCAGCAGGACCGCAGCCGCCAGAAGCAGCGCCAAGGTGCAAAGTCGGGAAAAGCTCAGCGTTGCCATCGCTCCGAAACGGCGCCGGCATGCTGGAAGTTGCCTCGACGAACGCTTTGCGCCGATCACAATCGGTTACCACGGCGTTACGCGCCGATCGCTTCGAGGCCTTCCTCCAGCCAGTCGGCGAGCAGCGGCATGCCAAGCAGGTACTTGGCCGTGCGCTTGTTGGCGCGTTCGCGCGCCGCCGTCACGGCGTCCACCCATTCCGAGGCGTCGTAGTCGCCGCGGCCGACCCAGGCGAGCGCGACCAGTTCGGCGGCTTCATCGACATTGAGGTCGTTGATCAGTTCGCGCAGTTCCTCTTCGGTCAGGTTTTCCGAACTTTCCTCGACAAGGCCGTCATGGTGATGATTGTCGTGCGTGTCGCCGTCGAACTCGATCTCGTGTTCGGCACCGTCGGCATAGTCCTCGTTGACGGCGGCACTCAACGCCTTGGCCTTGAGGATGAACAGGCGCACGGTATCGGGGCCGATCGTAAGATCCCAGTCCTTTTCAAGCCGCCGCTGCACGGGCCGTCTCCGTCAGTCGTTTGCCCGGATGATAGCGGATTTCCGGCCTCCGTCACCTGATGTTCTCCACGTGAATTATTTCCGGGATGAAACGCGGGACGCTTGGCGTTAGTGTTGCATTCTCACCCCTCAAGGAGGCTTTGATGCACAAAAGAATGCTGATCCAGGCCGCGACTGCCCTTGTCGCGCTGCAGTTCTTCGCGGTCCCGGTGTTCGCGGCGGGCAGCGGCGGTGGCACCCAGACCACCACCCAATGCAAAAAGGGTGAGGTCTGGGACAAGAAGAAGCAGAAATGCGTTGCACCGCAGGAAGGCATGCTGGACGACGACAGCATCTATGAGGCCGGACACGACCTGGCGATGGCCGGGCGCTATGACGAGGCGATCTCGGTGCTTACCCTCGCCGCCAACAAGCAGGATCCGCGCATCCTCAACTATCTCGGCTATTCGCACCGCCATTCCGGCCGTGTCACGGTCGGTCTCGGCTATTACGAGGAAGCGCTGCGCATCGACCCGAACTACACCCTGGTGCGCGAATATCTCGGCGAGGCGCATCTGCAGATCGGCGATCTCGCCGGCGCCCAGCAGCAGCTGATGGAAATCGAGAAGCGCACCGGCAAGGGCTCGCGCGAATATGGCATGCTGTCCGAGCAGATCGAGCATTTCATGCGGAGCTGATCAGGCTCCCAAGCTTATCAAAGCGGCCGCGAGCGATCGCGGCCGTTTTTTGTTGCCGCCCGCCTCACCTGCCACCTCCTCTGGTGAAAGCGGGGATGATTTTTGCAAAACCGATTTTTGGGCGTGAAAAACCCGCGAAGATTGCTATATTGGGGGAAATTGCGGTGAAACGGTTCCGTTAGCCCGAGGCTGCCGGACCGTTTTCTTTTTGTACCCAACGACAAGGCTTCCCCCGAAACGCGGGGGTGGCGGCAGGAAAGGTCAGGCATCATGAACAAGGTCCCGATGACAGGCGAGGGGTTCGCGTCATTGAAGGAAGAACTGCGTTGGCGCCAGCAGGAAGAGCGGCCGCGCATCATCGAGGCGATCTCCGAGGCGCGCTCGCATGGCGACCTGTCCGAAAATGCCGAATACCACGCCGCCAAGGAGGCGCAGAGCCTGAATGAGGGCCGCGTCAACGAGCTCGAGGACCTGATCGCGCGCGCCGAGGTGATCGACGTCACCAAGCTCAGCGGCGACAAGGTCAAGTTCGGCGCCACCGTCGTGCTGGTCGACGAGGACACCGAGGAAAAGAAGACTTATCAGATCGTCGGCGACCAGGAAGCGGACGTGAAGTCCGGCCGCATCTCGATCTCCTCGCCGATCGCGCGCGCATTGATCGGCAAGGAAGTTGGCGACGCCATCGAGGTCAATGCGCCCGGCGGTGCCAGGGGGTATGAGATCGTCCAGGTGCAGTTTATTTAGGGCCTCTTGATAGTTCTATTTTTAAAAGGCCCTAAGCCGGCGCCTGCAATTTGAGATTAAGCAGCGTGCCGGCTTCCGCCACCACCTCCGCGGGCGTCAGACGTCCACCAGGGGCGGCCAGCAGTGTCGACGCAAATTGCCCACGCGGACCCGTCAAACCCGGCTCCGTCGCCAGAAACACAGCAACCGTCGGCAGGCCGAAAGCGCTGGCGAGGTGGGTCAGGCCGGTGTCGGCGCCGATGACCAGCGTGGAGCGGCCGAGGATGGCGGCGATGTCGGCCAGCGGCGATTTTGGCACCACGACCGTGGACGGCACGACCCTGGCGATGGCTTCGGCCACGGACTTCTCACGTTCGTTCGACCAGGTGGTGACCGGCATCATGCCGCGCTCGACCAGCAGGCGGGCGGTCCCGATCCAGTCCTCGACAGGCCATTTCTTGTCCTCGCGGCTGGTGCCGTGCAACAGGAAGGCGGTTTTTCCGGTGATGGCGGCGAGAGCGCCGGGTGGGGGCACGATGCCTGAAGCGAGCGTCGACAGATCGGGCTGATAGCCAAGCGCCAGCCCGAACAGCCGCCGCGTCCGCTCGATGGCGTGCAGGTTGCGCGGCACGCCGTAGGTGACGTCGTAGAACATGGTCGCCGAGGGTTCGCGCGCGCTCGACCGGTCGAAGCCGGCGATCGGTGCGCGCGCCTGCCGCGCCACCAGGGCCGATTTCAGCAGGCCCTGTGCGTCGATGACCAGATCGTAGCGGCATTCGCGCAAGGTTCGGCGCAGCGCGGCCGCCTCGCGCCAGGTGCTGTCCCTGAAAAGCGCCTTGCGCCAGCGCCGGATGGCCACCGTATGGATCCTGCCAACCGCCGGGTGCAGGGCGACAATGCCGGCAAACGCCTCCTCGACGCACCAGTCGAAGGAAACGTCGGGCCGGTGCAGGCTGGCATCCTCGACGGCCGGAAAGGTGTGGATGACATCGCCCATCGACGATGTCTTGACGATCAGGACCTTCATGCCGCGGCCGGGAATTCCAGCAGCCGCTCCGCCGCCGCCGCTACCTGGCCGACTTCCATTGTCTTCAGGCAGTTGAGATGGCCGAGCGGGCAGATCTTCTGGTGGCAGGGCGAGCAGGAGAGGTGCAGCCAGACCAACTCGCGCCGTTCCGCCAGCGGCGGCGTGTTTTCGGGCGAGGTCGAGCCGTAGACGGCAACGATCGGCGTGCCGACGCTTGCCGCGACATGCATCAGTCCGCTGTCGTTGGACACAGCCAGCCTTGCCGCGGCGATCAGGTCGATGGCGTCCTCCAGACGTGTCTGGCCGGCGAGGTCGACGACGCCGGGGGCAAGGGCAGCGATCTCGGCAGTGACGTCGCGGTCGTTCTTCGAACCGAACAGGGCGACCTTCAGGCCCTTGTCCACGAACTCGCGGGCAAGGCCGGCATAGCTTTCGCTCGGCCAGCGCTTGGCCGGGCCGAATTCGGCGCCAGGCATCAGGGCGACGAATTTCTGCCGCGCCAGCCCGAAACGGTCGAGCAGGGCGGCTTGGTTGCCGGCATCCACGGTCAGATGGGGCGCGCGAAAACTGCCGCCCCTGGCGAGACTGAAATAGGCCTGCGCGGTGCGCCGTTTCACGGCGTTCGGCAGCGGCACGATGTCGGTCAGCAATCCATAGCGCATTTCGCGCAGATGGCCGACACGGCGCGGAATGCGGGCAAAGAAGGGGATCAGCGCCGATTTCCAGCTGCCCGGCAGGACATAGGCCATGTCGTAGCGGCCGCGCAGCAGGCGGCCGAAGCGGCGGCGATGGGTAAATTCGAGCGCGCCGGGTTTCAGCGGAAAGTCGATCTGCTGGCGGATCTCGGGCATGCGCTTGACCAGCGGTGCCGCCCAGGCCGGCGCGAGCACGTCGATCGCGGCGTTGGGATGGAGCTCCTTCAGCGCCGAGAACAGGCACTGCGCCATCACCATGTCGCCCACCCAGCGTGGGCCGATCACGAGGATCGTTGGGCTTTCAGCCATTCGACATAGTCTCTGACACCGGTTTCCACTGTCCGGAACTGGCCGTTGTAACCGGCCGCGCGCAAACGGGACATATCAGCTTGCGTGAAGCTCTGGTAGCTGCCCTTGAGGTGGTCGGGGAAGGGGATGAACTCGATCTCGCCCTTGCCCAGCGTATCGATGACGGTTTCGGCGATGGCGCGGAAGGGTTGGGCGCGGCCGGTGCCGCAGTTGAAGATGCCGTTCGAGCCGCGCTTCCACAGCCATAGATTGACGTCGGCGACATCGCCGACATGGATGAAGTCGCGGCTCTGTTCGCCGGGGCCGAAGCCGTCATAGGCGCCGAACAGTTTCGGATTCTCGCCGCGCTCGACCTGGTTGAACAGATGGAAGGCGACCGAGGCCATGGCGCCCTTGTGCGCCTCGCGCGGGCCATAGACGTTGAAATAGCGCAGGCCTGCGACCTGCGAATGGTCGGTGTCGAAGACGGTGCGCCTGACATAGTCGTCGAACAGCTTCTTCGAATAGGCATAGACGTTGAGCGGCCGCTCGAGCGCCGGCTCCTCGCGAAACTCGGAACCGCCACCGTAGACGGAAGCCGAGGAGGCGTAGAGGAAGGGCACGCGCAGGCCCTGGCAGGCATGCAGCAGCCGCTTCGAATAAGCAAAATTCACCTCCATCATGAACTTGCCGTTCCACTCGGTGGTGGTCGAGCAGGCGCCCTGGTGGAACACGGCCTCGACACGACCGAGCGACCCGGCCTCGAAGCGGGTCAGAAAATCGTCCTTGTCGAGATAGTCGGCAATGCCGAGGTCGGCGAGATTGGCGATCTTGTGGCCGTCGGTGAGATCATCGACGACGAGGATGTCGTCATGGCCTTCGGCATTGAGCGCGGCGACGATGTTGGAGCCGATCATGCCGGCGCCGCCCGTGACGATGATCATGAAGGCCTCTGGTTGCTTGCGATTCCGGTCCTTATAAGGGAGGCCAGCCGGGCTGTCGACAAAGCAGGTGCAGGCGTCACAGTGGCGCCGCAAAGCTTCCGCTCAGTCAGCACCGATCATTAGGGACAGAAAATGCCGTCGACCGAACTGCTCATTGCGTTCTTCGCCACCACGGCGATCTTCGCCTATATCCCCGGTCCGGCCATGCTTTATGCGGCGGCGCAGACGATGGCGCGCGGGCGCTGGTCGGGACTGACGGCGGCACTGGGCATCCATCTCGGCGGTTATGTCCATGTCTTTGCCGCCGCCGCCGGCCTGTCGGTGCTGTTCCATGCAGTGCCGCCGCTCTACATGGCGGTCAAGCTGGTCGGCGCGCTCTATCTGATCTGGCTCGGCGTCTCGCTGTTTCGCAAACGCATCGAGGGCGACGTGGCGCTGCCCGCGATCGAGCGGAAATCGGCCCGCCGCGCCTTTTTCGAGAGCATCACCGTCGAGGTGCTCAATCCGAAAACCGCGATCTTCTTCATGGCGTTCCTGCCGCAGTTCATCGATGCCTCGGCGGCCCTCCCGGTGTGGCTGCAATTCGTGGTGCTAGGCACCATCGTCAACCTGATGTTCTCCTCGGCCGACATCGTCTGCGTGTTCCTGGCCGGCCTCGTCATCGGCCGGCTGCGGCGTTCGAGCCGGGCGCAGCGGCTGATGCAGCGGGCCGGTGGTGCCGTGCTGGTCGGGCTCGGCGTCCACGTTGCCTTGCAGAAGAGCTGAAGCGGCGCCGCCGTTGCGCCGGTTCGAATTGCGGTATATCGGCAGGCATGAACGACCGCCAGCCGACACCCCATATGTTTCAGCGACTGTTTTTCCCCGCGCGTTGCCAGTGATATGATCAAGCACAATCCGCCTTCTCCCGAACCCTTGCACCGCGCCATTGCCCGCTTTGGCGGCGTCACCGTGCTGGTGGTCGGCGACCTTATCCTCGACCGCTTCGTCAACGGCGTCATCGAGCGGATTTCGCCGGAAGCGCCGATCCCCGTGCTGCATGGGCGCGGCGAGACCTCGGCCATGGGAGGCGCCGGCAATGTCGTGGCCAACATCGTCTCGCTTGGCGCGCGGGCCATTCCGGTTTCGGTGATCGGCACGGACACCGCCGGCGACAGCCTGGTGCGGATGCTCGGCGAGCTTGGCGCCGAGACAGCGGGGCTTTGGCAGCAGCGCGGCCGCATGACGTCGTCGAAGAGCCGCTTCAGCGCGCTCAACCAGCAGGTGCTGCGCTTCGACGAGGAAGAGATCAAGCCGCTGGACGCGACTGAGCGGGCAGGGCTGATCCGGCATTTCCGCGCGGCACTGGCGGGGGCCGACATCGTCATCCTGTCCGATTACGGCAAGGGCATCCTGCTCGACGGCGTCGCCGCCGAACTCATCGCCATCTGCCGCGAGGCGGGCAAGCCGGTGCTGGTCGATCCGAAGGGCCGCGACTATGCGCGCTATGCCGGCGCGACCGCCATCACCCCCAACCGCAAGGAGCTTGGCGAGGCCGTCGGCCACGCCGTGTTCGCCGATGACGAGATCGTGGCTGCCGCACGCGAACTGATTTCGGCGCATGGTTTCGACTTCGTCGTCGCCACGCGCAGTGAAAAGGGCATGAGCGTCGTCGGCCCGGTCGAGGCGCGCCATATCGCCACCCAGGCGCGCGAAGTGTTCGATGTCTCTGGCGCCGGCGACACGGTGATCGCGACGTTCGCGCTGGCGCTCGCATCGGGAGCCGATCCCGTCGCGGCGGCCTCGATCGCCAATGCCGCCGGCGGCGTCGTGGTCGGAAAACGCGGCACCGCGCGGCTGACGGTCGAGGAGCTGACCGGGGCGCTGTTTCGCTCGCACGGACCGACCGCCCACAAGGATGCCATTCTCGATGCCGCATCGGCCGCGCGCATGGTGGCGGCCTGGAAGGAAGAGGGCCTGAGCGTCGGCTTTACCAATGGCTGCTTCGATATTCTGCATGCCGGCCATGTCAGCCTGCTGCACGCGGCGCGCAGCCAGTGCGACCGGCTGGTGCTCGGCCTCAACAGCGATGCTTCGGTGCGGCGGCTGAAAGGGCCGGGCCGTCCTGTCAACGACCAGCACGACCGCGCCTGCGTGCTCGCGGCCCTTGCCTCGGTCGATGCCGTCATTGTCTTCGAGGAAGATACGCCGCTGGCGCTGATCGAGGCGCTGCTGCCCGACATCCTGGTCAAGGGCGCGGACTATACCATCGACACCGTGGTCGGCGCCGAGGTGGTGCAGAAGGCCGGCGGGCGCGTCGTGCTGGTCGATCTCGTCGCCGGCAAGAGCACCACCGGCACCATCGGCAAATTGCGCGCCGGCTCTACAAGCTGAGGTTTTGATGTCTGAACTGAACGACTATCTGGTCCGCTCGGCGGCCGCGATCACGGCGATGGTCAAGCGTGACCTGACCGGCGAGATGGAACGGGCGGCGAGCGCCGTGGTGACGGCACTTTCATCGGGCAAGGCCTTGCTGATCGCCGGCAATGGCGGTTCGGCGAGCGACGCCATCCACATAGCCGGCGAATTGGTCGGCCGCTTCCTGAAGGAGCGCAAGGCCTACAATGTCATCGCGCTGCCGGCCAATGCGGCGGTGCTGACGGCCTGGGGCAATGATTACGGCTTCGACACGGTGTTCTCGCGCCAGGTCGAGGCGCATGGCACGGTCGGAGGCGTGCTTCTGGCGATCTCGACCAGTGGCAATTCGCCGAGCATCCTGGCCGCCGCCGAACAGGCGCGGATGATGGACATGACGGTGATCGGCCTGACCGGCGACACCGGCGGCAAACTCAAGCCGCTGTGCGATATCCTGCTCAACGTGCCCTCGACCTCGACGCCGATCATCCAGCAGGGGCATCTGTGCCTCTACCATCACCTCTGCGAAGTGGTCGAAGCGCGTCTTAGCAATGGCTGACAGGACGGCGCCGCCACATCCGCTGACCGAGCCGGGCGTGTGGGTCGAGCGCATCGGAAACCGGATTTTCCCGCCGCACCTGCCGGCGCTGTTCCTCGACCGCGACGGCACCATCAACGTCGATACCGATTATCCCAGCGACCCGGCCGAGATAGAGCTCAGGCCGCAGATGCTGCCGGCGATCGCAGCCGCCAACCGGGCGGGAATCCCGGTTGTGGTGGTCACCAACCAGTCCGGCATCGCGCGCGGCTATTTCGGCTGGAGCGCCTTTGCGGCGGTGAACGGCCGCGTGCTCGAGCTGTTGGGCGAGGAGGGCGTGTTCGTCGACATGGTGATTGCCTGCGCCTACCACGAGGCCGGCGCCGGACCACTCGCCATCCCCGATCATCCGATGCGCAAGCCCAATCCAGGCATGCTGGTCGATGTGGGCAAACGCCTTGCTCTCGATCTCCAGCGCTCGCTGATCGTCGGCGACAAGCTTGCCGACATGCAGGCGGGAAAGCGCGCCGGTCTGGCACTGGGCTGGCTGGTCGACGGCGAGGCTGCGGTCCAGCCCGGCTTCGCCATTCGGCCCCTGCGGGGCAGCAGCGACCTTGGTGAGTTGCTCGCCGCCGTTGAAGCGCTCGGCCGGGACAACCGTTCCTGATCCCGGCCTGACGGCTCACGCAGGATCGTTGCGTTCCGAGGCTTCGTAGAGCTTTGCCTCGGTGGCGAAGGAATAGATCATCACCGACATCGAGTAGACGAAGCCGTGCCGGCCGCACAGGAAATAGCGCTTGGCCAGGTAGAATTTCAGGAAGTTGCCGAGCGGCGACAGCACCAGCCGCACAAGGCCGGGCTTCTTGCCCTTCTCGACCAGCGTGACGGCCTTGAGGCTGGAATAGGCGTTGGCCCGGGCGAGACCTTCCTCGATCGATATTTCACGGCGATGCAGCAGGACGCCCTCTTCGATCGTGCCGGTCTCGCCCGGCACGTGGAAGGCTTCGTGCACCCGCGCGGTGAGATCGATGGTGGCGCCCTCCCGACGGAAAAGCCGCATCAGCCTGTTGTGCAGCACCCAGCGATGCGCATAGCCATAGCCCTTCAGCCAATCGCGGCGACGGATGTACCAGCCGCGGATCTTGCCATCGGCGGCCTGCGTGATGGCCACGATCGACTGCCGCAACTGGTCGTCGACGCGCTCGTCCGGGTCGATCGAAAGGCACCAGGGCTGGGTCGCGTGGTCGAGCGAGAATTGCCGCTGACGGGGAAAACCCGGCCAGTCATTGTGCAGCAGCGTTATCGGGTAGCCCTTGGCGATATAGCTTTTGACGCATTCGATGGTGCCATCAGTAGAACCGGAATCGACGATGATGATCTCGGAGCAGAAGTCTATGCTTTCCAGGCACGGGCCGATCATGTCGGCCTCGTTCACGCAGATGATAAGCGCCGAGACCGGGCTTGCAAATCGAGTCATGGTCCCCCTCCCATGGCGGGCCGCCCCCAGAGCAACGCTGCTTTCGCCATCTGTACCCAAGCAAATCCGCACGGAAAACCGTTACACACTTTTCCTGGAATCGCTTGAGAAACCAATTAGCGGTCAGCCAAGCGACGAAGTCCGGCAGAGCCGTCCAGCCTTGTACATCAGCGTCTGTCGAATACCAACGCGGCGCCGGTGTGGCGAAGGCCAGGAATTCGCCAGCGCACAGGCGCTCGCCTCGCCTCAGGGGCGTTCGAAGGAAACCAGGCCCTCATCCTTGACCCGGCGTATGGTGAGAGCGGTGCGCACCGTGTCGACATTCGGCGTCGAGGTCAGCTCCTCGATGACGAAGGTCTGGAAGGCGCCGAGGTCGCTTGCCACGCAGTGCAGCAGGAAATCGGATTCGCCCGAGACCATCCAGGCATCGCGCACGATCGGCCAGCCGCGCGTGCGCTCGGCGAAGGTGCGCAGTTCGGCATCGGCCTGGTGATGCAGGCCGACCAGGCAGAAGGCGACGACATCGAGGCCGAGCGCCGGGGCATTGAGCAGCGCGCGGTAGCCGCGGATGATGCCGGCCTCCTCCAGCCGCTTGACCCGGCGCAGGCAGGGCGGGGCCGAAATGCCGACACGGTTCGACAGCTCGACATTGGTCATGCGCCCATCCGCCTGCAGCTCGCGCAGGATCTTCCAGTCGATGGCGTCGAGGTCGGCTTTCAGCGGCATGGCGGTCTCAGCTCGGCGCAAGAATCTTTCGCGATTTTGTAATTAAACGACTTTTGTGTCGGCGCCAGCCCTCATCAACGCGATTTTTGAATGGTAACGAAAGCGGCAATGGCGCGAATAAGCGCTTTGGGCCGAAGCTTTCCGGGGACGACGGCCCGTTCGTCTTGCTGGCGTGGTTGGCAACCCTTACATTGAGCGCGAATTCCACGTCTTTTTCCAAGGCATCGTCCGCCCGCAGAGGTTTTAGATGACCACCAAGCACGCGCCCGTTCTCATCATCGGTTCCGGCCCCGCAGGCTATACGGCGGCGGTCTATGCCGCGCGCGCCATGCTGAAGCCGATGCTGGTCGCCGGCCTGCAGCAAGGCGGCCAGCTGATGATCACCACCGATGTCGAAAACTATCCCGGCTTCGCCGATCCCATCCAGGGACCGTGGCTGATGGAACAGATGCTGAAGCAGGCAGAGCATGTCGGCACCGACATCATCAACGACATCATCACCGAGGTAGACCTCAACGTGCGGCCGTTTCGCGCCAAGGGCGATTCCGGCACCACCTACACCGCCGACGCGCTGATCATCGCAACCGGCGCGCAGGCCAAGTGGCTGGGCATTCCGACCGAGCAGGATTTCATGGGCTTCGGTGTCTCGGCCTGCGCCACCTGTGACGGCTTCTTCTATCGCGGCAAGGATGTCGCGGTGGTCGGCGGCGGCAATTCGGCGGTGGAAGAGGCGCTCTATTTGTCGAACCTCGCCAAGAGCGTCACGGTCATCCATCGGCGCAGCGACTTCCGCGCCGAGCGCATCCTGCGCGAGCGGCTGCTGCAGAAGGACAATGTCCGCGTTATCTGGGACACGGTGGTCGACGAGATCACCGGCCGCCCCGGCAAGGCGCCGCTGCCACCGTCAGTCGAAGGGCTGAAGCTCAAGCATGCGGTGACCGGTGCCGAAACCCACCTCAAGGTCGACGGTGTGTTCGTGGCGATCGGCCATGCGCCGGCGGTCGAGCTGTTTGTCGGCAAGCTGAAGCAGAAGCCGAACGGTTACTTGTGGACGGCGCCGAATTCGACCCGCACCGACGTGCCCGGCGTGTTCGCGGCCGGCGACGTGACCGACGATGTCTACCGCCAGGCGGTGACGGCGGCGGGGCTCGGCTGCATGGCGGCACTCGAAGCGGAAAAGTATCTCGCCGGCATCGAGGTGCACCGCGAAGCAGCCGAATAACGGCCGCTTTAAACTGTTAAAAAAACGGCTTAGAAACGCCGTGTAAAAGCCTGATTTTTCATTCAGACGCCAAACAGAACGAGGGGAATCATGGCGTTGGACTGGGACAAGCTACGCGTGTTTCACGCTGCGGCGGAAGCGGGGTCGTTTACGCACGCGGCCGAGACATTGCACCTGTCGCAATCGGCGATCTCGCGGCAGGTCAGTGCGCTCGAGCACGATGTCGGCGTGCCGCTGTTCAACCGCCATGCGCGCGGCCTGGTGTTGACCGAACAAGGCGAGATGCTGTTTCGCACGGCGCATGACGTGCTGATGAAGCTCGAGACCATCAAGTCGCGCCTGACCGAGACCAAGGACCGGCCCTCCGGCGTGCTTCGCGTCACGACAACGGTTGGCCTCGGCGCCGGCTGGCTGACCGAACGGGTGCAGGAGTTCATCGAGCTTTATCCGGAAGTCAGCCTGCAGCTGATCCTCGCCAATGAGGAGCTCGACCTCACCATGCGCCAGGCCGATTGCGCCATCCGGCTGCGCCAGCCCCAGCAGCCGGACCTGATCCAGCGCCGCCTGTTCACCGTGCATTTCCACCTCTATGCGGCACCCTCCTATGTCGCCAAGCATGGCAAGCCAGCCTCGGTCGCGGAGCTCAGAAACCATCGCATCGTCACCTTCGGCCTGCCGGTGCCGTCGCATCTGTCGGAGTTGAACTGGCTGGAGACGGTCGGCGATTTTGAGGGCGGCCAACGTGTGCCGTCGCTGCAGATCAACGACATCTTGTCGATCAAGCGCGCCGTGCAGGGCGGCGCAGGCATCGCCATGCTGCCCGATTATGTGATCAACAAGGACTCCGGCTTGGTGCAGCTTTTGCCGGAAACCGAGGTGCCGTCTTTCGACACCTATTTCGCCTATCCCGACGCGATGAAGAACCAGGCCAAGCTGCACGTGTTCCGCGATTTCATTATCGCCAAAGCGCGCAGTTGGTCATTCTAGCCCTAGCGGACGATCGGCAGCACTGGTGATCTGTTCGCCCCGCCAGGGCGTCAGGCGCGGCAGCCAGCCGGGGACGTTGCGTCGATAGGTTTCATAGTCGGCGCCGTAGCGGCGGGCGAGCGTCGGCTCCTCGTAGAATTTGACGAAGGAGCTCATGACAACAGCGCCGATGACGGCATAGCCGACAAGCGTCCAGCTCGAGAACAGCAGCGCCTGGCCGAGGATGATCGACAGCACGGCGACATACATGGGGTTGCGGACATGGCGGTAGATGCCGCCGATCACGAGCTTCTCCGTCGGCGCGACCGGGGCCGGCGTGCCCAGCCCCTCGAGCGCGAAGCTGGCGAAAGCATGCAGCAGAACAGCAGCCGCGGCGACGATGAGGACGCCGCCGGCAGGAACAAAGCCCGGCATGGTGGACCACGGCAGGCGATAATGATCGCTGAGCAGCCAGGGAACCAGCCCGGCGACCACGCCGGGTGCCGCGATGAAGAAGGCCGTGCTGCCGGCGATCGCCGAAAACGTCCGCATTGGCTGCTTTCTCTCCGATTGCCTCAGAAATGGACGTCTGCTGCCTGCTTCGACATCATTGCGTAATTTTGGTGGTTTGGGGCGAAAACCGGTCGCGATTCACGCTTCTGTAGTGACGATTGCGTGGTTGAGCGCCCCATTTTTGACGATTCTGCTGGTCCTATTGGCTCGTGGAATGGGTTGGACCACAGCCTATGTCTTTTTGCATGCGTGTGTTGCAAAATAGATGCTTGTTTCTTGGGCATGTTGAGCACATATATAGATCATCTCCTGGGCGCGTTCTCCTCCCATTAGCGCCCTCGAGTGTTCCCCTCTGGAGGTTAGCCTTAACAGGCACTTCCAATCAAACTCAGCCGGATCTTCACTGATCCGGCTTTTTTGTTGCCCGGACCCTGCCGGGATGGCTGGGAATTCCACGAGAATTGCCGCGTAACAGTGTCATGTAACCTCTGGTAACATGACAACGATGCCTTCCGCTGCTATGAAGAGGCTAGGACGCGGTGTGGTTCGGACGGGAGATGGGGGCATCACTCGTACGGCCCGGGCTCAGGCGGCTACCGCGTCCGAACCCTTTTCCGCCGAAAGCGGCGACTGTGCATGCGGCGGGCCTGCCGTTTCCCCTCCCGAGAAAACGGTCCGCAAACAAAACGACGTCCGGCTCCCCGGGCGTCGTTTTTGGTATTTATCCCCTCGAACAAGGGTTCGAGGGGATGGTGTGTCGAAATCAGGATCAGGCGGCCTTGCCGTTGGTATTCATCGCTTCGTCGGCGAGACGGCCGGTGAGTTCGGCCATATGGTCGAAGACGGCGCGATAGCTGGCGACGCCCGCGGTCGCCGAGCGCAGTTCGATGATCAGGTCGCCGATCTCGGCCTGCGGCATGGTCGCCTCGACGACGTCCCATCCCGGCCATCCCGGCCGCGCGTCATAGCCGAGGATCTGGCCGCGCCGCTGCGGGATCAGCGCGATGATCTTCGACGTCGCGTCGGACGGCGTGACGATCTCGACCTTCATCACCGGCTCGAGCAGCACCGGCGAGCAGGCGGCCATGCCTTCCTTCATCGCGAGCTTCGCTGCCATCTGGAAGGCCATGTCGGAGGAATCCACCGCATGGTAGGAGCCGTCCGACAGGTTGACGGCGACGTCGACGACGGGGAAGCCGAGCGGGCCGTTCTTCAGGTAGTCGCGTATGCCTGTCTCGACCGACTGGATGTAGGTCTTCGGCACGACGCCGCCGGTGATGGTGTCGGTGAACTGGAAGCCTGAGCCGCGCGGCAGCGGCTTGATCTCGATCACCACATCGCCGAACTGGCCATGGCCGCCCGACTGCTTCTTGTGGCGGCCGCGCTGCTGCGCCGATTTGCGGATCGTCTCGCGGTAGGGCACCGCGGGCGCGTGGCCTTCGACGGGGATCTGGTTCTTGCCCTCCAGCCGCTCGCGCACGACGCGCAGATGCATTTCGCCATGGCCCGACAGCACCGTCTCGGCCGAGTCCTGGTTGTGGCGCAGGCTGAGCGAGGGATCTTCCTCGGCCAGCCGCTGGATGGCGGCCGACATCTTGACCTCGTCCTTGCGTTCCTTCGGCCGCAGCGCGAAGGCGAAGACCGGCTGCGGCGGCTCGAACGTGAACAGCTGTTTGGTGCCGCCCTTGGCCGAGGTCAGCGTCTGGCCGGTCTTGACCTCGTCCAGCTTGCCCAGCGCCACCGTGTCGCCGGCCTTGGCGGCGGTGAGCTTGAACTGATCCTTGCCGAGCATCTTGTAGATGCCGGAAACCTTGGCGGTGTCGCCGCCGGGCAGCCACAGCTCGGAGCCGTCGGCGACCTGGCCGGACAGGATGCGCGACACCGACAGCTTGCCGCCATGCGGCGTGTGGATGGTCTTCATCACCTGGACCACGGTGGCCCCGCCGTCCGAGGCACCAAGCCGCTTGCGGGTCGCCTCGATGTCGGGTGCGTCGTGGCGGATCGCCTTCAAGAGGCGCAGCACCCCATTGCCCTTTTCGGCGGTGCCGATCAGCACCGGCGTCACCACGCCTTCGCGCAGGTCGGCGGCGAGGTCGTCGAAGATCGCGTCCTTCGGCGGTTCTATCTCCTCGAGCAACTGTTCCATCAGCTGGTCGTCGTGGTCGGCCAGGGTCTCGAGCATGGAGAAGCGCGCCTCCAATTCGCGCGCCTTGTCGTCGCCCGGTATCTGAGCCACCTCGCTTTCGGCATATTCGCGGTAGATGTAGGCGCGCTCCAGCGCCAGATCGATCGAGCCGATGACGACGCCGTCCTTGCGCAGCGGAATCTGGCGCAGCAACAGCGGCACCGAGCTTGCCGGCTGCAGCATCTTCAGCGTGTCGCGTACGCCTGAAATCGCCTTGTCGACCTTGTTGAGGAACAGGATCCGCGGCACGCCGAGATCGTCGAGCTTGCGGATGATGAGCTGCAGGGCAGGGATCTTCTTTTCGTCGGCCTCGGCAACGACCACCGCGAGGTCGCAGGCGGCCAGCACCGGCTCGGCCTCGAAGGAGAATTCGATCGAGCCGGGACAATCGACGAAGGTGATCTGCTCGCCCATGAATTCGGTGGTGGCGATCGTCGCCTCGACGCTCATGGCGTGGGCGCGCGCCTCCGGCGAATGATCCGAGACGGTGCTGCCTGATGAAACCGGATTTTGTCGGGGGATGGCGCCCGTGCGGGCCAATATAGCTTCGAGAAGTGTCGTCTTACCGCTTGCAAAGGGACCGACTATGGCAATGCATTTCGGTCCCGTGCGTCGTCCTCCGGCGCGAGTACCCATGGCTGACCTCCACTCAGGCGTTTCCCTAGGGACCGACTGCTAGCATGGTTCAGGCGTGGTCAGTCGGTCCTGAGCGGCGGCCGGCCTGTTCGACCGTCGCGGGCGGGGTTCTTTTCCTGTTGCCACCTGCCCTGAAGCATCGTCCCACTTGTTTGCCGGCAGGGCAAGGAAAATAGAAATCCGCTGCCGTGTGGTGGTCTCAGGCGCTCAGCGCCAGGGGTTCGGCATCGATGGCGCGAAAGGGCGCCTTGTCGCGCGGCGCCGGCCTGCCAAAGAAGTAGCCCTGGAAACGGTTGCAGCCGGCGGCCTTGGCCAGCGCGAACTCTTCCTGCGTCTCCACGCCTTCCGCCACGATGGTGAAAGGTTCATGGTTAAGGAGAGAAAACCGCTTCTTCCGCCAGGCAGCCGAAACAGCCGGTTGCGCCTCGGGCGATATCGGCCGACAATGCGTTTGCCTCGACGAGCAGCGGCGTTTGCGGCCGGTCGCTTCACCACCAGTTTCAGGATCAGACGATGAAGATCATTGCTTGCGGCAGCGTGTCGACCATCATAGCGCCGGAAAAATACTTCACCGGCCGGGTTCTGCAGACGCCGATCATCGAGGCGGAGGCGCCGGCGCGACTGAGGGCGACACTGGTCAGCTTCGAACCGGGGGCGCGCACCCACTGGCACACACATCGGCTCGGTCAGACGCTCTACGTCACCTCGGGCGCCGGGCTTGCCCAGACATGGGGCGGGCCGGTCCAGGAGATCAGGGCAGGCGACGTGATCTGGTTCGCGCCCGACGAAAAGCACTGGCATGGCGCCGGGCCGAAGACGGCGATGACGCATATCGCCATGCAGGAAGCGCGCGACGGCGTCCATGCCGATTGGCTGGAAGCGGTTTCCGGCGAGCAATATGGCAGCTGAGTCCTGGCCATCCGCGGACGGCAGGCCTATTCGGGCCGCACCATCCTGAGGAACAGAGCGGAAAGGTTTGCAGCGAGCTCTGCACGTTTCATGTTGGGATGGACCATGCCGAAGAATCGCCTGCCGCTCGTCGCCGCCGTCTATCTCGGCACGTTTGTCGCTTTGCTCGACGTCAGCATCGTCAATGTCGCGCTGCCGACCATCCAGCAGGCGCTGCACACCGATTTCGGCGGCATGCAATGGGTGGTCGATGCCTACACGCTGTGCCTGTCGGCCTTCATGCTGTCGTCGGGGCTGATCGGCGACCGCTATGGCCGCAAGCGCTCATGGCTGGCCGGCGTCGGCATCTTCGTTGCCGGTTCGCTGATCTGTGCCGTCGCGCCCAATTTGCCGGCGCTGCTCGCCGGCCGGGTGGTGCAAGGCATCGCCGGCTCGCTGCTCATTCCAGGCGCGTTGTCGATCCTGACGCAGGCCTTCGCCGATCCGCGCCAGCGGGCCGGCGTCATCGGCGGCTGGGCCTCGTTCGCCGCGGTTTCTCTGGTCGTCGGCCCGGTGCTTGGCGGCATTCTGGTGCAGACGGTCGGCTGGCAGAGCATCTTCCTGATCAATTTGCCGCTCGGCCTTTTCACCATCGCGCTGGGCGCTGTGTCGATCGAGGAGACGGCGCATCCCGAACATGCCCATCTCGACCTTGTCGGCCTGGCGCTCTCGATCCTGTGGCTCGGCGCGCTGACCTTCGGCCTGATCTCGGCCGGCGAGAGCGGCTGGGGCGACGCCTGGACCATCACGGCCATCCTTGCCGGCGTCGTCGGCCTGGTGGTCTTCCTTGGCTTCGAGGCGCGCACGCCACGGCCCATGCTGCCGCTTGGCCTGTTCCGCGACGTGCGCTTTGCCGTCGCCAACGTCGCCTCGTTCGCGCTCGGCTTCACCTCCTACAGCTGCGTCTTCTTCTTCTCGATGTTCCTGCAGCAGGTGCAGGGCTGGTCGCCGACGCAGACCGGCCTGCGCATGGCGCCGGCCTTTCTTATCCAGATCGTCGTGTCGCCCTGGATCGGCCGGCTGAGCGCCCGCTATGGGCATTCGCTCTTGATGACGGCGGGCTACGTGCTGATCGGGCTTTCGATGCTCGGCATGTGCTGGGCCGGGCCGTCGACGCCATACGCGCTGCTCTGCGCCCTGTTCATCATCAACGGTCTCGGCAACTCGCTGGCGATACCGACCGGCAGTGCCGCCGCCATGTCCTACGCGCCGCGCGAGCGCTCCGGCATGGTGTCGTCCGTCATCAACGCCACCCGCCAGGGCGGGCTGGCCATCGGCATCGCGCTGCTAGGCGCGCTGATGAGCATGCGGGCGACGAGCCTCTTGACCGGATATCTCGGTGACGCCGGTGTCGGCAATGCCGAAGCGGTGGCGCGTGCCGCCATATCACGGCATGATTTCGCGACCGACGCGGCAATCGGCGAGGATGGCGTGCATCGGCTGTTCGCCACCGCCTATGCCGGCGGCTTCCACGCCGCAATGCTGACGGCGGCGATTGCCGCGTTCCTCACCGCCGCTCTGCTGATCATGGTCCTGGCGCCGGCCGAGGCGCGTTCGGCCAGGCAAGCAAAGCAGCAGGCGTAAGGTGCCTGGCCGCCAACAACAACCCGGCGATGATGGCGCCGGGTTTCTTTTGTCGTCAGATCGATCCGATCAGGTCAGCGATGCCGTGAAGCGCTGGATGCGCGTGCAGGCTTCCTCCAGCAGTGCATCCGAGGTCGCATAGGAGATGCGGAAGTTGGGGCCGAGGCCGAAGGCCGAGCCGAACACCACCGCCACGCCTTCCGCCTCGAGCAGTTCCGAGCAGAAGGCCTCGTCCGTGTCGATCACCTTGCCGGCCTTGGTCTTCTTGCCGATCAGCTGGGCGCAGGAAGGATAGACATAGAAGGCGCCTTCCGGCGACGGGCACGTGATGCCGCGCGCCTGGTTGAGCATCGAGACGACGAGGTCGCGCCGCCCTTGGAAGATCGCCTTGTTCCTGGCGATGAAGTCCTGCGGGCCGTTGAGCGCCTCGACGGAAGCCCATTGCGCGATGGTGCAGGCGCCCGAGGTCTGCTGGCCCTGGATCATGTCCATCGCCTTGATCAGTTGGACCGGACCGGCGGCATAGCCGATGCGCCAGCCAGTCATGGCATAGGCTTTCGACACGCCGTTCATGGTCAGCGTGCGCTCATAGAGCTTCGGCTCGACCTCGGCGATGGTCTTGAAGACGAAGTCGCCATAGGTCAGGTGCTCGTACATGTCGTCGGTCAGCGTCCAGACATGCGGATGCTTCAACAGCACGTCGGCCAGCGCGCGCAGTTCGGCTTGCGTGTAGGCCGCGCCCGACGGGTTGGACGGCGAGTTCATCAGCAGCCATTTGGTCTTCGGGGTGATCGCCTTTTCCAGCACTTCGGGCGTCAGCTTGAAACCATTCTCGATCGAGGTGTCGGCGAACACCGACGTGCCGCCGCAGATCGCCACCATTTCGGGGTAGCTGACCCAGTAGGGGCGGGGGATGATGACCTCGTCGCCGGGGTTCAACGTCGCCATGAAGGCGTTGAACAGGATCTGCTTGCCGCCGGTGCCGACAATGGTCTGCTCGGGCTTGTAGTCGAGATTGTTCTCGCGCTTGAATTTTTTTGCGATCGCCTCGCGCAGCGGCACGATGCCCGAAACCGGCGGGTACTTGGTCTCGCCACGGCGGATGGCTTCGATCGCCGCATTCTTGATGTTGTCGGGCGTGTCGAAATCCGGTTCGCCGGCGCCGAGGCCGATAATGTCACGGCCGGCATTTTTCAGCTCGCGCGCTTTCTGCGTCACCGCGATGGTGGCGGAAGGCTTTACGCGGGAAAGGGTGTCGGCAAGAAAGGCCATGACCAGATATCTCTCCTTGAGAAGATCGGCGCGGCCAGGAGCGGCCGCGGCGCTTCTCATGTCGCATGATTCCGCTCAGTGCAAGCTTTGTCGGCTGATCCAGACCTCAAGGAGCCGTGATTGCCACCTGTGAGCGGCAACAAAAAATTCATTAACGGGCGGTAAGGGCTTGAGTGGCAGGATCGCAATCCATTCCGCCATTTCGCGGAGCGAGGGACCCTTGTCACGCAGCGTCGGGCTTGCCCATATCATCCGTCATGATGACGGCACCTCGTCAGGTGTCTGGGGCATCTACACGCTGCAGAGCGCCTTCCAGCCGATCTTCGCCTTCAACCAGGGCAAGCTGTCGATTGCCGCCTTCGAAGGGCTGATCCGGCCGTTTCGCGACGGCGAGCCGCAATCGCCGATGGCCTTCTTCTCGACCTGTCCGGCCGCCGACCGCCTGCATGTCGAAGCGCTGACCAGGACGTTGCATCTGCTCAATGCCGGCGCCTGCCTGCCGCAGGAGGCGTCGATCTTCATCAATTTCGACCCGTCGGTGTTCACCGAGCGGTCGATTGCCGACAATGCCCTGCGCGAAATGCGGCTGGTGCTGCACGAGGCCGGCATCGATCCGGGCCGCGTCGTGTGCGAAGTAACCGAGCAGAGGTCGGCTTCGCAGGAGGTCCTGCACAGCTTCGTCGCGGCGTTGCGGGGCAACGGGTTTCGCATCGCCGTCGATGACTATGGCGCAGACGATTCCGATATCAACCGCATCAAGGAATTGCGGCCCGACATCGTCAAGTTCGACGCCACCTGGATCACGCAGCTGATGGAGTCCGGCGCCGGCTTCGCGCTGTTGACGACGATGGTCAAAAGCTTCGAGGAACAAGGCATCCGCACGGTGTTCGAGGGCATCGAGGAAAGGTGGCAGCTGGAACTCGCCGAGAAATCCGGCGCTTCCATGGTCCAGGGTTTCGTGCTTGCGCGGCCGGAACTGGCGCCGACGAGTTTCCGTGTTTTCGGAAAAACTCCGGACCCGGTTGCGGCCGCAAGCGATGCGTCCACCGCCGTCGCCCCACGTGCAGCGCGGCCGGCAAAAGCCTTCGGGCGCAGGGTCGCGCCATGAGGATCGAGCGGCGGCGCAATGTCGGCAAAGCGATCTTCGTCGACGAGATAGGCATCGAATACGGCGTCCACGGCGAGTTCCGCCTGCGCAGTGCCTACCAGCCGATCTTCGCGCCGCTTGGGCGATCGCTGCACGCGGTGGCGGTCGAGGGCCTGATCGAGCCGCACCGCGCCGGCAGGGCAGGGTCGGCGCGGGCGTTCTTCGAAAGCGTTGCCCCGGCGGACCGGCTGTTTGTCGAGACCATGTGCCGGGTGCTGCATCTCAGGAACTTCCACAATATCGGCGTCGACGGGCTCGATCTGTTCTTCAACTACAATCCGATGGTCAACGACCATTCCGGGCGGGCGCTGGCCGAGATCCGGCTGATGAGCCGGCATCTCGGCGAGCTCGGCCTCGCCCCTAGCATGCTGGTCTGCGAGATCACCGAACAGGCGGCGGACGACGCGCTTCTGGCGCGGCTGGTGCGGGAGATGCGGCGCGACGGCATCCGCATCGCCATCGACGATTTCGGCACCGGCCATTCGACCGAAGAGCGGGTGAGCCTGCTTCAGCCCGACATCGTCAAGATCGATGGCGGCTGGTTCGCGCAGTTCTGCCGCCATGCCGCCGCCGAACGCTTCTTCCGCCCGCTGGTCTCCAGCCTGCATGACCGTGGCGCCAGGGTGCTGGTCGAAGGCATCGAGCAGCCCGTCCACCTGCGCGTCGCGCTCGACGGCGGCGTCGACCTGCTGCAGGGTTATCTCCTCGCCCGTCCGGCGCTGGCCGGCACCATCTTCAACGAAGAGCCGCTATCAGTCGATGCTCTGCTGGGCAGGGAGAACAATGTCGTGCCGCTGTTCGGCTAAGCGACTTCGGCGACTGGCGAAAGCGGTGCCACAGCGTCCTTCTCCCCGCTCTACGGGGAGAAGATGGCGGCAGCCAGATGAGGGGCGGCGCCAGCCTTCGTTGTTATCGGCTGTATGATCATTCCTCTTGAAACGTCAGCGCCGCCCCTCATCGCCCTGCCGGGCACTTCTCCCCGTTAACGGGGAGACGGATGCTCTCATCAGCGCCGCTGATTGTCCCACCAAAACAAATCATTGGTTGAAGGCACGGCGGCTGCGATAATCGCCTGGTCAAGGCAGCTCCGGGGACCCTCCATGATACTCTACAGCATGATCGACAGCGGCAATTGCTACAAGCCGCGCCTGCTGATGGCCAAGCTTGGCCTGGCCTTCACCACGATCGAGGTGAGTTCGCATACTGGCGACACGCGGAAAGCCGATTTCGTCGCCAAGAACCCGAACGCCATGGTGCCGCTGCTCGAACTCGACGACGGCCGCCGGCTGGCCGAATCCAACGCCATCCTGCTCTATCTCGGCGAAGGCACGCGCTTCCTGCCGGCGGACAAGTATGAGCGTGGGCTCGCCTATCAATGGCTGTTCTTCGAGCAATACAGCCACGAGCCCTATATCGCCGTGCGCAAGGCGCTGCTGACCTTCCCCGAACGCGCCAGGGATGCGACGCCCGAGCGGTTGGCGATGACGCTGGAGCGCGGCCACAAGGCGCTCGGCGTGATGAATAGATATCTGGAGAACAACGCTTTCTTCGCCGGAAACGCCTTCAGCGTCGCCGACATCGCGCTCTACGCCTACACGCACACGGCCGAGCAAGGCGGGTTCCAGCTCGACGCTTATCCGGCTGTCATGGCCTGGCTTGGCCGTGTCGAGGCGGATCCGGGGCACGTGCCGATCGAGTGGGTTGGGTATTAGAGCGTCCTTCTCCCCGTTTACGGGGAGAAGTGCCCGGCAGGGCGATGAGGGGCAGCGCTGACGTTCCAAAAACTGCCTCTCGCCGACCCAAGCGCATTTATGAAGGACCGCTGGCGCCGCCCCTCATCTGGCTGCCGCCATCTTCTCCCCGTAAACGGGGAGAAGGACGCTCGCTGAACCCCAGACAAACAAAAAGGCGGGATAAATCCCGCCTTCCCATGCTTGGTAGCCTGATCGGGAGCGTCCGGTCCGGGCTGGCAGCTATCTGCTGTTCCAGCTTGTCGGGTCTTTCCGCTCCGGGCGCGCTTCTCGCGCGACCGTCAGTACATCCGTGACTTGCCGCGCGCCCCGGGCTCTCGCCCGGCGCGCGCCATTCGCAAAATCAGGCTGCCTTGCTCAGAGATCCAGCGGACGACTTGCCAGTGCGGCGGTCCTGCTCGATCTCGAAGTTGATCTTCTGGCCTTCGACCAGGGTCGACAGTCCAGCGCGCTCGACAGCGGAGATGTGGACGAAAACGTCCGCGCCGCCCGCGTCAGGCTGGATGAAGCCGAAGCCCTTGGTGGCGTTGAACCACTTGACCGTTCCAGTTGCCATAAAAATAGTCCTTGCATTTGCTTTGGTTTGACCGGACCGAAGTCCAGCCGGTGTGCATCGAGATTTTGGAGATAGACGTCAGCAAACGCGAAGATCGCGAGGCCCGGATCGATCGGCCGAAATATCAATGGGGCTGATATAGGCTGCTTTCGTTCCAAAAACAAGACTGCGTGAGAAAGCCGTGATTGAGAACTGCCCAACCGCCGCCCCAATCTGGTGAAACCGTGGTGGCAGATCGCGCTGTCAGTGGGCGGCGGATCAGGGGAGGAGACCATGAAAACCATAGTGCTTGCCGCCTGTCTGACGCTGGTGGCCGCCGAGGCGCAGGCCATCTCGCGCTATGACCCGACGCATATGAGCTGCGGCAAGGTGCAGTCGACGATCGCCAGGCAAGGCGCGGTCATCCTGCGCTACCAGTCGAAGCGGGTGCCGGGGCTGCCGCTCTATGACCGCTATGTGCAGAGCCAGCAATTCTGCACAATGGGCGAGGTGAGGACGCGCGCCTATGTGCCGAGCGCTGACACCAAGTCCTGCCCGGTCTACAACTGCAAGCGGCCGGACAATGACCGGCATTTCCGCCGGCGATTTTTCCACAACAATTAGGGGCAGCGCCAATTAGGGGCAGCGTCCGCGCCGGCGGTTCAGAACCCGAAGGATACCTGCGCCGGTGGGGGCGGGCCGACGCGCACGCCTTCCATGGCCAGCATCTTTTCCTTGGTGACGGAGCCGCCCGGCGCCGAGAAGCCGCCAATCTTGCCGCCTGCCGCCAGGATGCGGTGGCAGGGGATCACCAGCGGCACGGGGTTGGCGCCAAGGGCGGCACCGGTTTCGCGCGGCAGGCCGGCATGGCCGGCGCGCTTGGCGAGTTCGCCATAAGTGGTTGTCTCGCCATAGCTGAGCTTGCGTGCCGCGTCGTAGATGGCCAGGCGGAAATCGTCGACGCCGTCGAGATCGACCGGGACATCGGAGAAATCGACGTCCTCGCCGGCGGCGTATGCCTTGATCGAGGCAATGAGCTCGACCACCCATGACGGCTGGGCCGTCGAGGCGGAAACGCCGCCATGGCGCATCAGCCGCCGCTCCACTGATTCACGGCTGCGTTCGGGCAGGCAGAGCCGGATCAGGCCCTTTTTGCTCCAGGCGATGCCCATGAAACCGATCACTGTTTCTAACACTGCGTGGCCGGCTGTGATCGACGGTGTCGTTTCCATGATGCGCTCCTTTCCGCAAAACGGCGAAATCCGGGATTCCCGCCGGTACATATCAGGAACAATATGGCATCACCGCCCGCGTCTCGCCACCCGAAAACCACCAGATGGCCCCGATTGCTACCCTGGAATCGCTAGTGTAAGGGATTTCTTAACATCCCGACGAACCGGACCCGAGCGCGGCTTGCCAGCAAAACAAACCTTTATCGCGATCGGCGTGATCGTGGCGGCAGCCGGCATGAGTGGCTGCACCTCGACTTCGCAGATGAAAGCCGCGCCGTCCCTGACCGAAACCGCGACCGTTGCCGGCAGCGATGCCGGCTTCACCATACCGCTGCCGGAGACGGTTTCCGTGCTGCCGCAATCCTCCGGTATCGCCCCCGTCCAGACCGCCGAATTGACGCCTGGCGCAGCGACCCCGCCGGCGCTTGATCCAGCCGCCCAGCCGGCCGCGACGACCGCCGCCTTTGCCGGCCCGACGCCGGCCGCACCCGCCGTACCCGCTGTCATGACCGCCAACGCCTGGCAGGCGCCGCCGCCGGCCAAGGCGGGCCAGCCCGTCAAGGCGGCTCAGGCGGTTCAGACCTACACCACCGCCGGGCTCATCGTGCCGGCGGTCGCCGGCAGCGGCCAGAAACTGCCAGCGGTGCAGCAGATTGCCTATGTCGTGCCGCAGAACCCGGCTTCCCTGGTGCAGTTTCCCTCCGCGCCGGTTGATCCGGCGCAGGAGGAGCATACCGGCGTGCGCGGCGACGTCGACCGGCTGATCGTCAAATACGCCGCGCTCTACCAGGTGCCGGTCGATCTGGTGCGCCATGTCGTCAACCGCGAGAGCACCTTCAATCCCAAGGCCTACAACAATGGCCATTGGGGGCTGATGCAGATCAAGCACGCGACGGCGCGCGGCATGGGCTATGACGGCCCGGCCAAGGGCCTGTTCGACGCCGAAACCAATCTGAAATACGCGGTGAAGTATCTGCGCGGCGCCTGGCTGGTGGCGGGCGGCAACGCCAAGAAGGCGGATTGGCTCTACCAGACCGGCTATTATTTCGACGCCAAGCGCAGGGGCCTGCTCGAGGCGACCGGCCTCGGTGTCGACCGCAGGCGGCGTCCGCAGCCCGACGCCTGAGCGCGATGCCTGAACCGCGCCCGCCGGCCCTCAACGACATCCGGCTGCGCAAGCTTCTCGACGAGACGCTCGTTGCACCGCACTGGCCGGATGGTTTTGCCATGCGTTGCTTCGAGCCAGGCGACGCGCCGCCTTTGCATGCACTGCTGAGCGAGGTGTTCGACGACGGCGCCGACGGCCCGTTCGACGAATGGTGGCCGCGCATATCGGCCGATCCCGAATTCGACCCGGCGCTGTGCTTCCTCGTCATCGACGCCAAGGGCCGGCTGGCGGCAGCGGCGCTGTGCTGGACAAGGGCTTTCGTCAAGGATCTCGCCGTCCATCCCGAGGCGCGCGGCAAGGGCATCGGCGAGGCGCTGATGTGGCAAGCCTTCGCCACCTTTCGCGGTCGCGGCGCGGCCCATGTCGACCTCAAGACCAACACGGTCGAGAATGCCGCCGCGGTGCGGCTCTACGAGCGGCTGGGGATGATGCCCGTAGCCTGGGAAGGCTAGGTGCGTTCAGGTGATGCCGGCCTGCAAGCGTCGAACCCCTTCACTTCCCATGCTCACCTCGTCAAGGACGCTCCGCTCCGGTTTTGGGAACCCAAAGCGTCGTTCCGCATTCAGGGATTGGGTGGGAATCTGACGAGCTGTTGACGCGCGGAGGTTTCCGTTGCCGGCTCCAAAGGGAGACCCGCCACCGTGAGGCTTTTCCACGCATTTCTGGCGCTTGCGGTTGGTGTTGTGCTTTCGGCCGCTCCGGTGCATGCCGTCGACCTCTCGATCGTGTCGGGAGACACCGGCAACGGCATCAAGGTGCTTCGCGAGATACTCGACCGCTACGAGAAAGAGAGCGGCAACAAGGTTTCCATCGTCGTCCTGCCGCCGTCGACGACCGACCAGTTCGGCCTGTACAGACTGTGGCTTGCAGCCGGCAACAGCGATATCGACGTCTACCAGACCGACGTCATCTGGGCGCCGCAGCTCGCCAGCCAGCTCGTCGACCTGACCGCGGCGGCCAAGGATGTCGTCGGCGCCCATTTCCCGTCGATCATCCAGTCGCAGACCGTCAATGGCAAGCTCGTCGCCTTGCCGATCTTCACCGACGCGCCGGCGCTCTACTATCGCAAGGATCTCCTCGACAAATACGGCGCCAAGGTGCCGGGCACCTGGAAGGAGCTGGCCGACACCGCCAAGCTGGTCATGGACAAGGAACGCGCGGCCGGCAACAAGGACATCTGGGGCTTCGTCTTCCAGGGCAATGCCTATGAGGGGCTGACCTGCAACGCGCTCGAATGGGTGATGTCGAATGGCGGCGGCCAGATCATCGGGCCGGATGGCACCGTCTCAATCAACAACCCGCAAGCGGCGGCCGCGCTCGACATGGCCAAGGGGTGGGTTGGAACCATCTCGCCGCCCGGCGTGCTTGCCTATCAGGAAGAGGAATCGCGCGGCGTCTGGCAGACCGGCAACGCCGTGTTCATGCGCAACTGGCCGTATGCCTATGCGCTTGGCAACAGCGAAGCCTCGCCGATCAAGGGCAAGTTCGACGTGGCGCCTTTGCCGGCCGGCACAGGTGAGGGCGCCCGGCCGGTCGCGACGCTGGGTGGCTGGAACCTTGCGGTCTCCAAATATTCCAAGCACACCGGCGCGGCGATCGAGCTGGCCAAGTTCATCGCCTCGCCAGAAATGCAGAAATTCCGGACGCTCAAGACATCCAACCTGCCGACCATCCAGGCGCTCTACGACGATGCCGACATCGCCAGGCAACAGCCGATCGTGCCGCGTTGGAAACAGATATTCCTCAACGCGGTGCCGCGTCCCTCCGCCACCGTCAAGATCAAATACAACGAAGCATCGAGCCAGTTCTGGACGGCGGTGCACAACACCTTGTCCGGCGAAGGCAGCGCCGCCGACAATCTGGCCGACCTCGAAGCGAGACTGACCAAGCTGAAAGGCAAGGGCTGGTGAGCGTCACGCCTGTGAAGCGATCGCGACTGATGGCGCAGCGCGTGCGCTCGGCATGGCTGTTCGTGGCGCCGATGCTCCTGGTGCTGGCCGCCGTTGCCGGCTGGCCGCTCGCCCGCACCGTCTATTTCAGCTTCACCGACGCCTCGCTGGCGGATCTCGATGCCCGCCGGTTTGTCGGCTTCGACAATTATTTCTCGGTGCTGCGCCTGCCGAGCGGCCGGGTGATCCATGACGGGCTGCTGGTCGACCCGGTGTGGTGGCGCGCCGTCTGGAACACGGTGCGTTTCGCGGTGATTTCGGTGACTTGCGAGACGATCCTCGGCACGATCGTCGCCCTGGTGCTCAACGCCCAGTTCGCCGGCCGCGGCATCGTCAGGGCGGCGATCCTCATCCCGTGGGCGATCCCGACGATCGTTTCGGCCAAGATGTGGCAATGGATGCTCAACGACCAGTTCGGCATCATCAATGTCGTGCTGGTCAACCTTGGCCTGATCAGCGGCAAGATCGCCTGGACGGCCAGCGCCGACACGGCGATGGTGGCCGTCCTCATCGTCGACATCTGGAAGACGACACCGTTCATGGCGCTGCTGATCCTTGCGGCACTGCAGATGCTGCCGGGCGAGATAATCGAGGTCGCCAAGCTCGACGGCGCCAATCCGTGGCAGATCTTCTGGCGGGTGACCCTGCCGCTGATCCGCCCGGCGGTGCTGGTGGCCGTGATCTTCCGCGCGCTCGACGCGCTGCGCATCTTCGACCTGATCTACGTGCTGACGCCCAACAATGTGCACACCAAGTCGATGTCGGTGTTCGCCCGCGAGAACCTGTTCGAGTTCGACAAGTTCGCCTATGGCTCCGCCGCCTCGACCTTGCTTTTCCTGATCCTGGCCCTGCTTTCCATCGCCTATATCCGGATCGGCCGGATCAGCCTGGACGGAGGCCGCTGAGATGCTGATGCTGAAGCGAACGGCCTTCTACCTGCTGGTCGCGGTGATCGCCTTCGTCGCGGTGTTCCCGTTCTACTACGCCGTCGTCACCAGCCTGAAATCGGGAACCGAGCTGTTCCAGGCCGACCTCTGGCCGAAGACGCCAAGCCTCGCCAACTACCGCAACGTGCTGACCGAAGGCAGCTTCGTGCGCAACCTGGTGAATTCGCTGGTCGTCTCGGGCGCGGTCGTCCTGATCTCGCTGCTGCTCGGCGTCACCGCCGCTTACGCGCTGGCGCGCATCCGCTTCCGCGGCCGCTCGGCGCTGCTGCTCGCCATCCTGTCGGTCTCGATGTTCCCGCAGGTGGCGGTGCTGGCCGGGCTGTTCGAACTGGTGCGCATGTTCGGCCTCTACAATTCGCTGTTCGCGCTGATCTTCTCCTACATGATCTTCACCTTGCCGTTCACCGTCTGGGTGCTCACCGCCTTCGTCCGCGACCTGCCGGTCGAGGTCGAGGAGGCGGCGATCCTGGACGGCGCCACGCCATGGATCATCATCACGCGGATCTTCCTGCCGCTGATGTGGCCGGCGCTGGCCACCACTGGGCTCCTGGCCTTTATCGGTGCTTGGAACGAGTTCCTGTTTGCCCTGACCTTCACCTCCAACAATGCGCAGCGGACCGTGCCGGTGGCGATCGCGCTGCTTTCCGGCAACTCGCAGTTCGAGATCCCCTGGGGCAACATCATGGCCGCATCGGTGATCGTCACCGTGCCGCTGGTGGTGCTGGTGCTGATCTTCCAGCGCAAGATCGCCTCCGGCCTCACCGCCGGCGGGGTCAAGGGGTGACACGGTTTCCCCGCGGCAGATCTGGAAAGGAACTGTCCACCAAGACGGCAGGCCGTGTCTTGCCTCCACTCCTTCGGTTGCTAAGGTCCGCCTGCGTGGGGCTTGTTGAAACAGGAGGAAACACGATGCGGTTTCTGCTTTCCAGCCTTGCTACTCTGCTCCTTGCCGCTCCGCTGCTTGCCGTCCCGGCGCGGGCCGCCGCCGACTGCGCCAACGCGCAGGACCAGACGACCATGAACCTATGCGCCAACAAGGATTTCGACGCGGCCGACAAGAAGCTCAACGACGCCTACAAGCAGATCGAGGGCCGGCTGAAGGACAATGCGGCGTCGAAGAAGTTGCTGGTCGACGCGCAGCGCGGCTGGGTCGCCTTCCGCGACGCCGAATGCAAGTTCCAGGGTGGTCCGATCGACCAGGCGGGTACCGTCTATCCGATGGTCGTCACCAATTGCCAGACGGCGCTCACCAACGACCGGCTGAAGGATTTCCAGACCTATCTCAACTGCCCTGAAGGCGAGTTGAACTGCCCGGTGCCGACGGCGCAGTAGCGTTCGTCCATCCTATCGGGAAGATATGCCCCCTCCGGTCGCCGGGCGGCGTGCAAAAATGTCGGGACCGATCGTCGCGAAACGTCCTTGGGTCGCAGAGCAACAGCGCCGGGACGCCGGCGCCGACTTAAGGGAGCCGATCATGATCACCTTTCCCAACGAATCCGCCAGATACCGCACCGCCCGCGAAAAGCTGCTGAAGAAGGAAATCGAGCTGCGCCGCGCCATGGAAGCCGTGGCCGAGGCGCGGCGGGCGCTGCCGCCGGGCGGTCTGATCCGCCAGGACTATGTCTTCGATGCGCTCGACGCCGACGGCAGGCCGGCGAAGACAAAACTGTCGGAGCTGTTCGCGCCGGGCAAGGATACGCTCATCCTCTACCAGATGATGTTTCCGCGCCATCCCCAGGAAACACGCGACGTGGCGACATCTGGCGGCACGGCCAGGCTCGCCCGGCCGGACCAGCCATGTCCATCCTGCACGGCGCTGCTCGACCAGTGGGACGGCGCCGTCGGCCACCTCGAAGCCGCCGGCTTCAACTTTGCCGTGGTGGCCAAGACCGCATTGGAAAACCTGGTCACGCTCGGCCGCGATCGCGGCTGGAAGAACATGCGGCTGGTGTCGTCGGCCGCCAACAGCTTCAAGCGCGACTACAATGCGGAGACGGCCGACGGCGCGCAGATCCCGCTGCTGTCGGTGTTCCACCGCGACGGCGACGGCATCAGGCATTTCTGGTCGTCCGAGCTCGGCTTCGCGCCGCCGGAGCCCGGCCAGGACCCGCGCGCCATCGGCACCTGCGAGATCCTGTGGAACCTGATGGATTTTACCCCGCAAGGCCGGCCGGATTGGCATGAGCAGCTGCAGTATGGGGCGGGGTGTTGTCACTGACATGACAACGTTTCGGCTCAGTCTCCGCGCTTCACCCTGGAATGGCTTTTCGGCAAGTGGTCGCTATCCCACCTGCTCGAGGAGCCAGGCAGGGCTCGTGCCTGCTTCGGCCGGAACATCGGAAGGCCCGCTGCATTGATAGGAGACGGTTTCGACGCCCTTCACGGATTCGAAATGCGACCGACAGTTAGCAGCCTGTGGGACCTGGTGCGGGAAAGCGTGGTTGGCTTTGTCAACGACAATGCCCTTAGCCATGGCGCGGCGATGGCCTTTTATGCCGCCACGTCGCTGGCCCCGGTTCTGATAATTGTCATCGCGATAGCAGGCATTGCGTTTGGGCATGACGCAGCGCAGCTGGCTTTGTCTGCTCAGATTTCCGGGCTGATGGGTTCAGCAAGTGCGGCGCTCCTTCAAACCGCGCTCGAAGGGGCATCCAGCAAATCATCGGGGACCTTGGCGGCCATCATCGGCATGGCCACTTTGCTCGTCACCGCCTCCGCGGTGTTTGGCGAGATGCAGCAGGCCCTGAATGCAATATGGAAGGTTGAAGCGAAAGGGAGTTCGCTGTCGCGGCTCCTGCGCGCCCGTGCGGCAAGTCTTGGCCTGGTCGCCGCCCTCGGCTTTATGTTGCTGGTCTCCTTGGTGGCGAGCGCGGCGATCTCGGCTTTGGGCAGCGTGATCAGCGCTCGATTGCCGTTCGGCGAATTTGTTCTGAGCGCGATCAACACCCTGATATCTTTTTCCCTGATCACCGTGATGTTCGCCGCGATCTACAAGGTCCTGCCGGACCGCGCCTTGGAATGGCGGGATGTCTGGATCGGCGCTGTCGTGACCGCCGCTCTGTTCACATTGGGGAAGTCGCTTATCGGTTGGTATATCGGCACAAGTGCAATCGCTTCGTCGTATGGCGCGGCCGGAGGGCTGCTCGTCATACTGCTCTGGGTCTACTATTCATCACAGATCTTTCTGCTCGGTGCGGAGTTGACCCGCGCCTATTCCGTTCGGCATGGCAGCAGGTCCGATCTGTACGGCCTGGTTCACAATGCTCCCGTTTCAGAAAACCTTGTTTCAATTCGCCGCGGGACCGGCGCTTCGGGCGTCGTCGCGTTGTTGGCGGTGGCGTGCGTGAGCGCAACGATGACGGCCTTCCTGCTGGGGCCTCGCCGCCCGTAGAGGAGCGGACACGCTGCAATCGCGAGGCCGCTTTTCATCCCTTCCCGGACGGGAGAACGGGCGCATCGGCAACCTCACCGCCTCTGCCGCGTTGGGCCTTCGAGGACACCTCTCACGGAGCGTTTCGATGAAACCGCATCTCGCCGCCGCCATGCTGGCCCTTCTGGCCGGAACGCCTTCAGCCTTTTCCCAACAGCCGTCCAGCGACGTGCCGCCTGTCTCTGAAAACAAGGTCGACACCGAAACCTTCGCCAGGACCCTGGTCAGCGCCAACCGCTTCGAGATCGAAAGCGGCAAGCTGGCCGAGAAAAAAGGCGTCGCGGCGGATGTGAAGGATTTCGCCGCGCTGATGGTCAAGGACCACACCAAGGCCGGCGAAGATTTCAAGGCGGCGCTTGAAAAGAGCCAGACCACGGCGTCCGTTACCCCGCAAGGCCCGCCGCTGCTGCCGAACGACCAGGCGATGCTCGACCAGCTCAAGGCGCTCGACGGCGACGCCTTCCAGGCCAAATACATCACCTTGCAGACGCAGGCGCACAAGCAGGCCGTGGCGATGGTTTCGACCTATGCGCGGTCCGGCGACGACCCGGCGCTGAAGGAATTCGCCAAGAAGACGCTCGAAACGCTGAAGATGCACGAGATGCATCTGAAGGATTTGGCGGCCGTGCATTAGGGGAGCGAGGCGGCCACTGCGGCACCATCCATTTGACGTTTGCGCTGCCCCTCATTGCCCTGCCGGGCATTTCTCCCCGTAAACGGGGAGAAAGACGCCTGCGCCGGGCTTCGCTAATCCTGTTCGCTGCCGGAGAAGAGCCGGCGTCGCGACAGCCCCTTCGCCCCGTTTACGGGGAGAAGATGCCGGCAGGCAGATGAGGGGCAGCGCTGACTTCGATGGTTTGGTGGTGAGCGGGCGTATAGACTTCCCCCACCACCATGGAGCCACCCATGCCCAAGATCGACCTCGCATCCGTCCCCGTCCGCAAAGGCTCCGGCTATCCCGCGCCCTTCGATGCCCCTTGCGCCGCCCGCACGCGCCGGCGCCTGGGCGATGCCGGCGGGCTCAGCGATTTCGGCGTCAACCTGATGACGCTGCCGCCCGGCGGCTGGTCGAGCCAGCGCCACTGGCACAGCCATGAGGACGAGTTCGTCTATGTGCTGGAAGGCGAGTTGACGCTGGTCGAGGATGGCGGCGAGACGCTGCTCAAGGCGGGCGATAGTGCAGCCTTCGCCAAGAACAGCGGCAACGGCCATCACCTGATCAACCGGTCATCGGTCACGGCGCGCTACCTCGAGGTCGGCTCGCGCAATCCCGACGATGTCATCACCTGCTCCGACATCGACATGATGAGCCCGAGCTCGGATGGCCGGTTTTTGCACAAGGATGGCACGCCGTATCCGGGGCAGGGGTGAGGGCGGCGACGCGGGACTTTCCTTCTCCCCTTGTGGGAGAAGGTGGCCGCGAAGCGGTCGGATGAGGGGTGTTCCAGCTTGGCAACACCGCTTGCGCAGCCGTGACCGTATAGCTGATTATCAGCGTCTCACTCCGCTGGAACACCCCTCATCCGTCTTGCCGCTTCGCGGCAATCCACCTTCTCCCACAAGGGGAGAAGGGAAAGACTGGCGTTCCGCCAGTGCCGGGGTAAGTTCCCTGCTAACCAGGGAGCATCACCATGAAAAAACAAGTCATCGAAGTGCCTGTCATGTCGGACAAGGTGCGCGCACTCGGCCTGCCCTGTTCGACGGCGGTGAAGGCCAACGGCTTCGTGTTCATCTCGGCGACGCCGCCGGTGGACATGGTGACCGGCGAGATGGTGCGCGGCGACATCGAAACGCAGACCGAGGCATCGCTGAAGGCGCTGAAACATTGCCTGGAAGCGGCAGGCACCTCGCTCGACAATGTGGTGATGGTGCGCATCTACGCCGTCAATTCCGGCTTCTACAACGCGATAAACCGGGTCTATGCACGGTACTTCTCGACGAACCCGCCGGCGCGTAGTTTTGTGCCGGTTGCGTCTTGGCCGATGGAGTTTGATATCGAGATCGAGTGTGTGGCGGTGGGGTGAGTTTTCCGTCGCGAACCGGCATCCATGCTGGTTGTTTCCTGAAATTTTTAGGCCTGCAAAAACGCCGCTTCATGGTGACGCGGTTTCCATTGAGCGGCGACTTCCGGACGACCTTGCCGGGTGCTGGCGTTCAGCCCGGAGCGAGATAAGCTCGCCGTAACCACAGGGAGATCGTCATGACCAAGGAAATTGTTGAAGTGCCGGTGCTGTCGGCGGCGGTGCGCGCGCTCGGCGTGCCGTTGTCGCTGGTGACCAAGGCTGCCGGGCTGGTCTTCGTCTCCGGCACGCCGCCGCTCGATCTTTTGACTGGCAAGCTGGTCAAAGGCGACATCGAAACGCAGACCGAGGCGTCGCTGAGGGCGCTGAAGCACTGCCTGGAAGCGGCAGGCACCTCGCTGGACAATGTGGTGATGGTGCGCATCTACGCCGTCAATGCCGGCTTCTACGGCGCGATCAACCGGGTTTATGCGCGGTACTTCCCCGAGAACGCGCCATCGCGGACATTTGTGCCGGTGGCGTCCTGGCCGATGGAGTTTGATATCGAGATTGAATGTGTGGCGGTGGGGTGAGGTCCCTCCGATCGATTGATGTGGTGACCACAGAGGTGCGCTCTAGGTTCAGCCTCATCCGCGCTACACACGGCGTGATATGGGCCTTACGCCCGTGCGAGAACCATAGTAGCCTGGTAGGGACAAGCCCTCCCTTCGTAGACGAAGAACAATAATGAATTCGACTTCAGATAGGCAGCCTTGGATGGAAGAATCAGAAAGGGAATTAATAGAGTCTCTTGTCAGTTCTGAAGCGTTTCGTCGTTTGCAGGAGGTCTCCTTTTTGGGAGCGATTGACTATTATAATCTTCACAAATCGAGAGATACCACATGGTACTTTAGTCGGTCGGATCATACCATGGGGGTTTTATTTCTAGCTCAGAAGCTGATAAATAGCATAGAGATTTCTCATAAGGATAGGATGTATGTTATTGCTTCATCAATCTGTCATGATCTCGGTCATAGCCCATTTTCTCATAGCACTGAGCGTGCGTTTAAGAAGATAAACCCAAGTATAAATCACAGGGTAATCTTGGAGTACGTACTTTCGGTGCCGGAGATGGGTATTGCCGGTGCTCTGTCAAGATTTGATCTGAGTGGTGAGAGGGTTCTTGCTATAAGCATCGGAGACGACAATGAGCTTGGGTGGGTTTTTCATAATCCGATCAACATAGATACGCTTGATGGTATGCTCCGGTTTATGGCCTCTTTTCGACTTCAGCCGCCATTCGATGTGTTGGAGGCGATCAACTCGCTTTCTGCCCTTTATCAGCACAGAACTCTAAACGAAAATGAAGTGCACAACCTTGATAATTTTTGGGGCGTAAAGGCTTCATTTTACGACCAGTTCTTGAAGCGAGGCGCCTACGCGAGGTTCGAAGACGCATATATCGATTTGGTCATTTCGAGAAAGCAAGATATCGATTATAGAGATTACCTAAAAATCGACCAAGAGCTTGCCGATGAGATTGGTCTTTACCCTGAGCTGTACGACAAGAAATCGAAACGCAGGTCGACGCCTAGAGAATCAAATTTTGATATTGACAAGTCGGTGTCGCTGATTTCGATTTCTGATTTGTATCGCAGATATATAAGAAAGAGGGGGAGTGCGTGAAAATTGGTGAACTTGATGGGCGCTTTAATAACATAAAAGAGGCTCACTCAAAATCCGAAAAGAAGCTGGAGGAATTAGAGAAGTTAAGTACGTCCTATGTAAATTCAGGGATTTTTTTGGTCGTAAATGGATCGTTGGCAAGAAAGGAACTCGTCGACGGTTCCGATTTCGATGCTTTTGTCGTTCAAAAGAAGGTTTCTAAACCTTCAGCTCAAAGAATTTGGTCTGAGGCCCACGAAGCGGTTGGCCTGAAGAAACCTGGCTCCACTGGTGTCTTTGGTGAGGATAGCATAGTTAAATATGATGATATGCTTCTAAATATTGGAGGGACATCTGATAGCAACGAGAGCATAACTCGAAGAATGTTACTTATACTTGAGTCAACTTCTGTCGGAGACGCTGCTTCTTACGATAAATTAGCTAAATCTATGCTGGAGCGCTATATTTCCGACCAGATTACAGATCATCAACTCGGCTTATTCCTTCTGAATGACATCATTCGATACTACAGGACTGTATGTGTGGATTTCGAATTTAAAACTGAGGAAGATGGAAAGCCTTGGGGTATTAGAAATATAAAATTAGTTTTTTCGCGAAAGTTGATATATTTCTCCGGCCTTTTGATTTGCGCTGAAACCGCGCAAAGAAGCGCATTGGAGAAGAGAATGATTTGTGAGCGCTTGATGCGACTGACACCGATAGAAAGGGTGCTGAGCGTGCTTGGCGAGGACTCGTTTGAGCCGCTCATGTACTATGATAGATTTTTGGCGAAGATGGCTGAGCCTGGTATTCGAAATAAACTTGAAAGAGAAGACAAGGATGCTCTCAAAAAAAGCGAGTTGTTTCGTTCGTTAAAAAATGACGGGCACCATTTTTCAATGTCGCTAAGAAGCGCTTTTGTACGCCACTATGATGGCAGTCATCCTATTCACAAAGCTATTATGTTCTAAATCGTTCGTTCGCATTTTCAGACGCGCCGCTAGGATAGTTAGTTGGCCGCCTTCGCGGTAGGGTAGGTTAAATGGGCTAAACGGCCCGTCGTGACGAATATGCCGGCGCCCAGTCTGTTCGACACCCTCGTCCGACCGAGCTTTGCTCCGCCGCTTTCTCCATAACAGGGGGAGAAGGGAAGGGCACTCTTACGCAAAATACTCCTGCAGCGGCGTGACCTCCAGGCTCCCCGCCTTCAGTGCCGCGATCGCCTCCGCCACGGCGGCCGCACCCGACAGCGTCGTGTAATACGGCACCTTCTGCATCAGCGTTGCCCGCCTTAGCGATTTCGAGTCGGACACCGCCTTCTGGCCGTCCGTGGTGTTGAAGACGATCTGGACCTGGCGGTTGCGGATGGCGTCCTCGATGTGGGGGCGGCCTTCGAGGACCTTGTTGATTTTCTCGGCGTCGACGCCGTTTTCGGCAAGGAAGCGTTGCGTGCCCGACGTTGCCAGCACTTTGAAGCCGAGGCCTGTCAGACGTTTCACCGCCGGCAGGATGCCCTTCTTGTCCTCGTCGCGCACCGAGACGAACAGCGTGCCAGAGCGCGGCAGGTCGACGCCGGCGCCGAGCTGGCTCTTGGCGAAGGCCAGCGCGAAGTCGCGGTCGAGGCCCATGACCTCGCCGGTCGAACGCATTTCCGGGCCGAGCAATATGTCGACGCCGGGGAAGCGGGCGAAGGGGAAGACGGCTTCCTTGACCGCGATGTGGCCGGGATTTCTGGGGTCGGGCATCGCGCCATAATGGGCGAAGGCGTCTTCCAGCGTCTCGCCGGCCATGATGCGGGCCGCGATTTTCGCGATCGGCCGGCCGATGGTCTTGGCGACGAAGGGCACGGTGCGCGAGGCGCGCGGGTTGACCTCCAGCACATAGACCGTGCCGTCCTTGATCGCGTATTGCACGTTCATCAGGCCGCCGACATTGAGCGCGCGGGCAAGGGCGGCCGTCTGGCGCTCCAGCTCGTCGACCAGTTCGGAAGGCAGCGAGTGCACGGGCAGCGAGCAGGCACTGTCGCCCGAATGGATGCCGGCCTCCTCGATGTGTTCGAGAATGCCGGAGACGAAGGTCGCCTTGCCGTCGCAGAGGCAGTCGACATCGACCTCGATGGCGCCGGAGAGATAGGTGTCGAACAAAAGCGGGTTCTTGCCCAGAAGTGTGTTGATCTGGCCGGTCTTGTCGTTGGGGTATTTCTGCTTGATGTCCTCCGGCACCAGGCCGGGCACGGTGTCGAGCAGGTAGGACTGCAGCATGCTCTCGTCATGAATGATCTGCATGGCGCGGCCGCCGAGCACATAGGACGGGCGCACCACCAGCGGGAAGCCGAGTTCGCCGGCGACGAGGCGGGCCTGCTCGACCGAATAGGCGATGCCGTTCTTCGGCTGGCTGAGGTTGAGCTTGTGCAGCAGCTTCTGGAAGCGGTCGCGGTCCTCGGCCAGATCGATCATGTCGGGCGAGGTGCCGAGGATCGGGATGCCGGCCTTTTCCAGCGCGTCCGCCAGCTTCAGCGGCGTCTGGCCGCCGAACTGGACGATGACGCCGACCAGTTCGCCCGAGGCCTGCTCGGCGCGCAGGATCTCCAGCACGTCCTCCGCCGTCAGCGGGTCGAAATAGAGGCGGTCCGACGTGTCGTAGTCGGTCGACACCGTCTCCGGGTTGCAGTTGATCATGATCGCTTCATAGCCGGCATCGCGCAGCGCGAACGCCGCATGGCAGCAGCAATAATCGAACTCGATGCCCTGGCCGATGCGGTTCGGACCGCCGCCGAGGATGACCACCTTCTTGCGCGACGAGACCTGCGCCTCGTTGGCCAGCGCGCCGGCGAACGGCACTTCATAGGTCGAGTACATGTAGGCGGTGGGCGAGGCGAATTCGGCAGCACAGGTGTCGATGCGCTTGTAGACCGGATGAACGTCGAGCCTGTCGCGGATCTTCGCCACCACTTCGGCGTCGGTCCTGGTCAGCGAGGCGAGGCGGGCATCGGAGAAACCCATGGCCTTCAGCATGCGCAGATTGACGGCGTCCTGCGGAATGCCGTGCTCGCGGATGCGGGCTTCCATGGCGAGGATGCCGGCGATCTGTTCGAGGAACCACGGGTCGATCTTGCACATTGCGTGCACGTCTTCCAGCGACGTGCCCATGCGGATCGCCTGCGCCACCATGCGCAGCCGGTCCGGCGTCGGCGTGCCGAGCGCGGCTCGGATGGCGTTGCGGTCGTCGGCGTGGTTGGCAGCCGTCGCCCCATGGCCGAGGCCGGGAATCTCGATCTCGTCGAGGCCGGTCAGGCCGGTTTCCAGCCCGCGCAGCGCCTTCTGCAGCGATTCCTGGAAGGTGCGGCCGATGGCCATGACCTCGCCGACCGACTTCATGGCCGTCGTCAGCACCGGCTCGGCGCCGGGGAATTTCTCGAAGGCAAAGCGCGGGATCTTCGTCACGACATAATCGATCGACGGTTCGAACGAGGCAGGCGTGGCGCCGCCGGTGATGTCGTTCTCCAATTCGTCCAGCGTGTAGCCGACGGCAAGCTTTGCCGCGATCTTGGCGATCGGGAAGCCGGTCGCCTTGGAGGCGAGCGCGGAGGAGCGCGAGACGCGCGGGTTCATCTCGATGACGACGAGGCGGCCATCGGCCGGGTTGACGGCGAACTGCACATTGGAGCCGCCGGTCTCGACGCCGATCTCGCGCAGCACCGCGATCGAGGCGTTGCGCATCATCTGGTATTCTTTGTCCGTGAGGGTCAGCGCCGGGGCGACGGTAATCGAGTCGCCGGTGTGGACGCCCATCGGATCGATGTTCTCGATCGAGCAGACGATGATGCAATTGTCCGCCTTGTCGCGGACGACCTCCATCTCGTACTCCTTCCAGCCAAGCACGCTTTCCTCGATCAGTACTTCGGTGGTCGGCGAGGCGTCGAGGCCGGACTGGACGATGTCGTAGAATTCGGCGCGGTTGTAGGCGATGCCGCCGCCGGTGCCGCCCATGGTGAAGGAGGGGCGGATGATGGCGGGCAGGCCGACATGGTCGAGCGCCTGGGCGGCGATTGCCATGGCGTGGCTGATGTAGCGCTGCTTGCGGTCGCCTTCGCCGAGGTTCCAGCGGGTTTCCAGCGCGTCGAGCTCGGCGTCGAGATTGTCAGGCTTCTCGGCCTTCAGCGCGGCGCGCTCCGCCTCGTGCGTCTTGCGGTCGGCGTTCTTGACGTCGGTGGCGTTGGCCAGCATCGACTTCGGCGTTTCCAGGCCGATCTTGCTCATCGCCTCGCGGAACAGCGCGCGGTCCTCGGCCTTGTCGATGGCCGTGGCGTCGGCGCCGATCATCTCGACATTGTAGCGGTCGAGCACGCCCATGCGGCGCAGCGACAAAGCGGTGTTGAGCGCGGTCTGGCCGCCCATGGTCGGCAGCAGCGCGTCGGGCCGCTCCTTGGCGATGATCTTGGCGACGACCTCCGGCGTGATCGGCTCGATATAGGTGGCGTCGGCCAGTTCCGGGTCGGTCATGATCGTTGCCGGGTTGGAATTGACCAGGATGACGCGGAAACCTTCCTCTTTAAGCGCCTTGCAGGCCTGGGTACCGGAATAGTCGAACTCGCAGGCCTGACCTATGACGATGGGGCCGGCCCCGATGATCAGGATCGACTTGATGTCGGTGCGTCTTGGCATGTCATAGGTCCGTTCGGCGGGCGGCTTGCACAAAAAACCGGGACGGGAAGACCCGGCCGGTTGTGCTCGCGATTCTGGTATCAGGCTAGGTGGGCCTTATAGGGAAGAGTTTTGGCGGATGTAACCCCGAAAATGCTGGATTAGGCAGTAGGAAATAGGCAGTAGGGATTGGGCAGCAGGCAGTAGGGCTTTTCAAGCGCCTTGGACGTACGTCCCTACTGCCCATTCCCTACTGCCTACTGCCTAATCCCTAGCGTCCAAACGCTACCGTGTCGGTGATCTCGAAGCGTTCGGAGACGCCGATGCGGATCATGCTCAGGCTGCCCTCGCGGGTGAAGCGGAAATCGCCCTTGGTGTCCGAGCCGGCCGGCAGGCCGGCATAGAAGGAGATGAGGCGCGTGCCGCCGTCGGGCCAGGTCACGGTGATATCGGCCTTGTCGGCGCCCTTGTGCACGATGGCGGCCGCGCAGCGCTGCATCGGCTGGCCGACATAGCGGGCGCAGGGGATTTCGACGCCGCCGCCCTGGGCAAGCGAGGTCGGCTGCGGCGGCAGTTCGGCGACGGTCTGCGTGTCGACGGCGGGCGCGGCGCCGTCAGGACGCGGTGTGGGAACGGGAAGCGATCCCGCCGCCGAGCCGCTATCCGCGGCCGCATCCTGGGCGAGGGCGGGGATTTCTCCGGTCGGCGGCGTTTCATTCGCCGCCAGCGCCAGGCCGTAGGCATCCTGCATGGCGATCTCGGCGGCGGACTTGACCGGGGCTTCCGGCGTGTCGGGATGGGCCGCGCCGCCGAGCCGCGCCGTCAGGTCGGGTTGTGCCGGCGGCGGCGCATCGGGCGCCGCGCCTCCATCGGCCGCCTGGTCGACGGGCACCGTTGCCGGGTTGACGGGGACGAGGTAGCGCGCCGGGGCCCAGCCGCTGGCTTTGGGGTTGTCTGTCTCGACCTTGCACCAGGGGTGTCCGTCAATGTCGTTGCAGCCGAGGTTCCTGACGCTGGCGCCGGCGGCCAGACGCGCCTCGGTCTTGCCGGTCGCCGACGGTTTGGCGCGGACATTGAGCAGGTCGTCAGGCGCGAGACCGGTGACGACGGAGATGAAGGGCGTCTCTTCGGCATGGGCCGGGACAAGGGCGGACCACGCCGCCATCAGCGACGGAGCGGCCATCAGCGCGTACAGGGTTGTTCGGAGCGTAACTGTGCGCCTCATCATTTGGCTGTCGGCGATCAATTGCATTACCAAAGGCACCGCCAGAACCCGAAAACGCTGCCGCACGCGAAGCCGGTTTTATAAGCGACGCTGCGCCGCCGTGTCTACAAGCGAGATGTTTTACGCCTTGGCCGCGAAGGCGCTTGAGCAGGTCGGATGAGGCTACCGGCATGAACGCGAGGCATTCCCCGGGGGCATGAGCTTCGCTCAGCCGGGCATGAAGCCGGTCCTCAGCGCGTGGGCCCATTCCGGCCTTCCCGCCTGCTCCGCCTGTCGTGCCGCCGCCTCGTGGTCGTAGTCGACGGCGATCGTCTCGAAACGGTCGGGCCGGCCTTCGCCACCCAAGGTGACGATGCCGTAGCGCGCATGCGGCGAGCCTTGTTCGGAAACATGCGCCGGCGGGGTGGAATCATCATAGGCGGGGCAGCCGATGCTGCCCGGATTGAAGATGACGGGACCGTCGGGGATGCGGATCAGTTCCGGGCGGTGGCTGTGGCCGCACAGCGCAATGCGGCAGGCCGGGTCGAGCGCCTTGAGCCGCCGCCTGATCGACGCCAGCGGCGCGCGCACCAGCTGGCCATCGACGATCGCGTCGAGCAGGTATTTCTCGTCATGGTCGGGGCGGGCATGGAAGGCGACGATGCCCGGCGCGATCTCCAGCGTCAGCGGCTGCGCGAACAGCACCTGGCGCTGCGCCTCAGTCAGCCGTTCCTGTGCGTAGACATCCGACGCCCACATGGTCTCATCGGCCAGATCGACCGCGACGCGGCGGTCATGGTTGCCGCGCACCGTCGGCAGGTTCAGCGCTTCCAGGCGCTCAAACGTCTCGCGCGGCCAGAGCGGTCCTGAAACGCTGTCGCCGAGATTGACGGTGAGCTCAGCGCCGCCGCGCCGGCGCAAATCCTCCAGCACCGCGTCAAGCGCCAGGACGTTGCCATGGATATCGGCGAGGACGGCTATGCGCATGCGACGGGCTCCCTGGTGCGGCCCATCGGGACGCCGGCCCATCTTCGTTATCAAGCCACCGCCTTCCTAATCAAGTCCCCACCTTTGGGGCAGCCGGAACCACCGCGCAGCCCGCCCATGGCTATCGCGAGGCAGCATTCCATCTGCTACCATCCACGCCGTCCCAGAGTTCATGATATCCGCTCAGACAGGTTCGGAAGGCACCAAGCGATGACCCGCGACCAGATGTTCGCCCACCTGCGCGCTGCCAATGAGGTCGCGCGCGACGCCGCCGCGCATGGGCACCATCCTTTCGGCTGTGTGCTCGTCGGCCCCGATGACCGCATCCTGATGCGGCAAGGCAACATCAACACCGTGCGCCACGCCGAAACCGAACTCAGCCGGCGTGCCGCGGACGCCTATCCGCCGGAATTCCTGTGGTCCTGCACACTGGTCTCGACCGGCGAGCCCTGTGCGATGTGCACGGGAACGCTCTATTGGGCAAATATCGGCCGGCTGGTCTACGGCTTCGAGGAGACCAAGCTTCTCGCGCTGACTGGCGACCATGCCGAGAATCCGACGATGAACCTCTCCTCGCGCACGGTCCTCGGCTCCGGGCAGAAGCCGGTCGAGGTCCACGGCCCCGTCCCCGAGATGGAGGAGGAGCTTCTCGCCCCGCATATCGGTTTTTGGCAGCGCTAGGGCGACAGCCCCTTACCTTTGAACCAGCAACCCTACGCCGGCATCTCGATATCGTGGCCGCCGACCGCCGGCAGCGCGGGGTCGTCGACGGCGGCGGCGATGACGCTGTCGAGCAGGCCGGGGAAGCGGGCGTCGAGATCGGCGCGGCGCAGCGTGATCATGCGGTTGGTGCCGACCACTTCGGCGCGGGTGACGCCGGCCTCGCGCAGCTTGGCAAGGTGGTAGCTGAGATTGGTCTTGGAGCCGAGATCGAGGAACCGGCTGCAGTTCAGCGCCACGCCTTCCTTACTGGCGAGATAGCGCACGATGGCCAGCCGCGTCGGATCGCCGAGCACGCCAAGCACGATCGGCAGGCTGATCTGGTCCGTATTGGGATGAGGTAACGTCATGGCTGGAACCTAAGCGCAGTTCGGGCCGATTTCAACGCATCCGTCCTCGCCGGCCCGTACACACTGTTTCTCCATTTTATCCGTACCGATCGACCGTGCTGACACAGGGCTGTCAGGATGGTTCAGCTATTTTGCCCTGGCTTCATTGACATCATGCCCTGTTATGTCCAATTGTTCAATAACTTTTGAACTAAGGACACGCGCCATGGACAAGCGGCTCTTCTGGCTTGCGCTCGGATCGTTCACGATTTCGACCGAGGGCTTCGTCATCTCCAGCCTTCTGCCAGACATCGCCAGGGATGCCGGCATTTCCATTCCACTCGCCGGCACGCTGATCACCGCCTTCGCGCTCGCCTATGCGATCGGCACGCCGATCCTGGCGACGCTGACCGGCAAATGGGACCGGCGTCGCGTCATCCTGTGGACGCTGGTGTTCTTCGTCATCGGCAACATCGCCGCCGCCTTGAGTTCCTCATTCGAAGTGCTGTTGATCGCGCGCATCATCATGGCGCTGTCGTCGGGCCTGTTCGCCGCGACGGCGCAAGGCACGGCGGTGGCGCTGGTCGACGACCATCACCGGGCACGCGCCATCGCCGTGGTCGTCGGCGGCACCACGGTGGCCGTCGCCGTCGGTGCGCCGCTCGGCGCGCTGGTCGCGACGATCGCTGGCTGGCGCGGCACCTTCTATGCCATTGCCGGGCTCGGCGCGCTTGCCGGCGCCATCCTCTGGTACAGGCTGCCGCGCGGCATCGTCGGCACCAGGCTGCCGCTGAAGCGCCGGCTGGCGGCCGCCATGCGGCCGGGCGTGATGCCGATCCTGGTGACGACATTGCTGGCGCTGACCGGCGCTTTCGCCGTCTTTGCCTATGTCGCGCCGCTCGCCATCCAGGGCGCCGGGCTCAGCCAGATCGCGCTGCCCGGCATGCTGCTTGCCTTCGGCGTCGGCGCCGTCATCGGCAACATTGCCGGCGGCCAGGCGGCCGACCGGTTCGGCGCCACCCGGACCGTCGGCTGGTCGCTGACGCTGAGTGCCGCCATGCTGGTGATGTTGTCGGTCGTGCCGGCCTTCCTGCCGCAGCACATTGCTGGTCCGGCGCTGATGGCGATGATGGTGCCGTGGGGCATTGTCGGCTGGGCGTTCCCGCCGGCGCAGGCCAGCCGCATCATCAAGCTGGCACCCGATGCCGCCCCGATCGTGCTGTCGCTCAACGGCTCGGCGCTCTATCTCGGCGTGGCGCTGGGCGCGGTGGTCGGCGGTGGCGTGCTGCGCTACGGCGCGCCGGCCGATCTCGGCCTGGTCGCGGCTGCCTTCCCGCTGATCGGGCTTGGCATCGTGCTGGCCGGCCGCTGGGCGGCACGGCCGGTCGCGATGCCGGCTGAATAGCCGCTTCGAAAGCCGTCGGCTGCCAATCCATTTTGACACAATTCCGGACGGAAAACCGTTTCACACTTTTCCTGGAATTGCTTAGGCAGCCGGCGGCAGATCGAAATCCAGCGCGCTGATGTCATCCAGCACCGCGCGCAGGCGTTCCGCCTTCTCCTTGCCCACCACATCCTCGAAGCGCTGCTGGGCGACCTGCCACAGCTTCATCGCCTCATCGAGCTTGATGCGCCCTTGCCGGGTCAGCCGCACCCGCTTTATGCGGCGGTCGTCCGGGTCGGCGAAGGTCTCGACATAGCCGTCGCGGATCAGCGGCTTCAGCGTGTGGCCGAGCGCCGACAGGTCCATGACCAGGGCAGCGGCAATGGCGCCCATCGCCGGCTCGTTGCCGATATGGATCTGGTATAGCAGGCCCTGCTGCGTGGCCTTGAGGCCTGACGGCGCCTGCACGTCGTCATAGAACTGGCCGAGCTTGCGCGTCGCGCGCCGCAGCATGGCGTAGTTGCAGGCTGTCAGCCCGGGCAGGGTGTCTTTCGGCATGGTGGTACCTCGGCGCCCGTGAAAATTCTATCCGGCCGCGGCCCGACAAATAATCCCGAACGCACTCATTGACAAGATAGTGGCATATGCCTACTTCGTTGAAAGTGGTATATGCCACTAAATCAATCAGGCGGCTTGCCGGCGAGCCGAGGCGAATGCCTGCGGCGCCGGCGGCCAGGTCGAAGCGAACAGAGATGGAAGGAACAGGACAATGAGTGGACAGGCAAACAAGGGCACGGCGGTCGTCACCGGCGCCTCGTCCGGCATCGGCGCGGTCTATGCGGACAGGCTGGCCGGGCAGGGTTATGATCTGGTGCTGGTGGCGCGGCGCGCCGACCGGCTCGAGGAACTGGCCGAAAAGCTGCGCTACGCCTACGATCGCAAGGTCAGCGTGATCAGCGCCGATCTCTCCGACCACGACGATGTGCGCCGCGTCGAGCAGGCGATATCGGCCGACGACAGCGTGACGCTGCTGGTCAACAATGCCGGCCTTGGCGGCCAGCAGGTGGTGGCTACGGCCGACGCCGACGCGGCCGAGCGCATGATCAAGGTCAATGTCATCGCCTTGACCCGGCTGACCCGTGCCGTGCTGCCGGGTCTTCTGGCACGCAACCGCGGCGCCATCGTCAACATCGCCTCGGTGCTTGCCTATGAAACCTCGTTCGGCGGCATCTACAGCGGTACCAAGGCCTATGTCGTCAACTTCACCGAGGCTCTGCACCGCGAGGTCGCGGGCACCAATGTAAAGGTGCAGGTGGTGCTGCCGGGCGCGACCCGGACCGATTTCTGGGAACTCGCCGGCAGCGATATCGACCAGCTTCCGAAGGAGATCATCATGTCCGCCGACGATATGGTCGATGCCGCGCTTGTCGGCCTGGCCAGGGGCGAAGCCGTCACCGTGCCGGCACTTGCCGATGTCGCCAGGCTGGACACATTCCTCGGCGCCCGCCAAGCCTTCTACGGCAGCCTGCACGCCGACAAGCCGGCGGCGCGTTACGCGGGTTGAGGGTTTCAGGACTTGAGTTCCTCGCCCCCACGGGAGTGGGGGAGAGGTGGCCGCGAAGCGGTCGGAGAGGGGGCCTGCGCCAGCGGTGGAAAGGATTCTGGAAGCCCATTCACGGACAGGATTGCGCCATTCCCCCTCTCCGTCTCGGCTTCGCCGAGCCACCTCTCCCCCGCCTCTGGCGAGGGCGAGGAACCCAGGCTCTGCAAGGCCTCAGCTACGCCGACCGCCACATCGGAATGATCGATGCGGCCAGTACCAGCGCCAGCACGATGTTGAGCGCTCGCCACTGCCATTCGGTCTTGAGCAGCCGGGCCAGCACCATGCCGGCCACGCACCAGGCGGAGAGCGAGATGGCGGCGGTGAGGCCGAAGGTTGAGCCGAGCAGCAAGGCGAGTTGTCCCGGGCCGTCGGCCAGTGCGGCGAACGAGGCCGCCGCGCCCAGCCCCATCGCCCAACCCTTGGGGTTCATCCACTGGATGCCGGCGCCGCCAAGGAAGCTGTTGGGCTTGGCCATGGTCACGTCGAGACTGGGTGGCCCGGCACGGCCGATCTTGATCGCCAGCCACAGGAGATAGAGCGAGCCGATCACCTTCATCGCCAGTTGCAGCGACGGCACCGCAAGCAGCAGGCCCGCGAGGCCGGCGGCGGCCGCCCCCGTCACGGTAGCGAGGCCAGCGGCGCTGCCGATCATCAGCGGAACCGAACGGCGAAAACCGAACTGCGCGCCCGAGGCGGTGGACAAGGTCGTGGCAATCCCAGGCGTGGCGGTGGCCACGAAGGCAAACAGGATGAGCGGCAGGATCGGCTGGAGCATGGGGCGTCCTTTATCGGAGGCTCCATCGTAGGCTGGGTGCGTGCATCAGCAAATGCAATGTTTGCTATGATTAGCATTAGCATTTATAATGCAATTATGATCCGCAATCTCGATACGGCGCTGATGCGCACCTTCGTCACCGTCGCCGACAAGGCCAGCATGACGGCGGCCGCCAATGTGCTGCACCTGACCCAGGGCGCCGTCAGCCAGCAGGTCAAAAGGCTGGAGGACACGCTTGGCTGCAGCCTGTTCGAGCGCGACCGGCGCGGCCTGCGCCTGACGCGGTCCGGCGAGCGGCTGTTCGGCAAGGCCAAGCGCCTGCTCGGCCTCAACGACGAGATCTGGGCCGAGATGGCGGGCTCGGCCGTCGCCGGCCAGGTGCGGCTAGGCGTGCCCTACGACCTCGTCGGCACCTTGCTGGCGCCGGTGCTGAAGGCCTATGCCGAGACCTATCCGCAGGTCGAGATATCGCTGGTCTGCGCGTCATCGCCGGAACTGGCGTCAGCGCTTGCGGCCGGAACCATCGACCTCGCGGTGATCGAGGAACGCGTCGGCCCGACATCGGGCGAGTGCCTGGCCATCGACCGGCTGGTCTGGGTCGGCGCCCGAGGCGGCACCGCCAGCGCCAAGCGGCCGCTGCCGGTGTCGATCGTCGCCGACACCTGCGCCTTCCGCCCGGTGGTGCTGTCAGCCCTCAACGAGCATGGGCTGGAATGGCGCACCGTGTTCGAAAACGGCAATATCGACGCCACGACGGCGACGGTGCGCTCCGATCTTGCCGTCACCACCTGGCTGGCCTCCACCGTGCCGGCCGATCTCGACATCTTGCCGTTCGATGTCGGGCTGCCGCCACTGCCGAATTTTGCCATCAATCTGCATCTGCCGCGGCATGGCGTCGGGCCTGCGGCACAGGAGTTCGCGCGGCATATACGCGATGGGTTGGCGCGACGGCCACAGGCGGCTTGAGACCAAGCAGAACTTGGGTTCCTCTCCCCCGTCGATCGGGGGAGAGGTGTCGAGCGAAGCTCGACGGAGTGGGGGTCGATCTTTTTCCGCTTGATTACCGCAGACCTCCAGTCTTCTTGCCCGCCTGGTTCTGCCTGTCTTACGGCGGTACGTTTGGCGATGGCTTCCCCCACTCCGTCGCTGCTTCGCAGCGCCACCTCTCCCCCCCTCCGGAGGGAGAGGAAAGGTGCCAAGGCCGTCCGCTACTTCCAGTTCCTGCGCCGCTCGAGCTCGGCGTCGGACGGTTCGCCCGTGACAAAGGAGCCGACCTCGATTTCGCCCGCGCGTTCGTAGCTCGCGATGATGACGCCGGTGCTGGACGTCTGCGACTTCACAAGCTTGAAGGCGGCCGGCATCGCGTCTTCGCCGAACAGCCGCTTGCCCTTGCCCAGCAACAGCGGGAAGATCATCAGCCGGATCTCGTCGATCAGCCCGTTGGCGAGCAAGGTCTGGATGAGGTCGGCCGATCCCTGGATGAGCAGGTCGGGTCCATCCTCTTGCTTGAGGCGGCGCAACGCCGCGACGATATCTTCCCCAAGCCATTGCGTGTTCTGCCAGGTGAGGGTGTCGGGCCGATGTGTCGCCACATATTTGGTCGCGGGGTTGAAGGCATCGGCGATCGGATCTTTCTGATACGGCCAGTACGCTGCGAAGATGTCATAGGTTCTGCGGCCGAGCAGCAGGGCGAAGGGCTTGGAGAACAGTTCATCCATCGCCGCGCCGCCCACCTCGTCAAAGTAATGGAAGGTCCAGCCGCCGAATTTGAAGCCGCCGACCGGATCCTCTTCCGGCCCGCCGGGTGCCTGCATGACGCCGTCGAGGCTGACGAAGGTGGCGGCGATGATCTTTCTCATGGGTCTCTCCCTTGTCCCATCCACGCCGTCGCGGCCGGACGATGGCCCAAGGACGGCTGGCCGGCACCTATCCCGACAGGGCCTGCGAAATTCTGGCCAAATCCGCGCATCGATGCGTCAGTTGCCGGGTTTGGCGCGGACGTCTTTCGACGAGAACCAGACGTCGCCGAAGATGGCCGTGGCGGTGCGGTCCGGCGGCTTATCGCTCGTCAGCCAGATCGAGCGGCTGCGCGCGGCTTGCTCGCGTGTCGGGATCTTCGCCGCAAGATCGGCAACCGAGGCACCGAAGCACGGGATGAACCAGGAGCGCATGAAGGGATCGCAGGCAAAGCCCTTTTCGGTGCGGGTCACCATCACCGCCAGCGGGACGCGTTCGGACGGGCGCCAGGGGAAGATCATGCGGCCGCCGGGGCGCAACGCCTTCAGCCATCCGACCGGCGGGGCAACGACGCCGGCGTTGACATAGATGATGTCGGATGGCGGCAAAGGCGTGGTCACGGCGTCGCCCTGGACGACAGTCGCATTGCGGTAGGGCTCGAGATTTTTGCGCGCCAACTCGGCCAGCCTGCCGTCAAGCTCTAAGGCGGTGACGGTGCCGCCAGGTGAAACCAGCCTGGCCAGTACGGCGGAGTAATAGCCGGTGCCGGCGCCGATATGGGTGACGGCCTCGCCGGGTTTCGGCGCCAGCCTTCCGATCCACATGGCGTGCAAGAACGGCTCGCCATTGTTGATGCCCTTGTCGGCATCGAGCGCCACCAGCACGTTCTGGTAGACATGCGCCGGGTCGGCGCTCGGCGTCGTGACCTTGCCGCTGCCGGCGACGATCGTCCACGGTCCCGGGCCAAGAAAGGCTTCGCGCGGAACCTCGGCGAAGACCTCTTCCAGGCGTGGATCCGATGAGGCGGCATTGGCCGCCATCAGCCGGGCGTAGAATTTCCTGATGTCTTCGATGTTGCTCATGGCATCGGGAAAGATAGCGCGATTTGGCGGTTTGTCGCGCTGTCTGGCGGAATTCTAGCCGACCCCGAACATCGTGTCGTAGAGCAGCTTGAAGTTGAGCACGAGGATGATCGCCGCGACCACCCAGGCCAGTGCGGCCACGCCGCGTGGAATGGCGAGGTTGCCCATCTTCTTCTTGTCGGAGACGAACTGCACCAGCGGCACCACCGCGAAGGGCAGCTGCATCGACAGGATCACCTGGCTGAACACCAGCAGTTGGCCGGTGCCCTTCTCGCCATAGAGCGCGGTGACGACCACCACGGGAACGATGGCGAGGCCGCGCGTCAGAAGCCGGCGCGCCCAGCTGGGGATGCGCAGGCGCAGGAACCCTTCCATGACGATCTGGCCGGCAAGCGTCGCCGTCACCGTCGAATTCAGGCCGGAAGCGAGCAGCGCCACGGCGAACAGGATCGAGGCGATGCTGAGGCCGAGCAGCGGTGACAGAAGCTCGAAAGCCTGGTCGATCTCAGCCACATCCTGGTGGCCGGTGTTGTGGAAGGCGACGGCCGAGACGATCAGGATGGCGGCGTTGACGAACAGAGCCAGCATCAGCGCGATGGTGGAGTCCGTCGTCGCCCATTTGATGGCGTCGCGCTTGCCTTTTTCTGTGCGCTCATAGGCACGGGTCTGCACGATCGAGGAGTGCAGATAGAGATTGTGCGGCATGACCGTGGCCCCGATGATGCCGATGGCGATGTAGAGCATCGCCGGATTGGTGACGATCTCCGAGGACGGCACGAACATCGAGTGCAGGATCGTGCCGGCCGGCGGCGCGGCAACGAAGATCTGGATGGCAAAGCAGCTGAAGATGATGATCAAAAGCGCGATGACGAAGGCTTCGAGATAGCGGAACCCCTTGTTCATCAGCATGAGCACGAGGAAGGCGTCGAGCGCGGTGAGTATGGCACCGCCGATCAGCGGAATGCCGAACAGAAGCTTCAAGGCGATCGCCGTGCCGATCACTTCGGCGAGGTCACAGGCGATGATGGCGAGTTCGCAGGCGATCCACAGCACGAAATTGACAGGGCGGGGATAATAGGCGCGGCAGGCCTGGGCGAGGTCGCGGCCGGTGGCGATGCCAAGCCGGGCGGCCAGGGCCTGCAACAGGATCGCCATCAGGTTGGACAGCATGATGACGAACAGAAGCGTGTAGCCGAACTGGGCGCCACCGGCGAGGTCGGTCGCCCAGTTGCCGGGGTCCATATAGCCGACCGAGACCATGTAGCCCGGCCCCATGAAGGCGAACAGCCGGCGGAACCAGACGCCCGAACTCGGCACGGCAATGGTGGAATTGACTTCGCGCAGGCTGGGCTGATCGTCCTCGTCCCGTCCGGCGAACCTCCATGAGGATCGAGGGGCTGTGGCTTCTGCGTCTGACATGAAAAGGCTTTCCGAGACTTCCGGCGAATACCCATAAGCTATGCCATGGCTCAACATTATGCAATAGGCTATATTTCATTGTTTGTGCTTTTTGCCGCGCGCTCGCTCAGGTTTGCGAAACCGCAATCGGAACGCCGGTTGCGCCTGTGGGGGAATGCAAATAAACGGCCTGAAGAATCAGAGCCCGTGCTATAAAGCAGGAACGGCTAAACTCCCGAGGAGGAGCGCGCATTGGCGCTGAAGAACAAACCCGTCCCGCGTGAGCCATTGCCCGACGCCGATGTCCATTCGGAAGGGTTCCGGCAGCAGCGCCAAGCGCGCCGCAGCGCGCTGGTCGAGGACTATGTCGAGCTGATCGCCGATCTGATAGAGGACGGCAACGAGGCGCGCCAGGTCGACATCGCCGCGCGGCTTGGCGTCGCGCAGCCGACGGTGGCCAAGATGCTGACGCGCCTGTGCGCCGACGGGCTGGTGTCGAGAAAACCCTATCGCGGCGTGTTCCTGACCGAGGCCGGCCGCAAGGTGGCGGAGGAGAGCCGCATCCGCCATCAGACGGTGGAAGCCTTCCTGCGCTCGCTCGGCGTCAGCGCCGAGACCGCGCGCATCGATGCCGAGGGCATCGAGCACCATGTCAGCGCCGAGACGCTGGAAGCGTTCCGCAAGGCGATGACGGCGCCGCGCTAAATTGCTCAGCCGTTCTCAGTGCGGTCGCCGGAACCGCAGTCCCTTATGCACGTTGCTCCTCACATAGCGCTGATATCGCGCCAAGGGAGGAAGCAATGGGCGTCGAACAAGCACCGACCGCGAAGGGTAAGCAGGCCGCCAAGGGATTGAAGCAGGCGGCGGCGAAGGACGAGCGCAAGACCGAGGCCGAGACAGGCCATTCCCTGAGGAAGGGTGCGGCGCGTTTCGAGGAGCGCTCGAAAAGCTCCGACGGCAAGAGCGCCAGCGCCAAGCAGAAAAGCTGAGGGCGCGCCGAGGTCAGTGGCAGGCGGAAGCTGTCTGTGCAGCGGCCGGTTGCCCTCCGCTATGGTTCCGGGCGTTCGAGCCCTTTGAAAGGTCCAGTGGACCTTTCAATTTGCCCGCGGCAAACCGTTCTCACTCGCTGACATCCTGCACCCAGCTTCTGGGGTGGCCGTCGACACGGAACTGGAAGATGAAATAGGGCGGGATGCAGGTGCCTTCGCCGGGCTTGGCTTGAGGCAAATCATCGTAGCCAGCGGTGCAGATATAATCCTCGCGGCAGGGATGCGCCTTGTCGCAGGCGCGCAGGCCGGCGGTCTTGGTGAATTCCCCGGTGCAGAATTTGTGGTCCCTGCCGGACGCGATGCAGTCGTTGAAGCCGGTCTTGGCCAGCCGGCCGCAGGTCGCCTCGTCGGGAAGCTTGTCGCAGCTCGCCTTGCGCAACATGCCGCCGGGAAAGCCGCCGGTCTTCTGATCAGGATTGTCGTAGCGCTGGCGCGCCGCACCATAGCCGGCGAGTTTGACCAGTGGTTTCTTGTCCCGCGCGGGGTCGATGGCGCAGGCCTTGGCGGTGGCCGGCGACAGGCGGCAATACTGGTCGTTGCCCCAGGTCGACATTTTGATCTCGCCGAACTCGACGGGATCGCCGACCGCGGTGCCCTTCTCGCTGACACAGGTGCCGAAGCCCGGATGGATGGCGCTTTCGTGGACGCCGGCGCAGCGCAGGCCGGCGCCGCAGGTCCAGTCCTTGAAGCTCGCGTCGTCGCCGCGATAGCAGATCGAGCCCCAGCCATTGTAGAGATCGGTGCCCTTCAGCGCTTCGGCATATTTCCGGTCCGGGCGGGCGGCGAAGCCGCGCGTGAAATCCGGATGGCCGCCGGCGGCGAATTGCTCGACGATGGCGCGGCGACGCGGCAGGTCGGCGAAGAACACCGCCGAGCCCGGCACGAAGACGGCGTTGCGGCGCGGTTCGCTGGCCGGGTCGGCGCCGGTGTAGTGGAAGCCGGCAATGCCATGCGTCTGATGGCAGCCAGTGCAGCTCATTTCATTCAGCCTCAAATTGAAGCCGGCGACCGATTTGATGGTGGCGAGCGTGTTGCCCCTGGCGACGTAATCCTTCAGCGCCTTGTCGATATCGGTATCGTCGACCAGCCCATAGGCGATGTTGTTTTGCGAGCGGCTCAAGCCGCCAGGCGCGACGGAAACGGCGCTCTTGGCCAGGAATTTTTCGTCGATGACGAGCCGGCCATGGTCGAGATCGTAGATGTTGCGATCGGTGAGCAGCCATTTGGCGAAGGACTTGACGTCGGCCAGCACCGTCGCCCGGTCGATCTGGTTCTCCATCCTCGCTTCATAGAAGCTCGAGATAGCCGGATCCCATTTGAAGATCTTCAGGAGATATTCGGCATGGCCGCCGAAATCGCGCCGCGTCGAGGCCGACAGCCGCAGCACCTGCATGTTGAGCTCGAGCCGCATGATCTGCGAGGAATTGAGCATGGCGCCGGACAGCGGGCCTTCGTCGGAACGCAGCCAGGCGGCCAGTTGCTCGGGCGGCAGGTCTTTCTGGCCGGCGGCAAGCCAGCGCTGGGCGATTTCGGCGCAGGAGACGTCGGTTGCACTTGGCAGATCCTTCGAGGCGCGCGCCTGCGCCCGCCTTGGCTTGGCGTTGAAGACCAGGCTCATGGTCAGCGGCAGGCGCGAGGAGATGCGTTGCGCCACCTTGCCCTTGGCCGGCTTTTCGGCGACCGAATAGTGAAAGCGGTAGATCAGCCTGATCTCGCCGCATTCGGTGTGGCCGAGATAGCCGCGATCCATGCGGTTGACGACGCCGGTGAGGTCGAGCGTCGAGCCGTCATCGTCGATGTATCTGGGATTGAATTTCTGGCTGGTGTCGTTCGATTTGGCCATGGCGGCGACATAGGGGTCGGGACTGGTCCTCGGCTCGTCCGATATCTCCTGCTTGACCGTGTCGCGCACCTTGGCCAGCGCCGGCACGGAAAACAGGCCGTGATTGTCGACGTCGCGGGTGAGGCCGAGCGCGGGACCGAGCAGCCGGCTGATCGACAAGCCGCCGCGCTCCAGCGCCTGCAAGGTGGCCGGGTCGGTGACGGCGACGCCGGAGTCGAGCGTCGCCGCGGTGGCTCCCCGCAAGCCCAGGCAGCTCAGTGCCAAAACCAAGACTATTTGACCGATCGTTCGCAACCGCCCCTCGCATCCTCCGTCACGGCCGATGCTACAAGCCTTCAAAGGTTCCGGCCAGAGTGGTGAAGCGGTCATGCCGGCATCGCCTTGGCCATCGAAAAACACTGTGACTTGGCGCAACCATTGGGATAATTGTTTGTTGGGTTGAGCCGGCCTTGCCGGAGCAATGAGGAAGTCTATCACGGGGAGTTGCCATGCTCTGGAGAGGCCGTCGTCAGAGTGACAATATCGAGGACGACCGCAGCGATAGCGGCGGCGGCGGGATCGGCGGCGGTGGCGGCCAATTCCAGCTCCCCATCGGCGGCCGGACCGGTGGCGGCGGCAGCATCATCCTCGTTATCCTCGTCGTGCTGGCCGGATGGTATTTCGGCTTCGATCCCTCGGCGATCCTGGGCGGTGGCGACGGCGGCCTGCTGCCGGGGGGCGGTGGCCAGATTTCAGACAACAGCGGCGGCCAGGGCAGCGGCACGGCACCCGCCAATGACGAGATGAAGCAGTTTGTCGCGACCGTGCTTGCCGAAACCGAGGACACCTGGACCGGCATCTTCAAGTCGCAGGGCCTGACCTATGAGGATCCCAAGCTGGTGCTGTTTTCCGGCCAGGTTCGCTCGGCCTGCGGCTTTGCCTCGGCGGCGGCCGGACCGTTCTATTGTCCGGGCGACCACAAGGTCTATCTCGACATGACCTTCTTCCAGCAGCTCGACCAGCAATTCGGTGCTTCGGGCGAGTTCGCGCGGGCCTATGTCGTAGCGCATGAGGTCGGTCACCACGTGCAAAACCTCACCGGCATCATGTCCAAGTTCAACCAGATGCGACAAGGCATGAGCGAGGCCGATGCCAACCAGCTGTCGGTGCGCATCGAACTGCAGGCCGACTGCTTTGCCGGCGTGTGGGCGCATTACACCGCGCAGAAGGGCATATTGGAGCAGGGCGACATCGAAAGCGCGCTCAACGCCGCCAAGCAGATCGGCGACGACACGCTGCAGAAGAAGATGCAGGGCTATGTCGTGCCGGAAAGCTTCAACCACGGCACCTCGCAGCAGCGCCAGACCTGGCTGGCGCGCGGCTACAAGAGCGGCAAGCTTTCGGACTGCAACACGCTGAGCGGCCCGATCTGACGAGGCCATCTGGAAATTCTACTCCTGCGGCCATCTAGCCGGAGCGAATTTCGAAGCGGTCTCGGCTAGCGTTTCCTGACACCGGCCTGACGACGAAGTCGCAGTCAGGGAGAGTCAGGATCAACGATTCCTGGCTGTTCCCGCATTGTTCCTTTTTGCGGGCTCGCCTATAAGGTGCGTCCGCCTGCGCCCCGGGCGACCAAAGGAGCCTGACCCATCATGATCGACCCCAAAACCGCCAGGCGGGGCCTCGCGCTGGTTTTCACCACGCTGCTGCTGGATATTATCGGCTTCGGCATCATCATGCCGGTGCTGCCGGCCTATTTGCAGGAATTGTCCGGTGTCAGCATCAGCGGCGCGGCGATCGAGGGCGGCTGGCTGTTCTTCGTCTATGCGGCCATGCAGTTCTTCTTCGCGCCGATCATGGGCGGGTTGAGCGACCGGTTCGGGCGGCGGCCGATCCTGCTTGCCTCGGTGCTGACCTTCTCGATCGACAATCTGATCTGCGCGGTCGCCTGGTCTTATCCGATGCTGTTCGTTGGTCGTGTGCTGGCCGGCATTTCGGGCGCCAGCTATTCGACGACCTCGGCCTTCATCGCCGACATCTCGAACGACGAGAACCGAGCGAAGAATTTCGGCCTGCTCGGCATCGCCTTCGGCGTCGGCTTCGTCATCGGCCCAGTGTTGGGCGGGCTGCTCGGCACGTTCGGACCGCGCGTGCCGTTCTATTTCGCCGCCGGGCTCGCCTTCGTCAACTTCCTGATCGCGATGGTCTTCCTGCCCGAAACGCTCGACGAGAAGCATCGCCGCCGGTTCGAGTGGAAACGCGCCAACCCGGTCGGCACGCTGCTGCAGATGCGCAGGTATGAGGGCATCGGCTGGATCGGGCTGGTCTTCTTCCTGGTGACGCTCGGCCACATGATGTACCCGGCGGTCTGGTCGTTCGTCTCGAGCTACCGCTATGGCTGGAGCGAGCAGCAGATCGGCTTCTCACTCGGCGCTTTCGGCCTGTGCGGCGCGATCGTCATGGCGACGGTGCTGCCACGGGTGATCCCCAGGCTCGGCGAGTGGAAGACGGCTGTCATCGGCCTGACATTCACGGCGCTCAGCGCCTTCGGCTACGCCTTCGCGACGCAGGGCTGGATGATCTATGCGGTGATCGTCGCCGGTTGCCTGGAGGCACTTGCCGATCCGCCGCTGAGGAGCCTCGCCGCCGCCAAGGTGCCGCCTTCGGCGCAAGGCGAACTCCAGGGCGCGATGACCTCGCTCTTCTCGATCACCTCGATCATCACGCCGCTGCTCTACACGGCGATCTTTTCCTGGTTCACCGGGCCAAGCGCGCCCGTGACCTTCGGTGGCGCGCCCTATCTGGTTGGCGCATGCTTCCTGATGCTGGCGCTCATCGTCTTCGTCACGAAAGTCGCAAGACCCTCGCGGCTGAAGAACGCCGCGACCAGCGTCGCGGAAGATGGAGCGCAGGCATGAGCCACGACAGCCGCATTGCGCTGGCGAGGAGACGGGCTGTCGCTGTCGCGGCGGGTCGCGACGCTTCGGGCTAAGCCCGCTCGGCCAGCAGTTCCTCGCCGCGCTTCTCGCGGATCAGGTTGACGAAGCGGCGGAACAGATAGTGCGAATCCTGCGGGCCGGGCGAGGCTTCCGGATGATGCTGGACCGAGAACACCGGACGGCCGGTGAGCGCGATGCCGCAGTTCGAGCCGTCGAACAGCGAGACATGGGTTTCCTCGACGCCCTCCGGCAGCGAATCCGCGTCGACGGCAAAACCGTGGTTCATCGAGACGATCTCGACCTTGCCGGTGGTGTGGTCCTTGACCGGATGGTTGGCGCCGTGATGACCCTGGTGCATCTTGGCGGTCCTGCCGCCGAGCGCCAGTGCCAGCATCTGGTGGCCGAGGCAGATGCCGAACACCGGAATGCCGGTCTTCAGCAGGTCCTGGATGACCGGCACGGCATAGTCGCCGGTGGCTTCCGGGTCGCCGGGGCCGTTGGAAAGGAAGATGCCGTCCGGCTGCATGGCGAGGATTTCTTCCGAGCCGGTGCTGGCCGGGACGACCGTCACCTTGGCGCCGAGGCCGGCAAGCAGGCGCAATATGTTGCGCTTGACGCCGTAGTCGATGGCCACGACGTGCAGCACCGGCGCCGCCTGTTCGCCAAAACCCTCATTCCACACCCAGGGCGTCTCGCGCCAGGCCGAGGACTGGCCCGAGGTGACTTCCTTGGCGAGGTCGAGGCCGATCAGGCCAGACCATGCGGCGGCGCGCCGCTTCAGATCGTCGAGGTCGAACACGCCGTCGGGTGCATGCGCGATGACGGCGTTGGGCATGCCTTTTTCGCGGATCAGCGCGGTGAGCGCGCGGGTGTCGATGCCCGAGAGCGCGACGATGCCGCGCTTCTTCAGCCACTGGTCGAGGTGGCCGGCGGCGCGGTAGTTGGACGGGTTGGTGACGTCGGCCTTGAACACGGCCCCGACTGCGCCGGCGCGGGCCGCCGGATTGAGGTCCTCGATGTCCTCGCCATTGGTGCCGATATTGCCGATATGCGGGAAGGTGAAAGTGACGATCTGGCCGGCGTAGGACGGATCGGTGAGGATTTCCTGGTAGCCGGTGAGCGCGGTGTTGAAGCAGACTTCGGCGACAGCGGAGCCGGTGGCGCCGAGGCCGCGGCCCTCGATGACGGTGCCGTCGGCCAGCACCAGAAGGGCGGTCGGCTTTTCGGCGGCCCAAGGGGCGGTCGACGCGGGCGTCATCTCGGCCATGGCGGCACTCCTATCAGGCTGCGCGTTGCAAAGGCCCGGCGGGCCATCCGCGCAGCATACGGTGCGGAGCGGCGAATTCGCAGCCTCCACGCACTCAAGCTTCAGTTCATGCAAGGCCCAGTACATAGGGGAAGGGGGCAGGGCGGTCAATGATCATGCGAAATGCGGCTCCGATTTATTTCATCAAGCAATATCATAGGCTTGCCTCGCAATATCAGGGTTTGCGTTGGCTTGGCCCCGGCGCTATTGTCCGCGCCGATCGAAGGAGAAAGCATGATGCGCGCAAAAATCGCCGAATCCCTGAAGAGCGCGATGAAGGCGCAGGACAAGCACCGGCTGCCGACATTGCGGCTGATCCAGGCCGCCATTCATGATCGCGACATCGCCAATCGCGGGTCGGGCAAGGATCCCGCCAGCGACGAGGAGATCCTGCAGATACTGGCCAAGATGGTGAAGCAGCGCGAGGAATCGGCGAAAGCCTTCGAGGAAGGCAGGCGACCGGAACTGGCGGCTCAGGAGCGCGGTGAGATGGAGATCATTCGCGGCTTCCTGCCGACACAGCTCGACGACGCGGCGGTCACGGCGGCAGCCCGCGACGCGATCGCCGCGACGGGTGCCGCCAGCCAGAAGGACATGGGCAAGGTGATCGCCGCGCTGAAGCAGAAATATGCCGGCCAGATGGATTTCGGCAAGGCCAGCGGCATCGTCAAGGGCCTGCTGCAGTAGGGCGTTTAAGGGCAACCGCCAGGTCTGGACTTGCCTTAAGACGCTGTTTTTGGCGGCTCCAGCGCGCGTCGCAATGCCGGCGCCTCCTGCTGGATGTGATCCCACAACCGGTTGGCGATCGGCCCGTGCGGCCGGTCGCGGCGGCGCGCCACCACCAGCTCGTCGGTGCGGCCCGGCATATGGCGACCGGCAATGGAGCGCAGGCGTCCGTCGTGCAGTTCTTCCTCGATCAGGAAGCGGGGCAGGTGGCCCCAGCCGAGACCCTGCAGGATGATTTCCTTCTTCATGGCCTGGTCGGGCACCAGGCATTGCGGCGCGCCTTCGACCATGAAGTAGTCCTGCCGTGGCGAATGGCGGGCGGTGTCGCGCATGACGCATTGGGAGAGCGCCCGCATCTGGTCCAGCGTGATCGGCTGCCTGAGCCGCTCGGGCAAAAAGCCCGGAGCCGCCACGGGAATGAACGGCACCTTGCACAAATCGATCCATTCCACCCGCGCGTCGCCCTTGTCGATCCAGTGCAGGATCAGGTCGGCCTCGTCATCGAAAAGCCGCTCCCAAGGGCCGCCGACGGCTTCGAAATGCAGATGCAGGCGCGTGCCCGGGCATTGGGCGAAGAACCGCCCGAGCATGCCCAGCACCTGCGGCCTCGGGCAGAGGTCGCCGATCACGACATGGATCTCGCTTTCCTCGCCCATCGAGAGCTGGGCGGCATGGACGCGCAGGCCTTCCAGTTCGCGCAGCAGCGATTGCGCCCGGCGGTGGAACGACAGCCCTGCCTCGGTCGGGCGCACGCGATAGCCGCTGCGATCCAGGAGAACGAGGTCGAGCTGCCGTTCGAGCTTGGCAATGGCGGCGAACACCGCCGGGTGCGAGCGGTGCAGCAAGGTCGCCGCCGGCTGAAAGCCGCCGGTGCGGATCACCGCATCGAAACATTGCAGGTCGTGCAAGGTGAATTCAGCCATGTCAGGTCTGACTACAGAGTTTGTCCTATCTTTGTAATATCAGCAAAAGCTCGACGCGACTACGCTCCGCCTCATTCATCGTTCCAGAAGGACTTTTCATCATGAATGAGCTGAGTTTCGTGACTGTCGGCGACGGCACGCGCATCGCCTATCGTTTCGATGGCGATGCCGCCAAGCCGGTGCTGGTGCTGTCGAACTCCATCGCCACCACGCTGCACATGTGGGACGGGCAGGCCGGCGAGCTTTCAAAACATTTCCGTGTCCTGCGCTACGATTTTCGCGGCCATGGCGGATCAAGCGCCCCGGTCGGTGCGTATTCGCTCGACCGGCTCGGCCGCGACGTGATCGAACTGCTCGATGCACTCGGGCTTGGACGTGTGCATTTCCTCGGACTGTCGCTGGGCGGCTTCGTCGGGCAGTGGCTCGGCATCCATGCACCGGAGCGGATCGACAGGCTGATCCTGAGCAACACCTCGTCCCATCTGGCGCCGGCAAGCTATTTCGACGAGCGGATTGCCGTTGTCCGGCGGGCGCCGGACATGTCGGAAACCGCCGAAGTCTTCCTCAACAACTGGTTCCCCGCGCGGATGGTGACGGCCAATGAACCCGTCATCGAGGAATTCCGCACCATGCTGCTCGCTATCGACCGGCAAGGCCTGGCTGGCCTGTTCGCCGCCGTTCGCGATGCCGATCTTCGCCGCACGGTGTCGCTGATCAACCGGCCGACGCTGGTGATCGCCGGCGAGCACGACACGGTGACGGCCGCCAGCCACAGCGAACTGATCGCGGCGGCCGTGCCCGGCGCGAAGCTGGTCGTGCTGCCGGCGGTTCACCTGTCGAATGTGGAGTATCCGGCGGAGTTCATGGAGGCCGTGCTCGGTTTTCTGCGCTGACCGAGAGTCTACCCCGGTGAGGTCTGCTGTCTCGCGACGTGGAGCGGACCTCACGGCTCCTTGCACATCGGCACCGGCTGCGGTGGCGGTGCCGGGTGGTCCTGCTTGTATTGGGCGATGATCGGCTCGAGGGTTTTTCGCGGCCAGAATTTCGGCGCGCCGATTTCCTTCAGGCAGGAGGCGTTCCAATAGGATGCTTCGCCCGATGGCGAATGGCTTTTTGCCGCCTGCGCGACGGCGGCGATATCACGCGATTCCGGATAGATGTAGAGCGTCGTCGGATTGTCCTTCACCATCGCGATGATCTGCTGCGCATCCGTTGGCGACCAGCTGGTGCAGCCATTGCTGCGGCCGCCGGCATAGTCCACCAGCTTGCCGAACGGCACCAGGCCGTCATGGTCGGCGTAGGAGCTGTTGGGGCCTTTGCGCATGCACATGCCGCGCAGCACCTGCGCCGCATGGCCGCCGATCACCCGCTGCCTGGCATTGGCGGCTTCGCCTTCGCCGTCGAACTGGATGAAGGTGCGCTGGAAAGCCACGTCCCGTTTCGCGCCGGTCCGATAAAAACCCTTGAAGGAGGTCTTTGCCTCGCTGGTCATGTAGGCGCCGCCGGCGGTCAGTTCGGAATCCATGGCATTGCCGAAGTTCTTGGAGCACCGCCTGCCGTTTGAAAAATCGACCGTGCCTTTCAGATTCCGGCCGCCGCCGTGACCCGACGAGATGGCGTGAAACGACTGGCTGGCCTCGCAAATGACGTAGTACCGGCGCCCTAGCACGCCGTTGCCCATGTCGCCGGGACGTGTCGCATCCATGGCGAAGTAACAGGGGTTCCTGACCACGCCTTGCGCCACCTTTTTCAGGTAGAGCCCCCGCGCCCGCTCCAGCACCACGGTTGAGATCTGGCCGTCGCTGTCGCCGACATGGGCCTGCAGCCAGGCCGGGACGGCCGAGGGCGCGGCAATGGACCGGACCGTCGCGGTCAGCGCAATGACGATGACAAGAAGGCCGAGGGTGACGACTACACCCAGGGGAAAAAATCTCAACCGCACCGGTTCAATTCTCCTGCCGAAGCCATGCGAATCCCTGCGGTGTTATATCCGCAATCAATCATAAAATGTCTCGCGGCAATCGGCGAAACACATCTTGTTTAGCGAGCCTGCAAGTCCGCACGAAGAACCGGGGCCGGCGCGCGCACCGCCCATAGACCGGGACGCTGGTCCAAGGCTTGCGGCCGATGTCTCTGAACAAGGGCGAGATCCGCTTTCAGGTGGCTTGAGCGCTCGGACGGCCACGGCTATGCCTGCTGCCAGGGAGCATGGATCATGATCGAGATCGTCAAACCGGCGCTTGAGCATCTGCCGTCCTACAAGGCGGCGCTCGAGCGCGGCTGGTCGCCGGACAATGTGCGGCTCCAGGAGGCGACCCGCGAGCAGTTGGCGGAGATAGAGCAGGATCCCGTGGCCTTCCTGGCCAGCCTCGACGACCCAGAAGCGAAGGGCGGCCCGATCACCTTGCCCGACGGCACGCAAGTGCCGCGCCTGCCGGGCTTCCGCCGCTGGATCTGGGATGGCGAGGCATCGGGCTCGATCGGCTTTCGCTGGCAAAAGGGCACGGCGGAACTGCCCTCGCACGTGCTTGGCCATATCGGCTATGCGGTGGTGCCGTGGAAGCGGCGGCGCGGCTACGCCACGCAGGCCTTGCGGCTGATGCTGGACGAGGCGAGGGCGGTCGGCCTGCCCTGTGTCGAGATCACCGCCAAGCCAGGCAATCCGGCCTCGCACAAGGTGATCCTGGCCAATGGCGGCAGGCTGGTCGCACGCTTCTTCGAGGACGCCGCCTACGGCGGGGCGGAGAGTTTGCGGTTCCGGATCGAGCTGTAGGTCGCCTTAAAGCGCGTCACATCGAAACGGATGCATGGCGCGCTTCGGGTCTGTCTTTTTATGCATGTCGCGTTCCCAAAACCGAGGTCACTTTTGGGCGACATGCATCAACGTTGCTGATCGCGCAGCCAGTCGGCCAGCGATGCGCGATGCTTGCCGGCCCTGCCGGTGAAGGCCACGGCCGACAGCATGGAGTTCAACACCGCCTCGTGCGTGGCTTCCGCCGCCGCGCGAAAAAGGATGTCGATGCGCGCCTCATTGAGCGCGAGCAGCGGCACCAGATCGCGGCTTTCATCGTGGTCGACCAGATTGCCGGTGCTGAAGGCGATGGCGATGTCACCACTGCCATGGCCCCAGAAGGAGCCGAGCCTGGCGATGCCGGCCCCGGCGCGGCGCGCCACTCTTTCAAGCTGGCGGTGTTCGAGCGGCACATCGGTTGCCAGCACGATCATGACCGAGCCGCGCTCATCCGCGGCCGGTTGTCCTGGGTCCGGCCGGCGCCCATCGGGCAGAACGAGGTCTCCGGGTCTGCCGAAATTCGACAGAACGAGAACGCCGAGATGATGGCCGCCGCCGAGCGCGATTCTTCTGGACGCCGAGCCGATGCCGCCCTTGAAGCCGAAGCAAGTCATTCCCGTTCCGGCGCCGACATTGCCTTGCTCGACCTCGCCCGCATGCGCGTCGGCCAGCGCGGCGAGGGCGTGTTCCTCTGATATCGCCAGGGCCTGGATGTCGTTCAGCGGACCGTCATTGCATTCGCCGACCACCGGATTGACGGTTCCGGTGGTGCGGCCGATATCCGGGTTCTGGCGGATGGCGTCGCGGATCAGCGCCGTTGCGCAGGTTCCGACCGAGAGCGTGTTGGTCAAGAGAACAGGCGTTTCGATGGCCCCAAGCTCCTGCACCTGCGCCAGGCCGGTGGTCTTGCCGAAGCCGTTGATGACATGGCTTGCCGCCGTCACCTTCTTGCGAAACAGATTTCCGCCATGCGGCAGGATCGCGGTCACGCCGGTGTTGGTGTCGCCGTTGCGCAGCGTGCAGTGGCCGACGCGCACACCGGGCACATCGGTGATCGCATTGCGCGCGCCGGCCGGCAAGCTGCCGCAGCTCAAGCCGAAATCGCTGACAGTGCTCGTCATGTCTGCTCCTGGTCTCACGAACGGCACGCGCCCAGGCCGAGGCCCGCGTCGGACCGGATCTCAGTATCAGACATGCTCGTCCGCACACAGCGCGTGGTCTGACAGCGCGCGGATGACATAGCAGTCGCCGACCGTCTTGCCGTCACAGCAGGAGGCGATGCGGATCGTGGTCTACTCCGCCGGTGCCGTCAGCGGCGGCGTGGCATTGCTGCGCGCTTCCCAGACCTGGGAGGTGACAGCCACCACCACGGCGACCAGCATGGCGAAAGCGCCGACCACCGGCAAGCTGCGATAGCCGTAGCCGGCATTGAGCATGGCGGCGCCCAATGACGCTGCCAGCGCGATGCCGACATTGAAGCCGGACGGGATCAGCGATGAGGCGAGATTGGACGCATCGGCCGTCCACGCCAGGATGCGGGTCTGGATCGGCGTGCCGATGGCGAAGTTGAGGCCACCCCAGATGACGATCGCCACGATCATCGGCAGGGGATAGGGGCTGACGGCATAGATGACTGCCAGCGTCACCGCCTGCAGGGCCAGCATGGTGATCAGCGACGGCATCAGCTTCCAGTCCGACAGCTTGCCGCCGAGGAAGACGCCAAGCGTGGCGCCGACGCCGTTGAGCAGCAGCACCCAGGGCACCAGATCTTCGTCGAGCCCGGTGACCTCCAGCAAGGTCGGCGTGATGTAGGTGAACAGGCAGAACTGGCCGAGCATCAGCATGAGCATCAGGATCAGCGAGGTCCAGACCTGCTGGCGCGCCAGCACGCGGACCTCACGCGCCAGCCCGGCCGGTTTGGCCTGATATCCGGCGGTGCGCGGCAGAAGGGCAGTCATCGCCAGCGTTGCCGCCACGCCGAACGCACACATCACCCAGAAGGTCGCGCGCCAGCCCCAGATGTTGCCGATGGCGGTGCCTGCCGGCACGCCGATGACGTTGGAGACGGTGAGGCCGGACAGGATGACCGCCACTGCCATGCCGCGCTTGTCCTCGGGAACCAGGCCGACGGCGACCACCATGGCGACGCCGAAATAGGCGCCGTGCGCGACGGCAACGGCGATGCGCAGCAGCAGCATCGAGGTAAAGTCGGGCGCCAGTGCACAGGCCGCCTGGCCGATGGTGAAGACGATGGCGAGGCCGAGCAGCAAGGTCTTGCGCGGCAGGGATTTGGTGGCGAGCGCCAGCAGCGGACCGCCAATGGCGATGCCGCAGGCATAGCCGGAGACGAGGTAGCCGGCGGAGGGAACCGAAACGCCGAGCCCTTCCGCCACCTGCGGCAGCACGCCGGCAATGACGAATTCGGTAGTGCCGAAGGCAAAAGCGGCAATGAACAGGGCAATGAGCGGAAGCGACATGGGAAAGCCTTGGCTGGAACGGCGTCAAACCACGGATAGGAGGCGCGGGCAATCCAGAAATTTTTGTCGCGACTTTAGCTTTTCTTGACTGCTCCCCTTGGCGCCGGCGCGATCGGTCACGCAGCGCATGCCGGCAGTGGGCAAGCTCCTAGACCGGGGTCCTGCGGCCGTAAGGGATCTTCAGCCATGCGCGCTCATGAAAATAATAGAGCAGCGACTTGGTGAAGACCTCCGTCACGCCGATGGCGGCCGCCAGCTTGACGCTGCCAGTCACCACAAGCGAGATGATGATCGTGTCGATGGTGCCGGTCATGCGCCATGAAAGCGCCTTGGCGAAACTGCGCGAATGGGTATCCATCGATTTCCTCCCGGGGGCATCGGATGCTTAGCCGACGGGAGGCAGGGTGAGCAAAGACTAATTTTGCCGTTCGAGCCGGAACGACGCAAGCTTGTTCCCAAGTTGACGCCGCCGTGGCAAATCCCTTCTCGCTAGCTGGCCTTCAGTCGGGATCCTGTGAGAAGGCCGCGCTCTTCGAGCACCGGATAGGCCATCGAGGCCAGCAGTGAATTGATCTGCTTGAGGTCGCGGATGGTGTCGAGATGGATCGAGCTTGTCTCGACGCTTTTGGCGGTGCCTTCGCGCAGCCGCAGGAAATGGCTGGCGCTGGTTTCCTTCTCGCGGTCGCGCAACTGGTCCTTCTCCAGCACCAGCTGGCGCGCTGTTTCGGGGTCGCGCGAGACCAGCACGTTGAAGGCAAGCCTTGCATTGGCCAGCACCGAGCCGTGGAAGGCGCACAATTCGCTCCATCCCTCGTCGGTGAATTCCAGCCCGCGATCGACCTTCTTCTTCACATGCACCAGCATGTTGCGCACGATGATGTCGCCGACCTGCTCGAGCTTGACACAGGCGCCGATCAGTTCCTGGCAGCGCAGCGCCTCGTCCTCGGTCAGCGGGTTCTTGGTGACCTTGGCGAGGTAGAGTTTGATCGCCGCATGTTTACGGTCGACACGGTCGTCGAGGGCGGCCAGCGCCTTGATCTTGTCGGCGTCGGCACTCTCATAGAGCTCAATGATGCGCTTCAGCATGATCTCGACCGTCTCGCAGACCCGCACCACCTCGCGCGTGGCATTGGCCAGCGCCTGGCTCGGCACATCGAGCGCGCTTTCGTTGAGCGCGGACAGTTCGATGACGTCGAGCGAGGCAGCCGGCGCTGCCTTGGTGCCGAGCGCGACGATCTTCTCCGAGGCGCGGTAGACGAAGCCGGCCAGCGGCAGGCCTGCCAGCAGGATGATGACGTTGAACAGGATGTGGGCGTTGACGATCTGGTCAGCCGCCGTGGTGCCGAGGAAGCCGACATGCGGCCGGACGATCATGAAAAGGACCAAAATGACCAGCGAGCCGAGCCCGCGCATCAGCAGATTGCCGATCGGCACGACGCGCACGGCGGGTCCGGCCGAGCGGGTCAGCATCGGCGCGATGATGGAGGAGCCGAGATTGACGCCGAGGATGAGGACGACGCCGAGTTCCGGGCTGATCAGGCCGCGGCCGGCCAGCGTCGCCATCAAAAGCACCGCGGCGATGCTCGACTGGAACAGCCAGGTGATCAGCGCCGCCAGGAGATAGGCGGTGATGGAATCGCTGGAGAAGTAGTTGATGATGACCGGCATCAGCTGGCTGTTGCGCAGCGGCTCCGACGCCTGGCCGATCATTTCCAGCGACAGGATCAAGAGGCCGATGCCGACCAGGATGCGGCCGGTCTGGCGCCAGTCGCGCCGCTCGGTCGCCATGAACATCACCGTGCCGGTGATCAGGCAGAGCGGCACCAGCAGCGTGAGGTCGAAGGTCAGCAGCTTGACCACGAGCGCCGAGCCGATCTCGGCGCCGCGCACGGCCAATTGGCCGGCGGCGCCCGAGACGATACCGGAACCGGCGAAGGAGCCGACCAAAAGCGTCACGGCGGTCGAACTCTGCAGGGCGATGGCGAGGCCGGTGCCGGCCAGCACCGCCATGATCGGATTGCGCATGGTGGCGCGCAGCCTGTGGCGCAGCACATCGCCATAGGCGCGCTCGACGCCGGTCTTCACCATGCGGGTGGCAAACAGCATCAGCGCCACGGCGCCGGCCAGATGCAAAAGGACGACGGAACCGCTCATTTCGGCGCCTGCATGCGGACAGGGCACGCAGTGCGGACGGCGCGGCCAACAGGCGGAAAAGCAAGGGTTCGAATCATGGTCATGACACTGTGAATAATAGCCGGAATATTTTAGCCGGGTAATAAAACTTTGTCGATTTCAAGAGGCCGTCGCGGCGCGACAGGCCGTGTCGGGAAATGGATGGGTGCGCGAATGGCTGCACAGCCGGGCTTTGGCCGGTCTGGAATGGCTGCTTTTGCCGAGTGGCCGACACTCATCTTTGCGATGATGTTCAAGTATCGGCAATAAACAGAAGATTTCATTACACAATTGTAATGCCGGCGTTCAGTTTCAGTTCATCCGCCGGCCGCTATTCCTCGGGCATCGACAACCAAGGAGATTTCTCATGAAGCGCATTGTTCTTTCTGTCGTCGCCGTCTCGATGCTGGCCGCCACCTCACTTGCCGGCCAGGCCGCGCCGATGAACGCGCCGGTCGTGCCGCAGTCGAATTACACCAAGGTCGACTGGCAGAAGCCGGGCCACCACAATGATGTGAGGAAGCGCGTCTTCAAGAAGAAAGTCGTCGTGAAGCGGAACCACTGGCGCAATGGCCAGAAATATTCCGGCTGGAGGCAGCACCGGCCGATCCGCGACTATGGCCGCTACGGCCTGCATCGTCCCGGCCGCGGCCAGGAATGGATCCGCGTCGGCAACGACTATGTGCTGGTCGGCATCCTCTCTGGCGTCATCTTCGGCGCGCTCGCCGCGCAGTAAGCGCCGCAACCGGGCTGAGAAGGAAGGGCGGCCTGTAACGGCCGCCCTTCCTTTTACCCTGTGGAAACCGGGTATGGCCGGTATTGGGGGTCGTCGGATTTCGCTGGCATGATTATATGGTGGGGAAACGAGTTCCCTCAATGCGCTTTCCACCCGCCTTTCTCGACGAGATCCGCGACCGCGTGCCGATTTCACAGGTCATCGGCCAGCGCGTCGCGTGGGATCGCAGGAAGACCAACGCGTCGCGTGGCGACTTTTGGGCCTGCTGCCCGTTCCATGGCGAGAAAAGCCCGTCCTTCCACTGCGAGGACAAGAAGGGCCGCTATCATTGTTTCGGCTGCTCGGTCTCGGGCGATCATTTCAAATTCCTGACCGAACTCGACGGAATGAGTTTCCCCGAAGCGGTCGAAAAGATCGCCGACATGGCCGGCGTGCCGATGCCGGTGCGCGACGCCCAGGAAGAGCGGCGCGAGCAGGAACGCGCCAGCCTGACCGACGTCATGGAGATGGCGACCGCCTTCTTCCAGGAGCGGCTGCAGGGGCCTGAGGGGGCAAAGGCCCGAGCCTATCTCAGGGACCGCGGGCTGACGCCGGTGACGCAGCAGTCGTTCCGGCTGGGCTACGCGCCGGACAGCCGCAACGCGCTGAAGGAGCATCTCGCTGCAAAAGGCGTGCCGAAGGCCGATATCGAAGCCTGCGGGCTGGTGCGCCATGGCGACGACATTCCGGTCTCCTATGACTGGTTCCGCGACCGCATCATGTTCCCGATACCGGATTCGCGCGGCAAGATCATCGCCTTTGGCGGCCGGGCGCTGGCGCCCGATGCGCTGGCCAAATACATGAACTCGCCCGACACCGAGCTCTTCCACAAGGGCAACGTGCTCTACAATTTCGCCCGGGCGCGAAAGGCGCTGGCCAAGGGCGGCACGGTCATTGCGGTCGAAGGCTATATGGATGTCATCGCGCTGGCGCAGGCCGGCTTCGAGAATGCCGTGGCGCCGCTTGGCACCGCGCTTACCGAAAACCAGCTTGAATTGCTGTGGCGCATGGCGCCCGAACCGATGCTGTGCTTCGACGGCGACAAGGCCGGGTTGAAGGCGGCATGGCGTGCGGCGGATCTGGCGTTACCGTCGGTGCAGGCCGGGCGCTCGGCGCGTTTTGCGCTGCTGCCGGAAGGCAAGGATCCCGACGACCTCGTCAAGGCCGAAGGGCCGGACGCGTTCCGCGCAGTGCTTGCCGATGCGCGGCCGCTGGTCGACCTTTTGTGGATGCGCGAGACAGCTGGCGGTGTCTTCGACACGCCGGAGCGGCGGGCGGAACTGGGAAAGACGCTGCGGGAGTTGACCAGCCGCATCCGCGACGAAAGCACGCGCTTTCACTACCAGCAGGAAATGCGCGAGCGGGAAAAGAGCTTCTTCGGCTCGCAGCGCGATGCGCGGCAAGGACGCCAGGACTGGAAACCGGGGCAGGGCAAGGCAGTCGCACCCGGCGGCCAGTTCGCCAAGCCTGGCGGCGGTCGCATGGCGATCACCGAAAGCCTCGGCCAGTCGGCGCTGGTCAAGCGCGGCAGCGAAGGGATGTCTGTGCGCGAGGCGACGATCATCGTGGCGCTGGTCAACCATCCGGCGCTGATCGACGAGAATTTCGCCCATGTCGAATTTCTCGACCTCGCCAATTCCGATCTGCAGCGGCTGCACGCCGCCATCCTTGACGCAATGGCGCATGACATGGCCAATGACCGCCACGCCGTGGTGGCGACGATCGAGCGTGCCGGCTGCGCCGAGATCTGGGAGCGCGCGGTCGGCCTGATCCGGCGGGCGCGGCAATGGCCGGCGCTGGAGACGGCAGCACTTGACGACGCCCGTGACGCTCTGAACCAGGCACTGCACTTGCAGCGCAGCGCGCGCACCTTACATAAGGAGCTGAAACAGGCGGAAGCGGCGCTCGAAGCGGATCCCTCGGACGAAAACTTCCGCCATCTGATCGAAATTCAGGCGCAATTTCAGGATGTGCAGGCGACGGAAGCGCTGATCGAAGGATTTGGCGTTTCGTCGGGCAGGGCTGGGCGAGCCTAAGTGCAGCTGAGTGCAAGAATGAGAGCGTGGCCGGGCTTCCCAGGGGAGCAAGGCGCGCTAAGTCGGGTAATTGATTCGCTTTTTTCATGCGAATCATGCCAGAGGCGCTTGACCTTCAGACAGAATGGCGGAATCAGGACGATTCGAAACGTTAACCCGCACCCGCGCCGACGGGAAATGAGCGATGTGAGGTACTGGTCACTGGACAGGCAGGCAGCCTGCCACAGATATCAGGGTTAATCTGGACTTAACGATCAATGAAGTTAGTGGCCCGGTGAAGCGCGTTTCAAAACGAGCCTATCCGATTTGACTGGTCCGACAGCTTACGCGGCCCCGATGCCCGGCCGCTAGGAGAAGATAAAAATTATGGCGACTAAGGAAAAGGAAGAGGTCGAGACCGAACGCGAAGGCGCCACCGATGGCCCTCTGCTCGACCTTTCCGATGATGCTGTCAAGAAGATGATCAAGGCCGCCAAGAAGCGCGGCTATGTCACGATGGACGAGCTGAATTCGGTGCTGCCTTCCGAGGAAGTGACCTCCGAGCAGATCGAGGACACGATGGCGATGCTGTCCGACATGGGCATCAACGTCGTCGAGGATGACGAGCAGGGCGAAGAGGCCGAGGCGGGCGACACCGCGGCGGACGCCGAGGAAGACGCCAACGAGCTGGCCGAACAGACCGGCACGGCGGTCGCCGCCACCACAACCAAGAAAGAGCCGACCGACCGTACCGACGATCCGGTGCGCATGTATCTGCGCGAGATGGGCTCTGTCGAGCTGCTGTCGCGCGAGGGCGAAATCGCCATTGCCAAGCGCATCGAGGCCGGCCGCGAGACGATGATCGCGGGCCTGTGCGAAAGCCCGCTGACCTTCCAGGCCATCATCATCTGGCGCGACGAGCTCAACGAATCCAAGATCCTGCTGCGCGAGATCATCGATCTCGAAGCCACCTATGCCGGCCCGGAGGCCAAGCAGGCGCCGGTGGTCGAGCGCATCGAGGAAGCGCCCAAGGCCGAGGAAAAGCCGCGGCGCGGACGCGACGAGGAAGACGACATCACCAATGTCGGCACCGATACGCGCGGCATCGGGGACGATGACGAGGAAGACGAGGACGAAGCGAGCCTGTCGCTGGCGGCGATGGAAGCCGAACTGCGTCCGCAGGTGATGGAGACGCTCGACGTCATCGCCGACACCTACAAGAAGCTGCGCAAGCTGCAGGACCAGCAGGTCGAGAACCGTCTGGCCGCCGCCGGCACGCTGTCGCCCAGCCAGGACCGCCGGCTGAAGGAGCTGAAGGACCAGTTGATCAAGGCGGTGAAGTCGCTGTCGCTCAACACGGCGCGCATCGAGGCGCTGGTCGAGCAGCTCTACGACATCAACAAACGCCTGGTGCAGAACGAGGGCAAGCTGCTGCGCCTCGCCGAAAGCTATGGCGTGCGCCGCGAGGAGTTCCTGAAGGAATATCAGGGTTCCGAACTCGACCCCAACTGGACGCGCGCGATCGGCAACCTGACCTCGCGCGGCTGGAAGGAATTCACCAAGAACGAGAAGGATGCGATCAAGGACCTGCGTGCCGAGATCCAGCATCTGGCCACTGAAACGGCGATCTCGATCCTGGAATTCCGCAAGATCGTCAACCAGGTGCAGAAGGGCGAGCGCGAAGCCGCGATCGCCAAGAAGGAAATGGTCGAGGCCAATCTGCGCCTCGTCATCTCGATCGCCAAGAAATACACCAATCGCGGCCTGCAGTTCCTCGACCTGATCCAGGAAGGCAATATCGGCCTGATGAAGGCGGTCGATAAGTTCGAATACCGCCGCGGCTACAAGTTCTCGACCTACGCGACATGGTGGATCCGGCAGGCGATCACGCGTTCGATCGCCGACCAGGCGCGCACCATCCGCATTCCGGTGCACATGATCGAGACGATCAACAAGATCGTGCGCACCTCGCGCCAGATGCTGCACGAGATCGGCCGCGAGCCGACGCCGGAGGAACTGGCCGAAAAGCTCGCCATGCCGCTCGAAAAAGTGCGCAAGGTGTTGAAGATCGCCAAGGAGCCGATCTCGCTCGAAACGCCGGTCGGCGACGAGGAGGATTCGCATCTGGGCGACTTCATCGAGGACAAGATGGCAATCCTGCCGATCGACGCCGCGATCCAGGCCAATCTGCGCGAGACCACCACGCGCGTTCTGGCCTCGCTGACGCCGCGCGAGGAGCGCGTTCTGCGCATGCGCTTCGGCATCGGCATGAACACAGACCACACGCTGGAAGAAGTCGGCCAGCAGTTCTCGGTCACCCGCGAGCGTATTCGCCAGATCGAAGCCAAGGCATTGCGCAAGCTCAAGCACCCGAGCAGGTCGCGCAAGCTGCGCAGCTTCCTCGACAGCTGAGACATACCGACAGCAAGAACAAAAGGGCGCCCCCTGGCGCCCTTTTTCGTTTGTGACACGCGCTCTTGCGGCTCGCATCCATCGGGAGGATAATTTCCAGGTCGGATGCATTTTCTGGGCGACAACCCGGATGCCCGCCCCGGCGAAGACGCCGTGCTCCGTGGCCCCGGAGGGAGGTGTGCCGTGACAAGCTACATCGTGCTGATGAACTGGACGGAGCAGGGCGCGAAGAATGTGCGGGATTCGCCGAAACGGCTTGATGCCGCCAGGAAACAATTGGGCGACATGGGCGGCTCGTTCAAGGCGTTCTACCTGACGATGGGTGAATACGACATGGTGGCGGTGGTGGAAGCACCCGACGATGCGGTCCTGGCGCGTTTCTCGCTGATGCTGGCGGCCGCCGGCAACATCCGGACGCGGACGCTGAAAGCCTTCCCCGAATTCGCCTACCGCGAGATCATCTCGTCGCTTGGATAGCAGGCGGCAGGGTTCGAAGGCGACGACAAGATACCCGGCCTGACGGCGCTTTGCCGCAGGACAGGACGCTTTGCCGTGATAAACTGCGGCCAGAGGATCGCGATGAAGAAAGTCTCGATACTGGCTGGCAGCCTTGCCTTGATAAGAGTGGGCGCTGTTTCGCGACAACGGATGCACCGAGGCCATGCGCGGCTGTCATAGGGTGAGATGATGTCCGAAACACATTCGCATCTTTGGCCCGGCGTGCCGCTCGCCCTTGGCTCGGCCGCTCTGTTCGGCGCGACGCCGCCGCTTTCCAAGCTGCTGCTCGACGCCGTGAACCCCTTCATGCTGGCCGGCCTGCTCTATCTTGGCGCCGGTCTCGGCCTCGCTCTCTATCGCTTGCTTCGCGGCAGGCAGGCGGCGGCTGGCGAAGCGCAACTGGCCGCCCGGGATATCCCCTGGCTGGCGCTGGCAATCGGCATGGGTGGCATCCTCGCGCCGGTGCTGTTGATGTTCGGCCTCAGCCTCAACACGGCATCCAGTTCAGCGCTGCTGCTCAACCTGGAAGGGTTGGCGACCATGGCGATCGCCTGGCTCGTCTATCGCGAGAATGTCGACCGGCGCCTGCTTTTTGGCGCCTTCGCCATTCTGGCGGGCGCGGTGCTGTTGTCATGGGACGGCGGCGGCGTTGCTTTCAACCCGGGCGCCCTGCTGGTGGCGGGGGCTTGCGTGGCCTGGGGGCTGGACAACAATTTCACGCGCAGGATTTCAGCCACCGACCCCGTGGTGATCGCCATGCTGAAAGGCCTGGTGGCGGGTGCGGCCAATGTCGGATTGGCGCTTGCCGCCGGGGCGTCGTTTCCCACGATGTCGATTGTCGCGGCCACGGCCGCGGTCGGCTTCCTCGGTATCGGCGTCAGCCTGGTGATGTTCATCCTGGCGCTGCGCCATCTCGGGACGGCGCGCACAGGCGCCTATTATTCGCTCGCTCCGTTCATCGGTGCGCTTGTGGCCATCGTCATGCTGGGCGATGCCGTCACTCTCAAACTGGTGATCGCGGGGCTTCTGATGGGTGTCGGCCTGTGGCTGCATCTGTCGGAACGCCATGAGCACGAGCACGACCATGAGGCGCTGGAACATGAGCACAGCCATGCGCATGACGAGCACCACCAGCACGATCATGACGGGCCGGTGAGCGAGCCGCATTCGCACTGGCACCGGCACGCGCCGATGCGCCACCGGCATCCGCATTATCCGGACCTGCATCATCGGCATAGCCACGGCTGAGCATGCCAACATCATGCTCAAGCAAACACCCAAGCCTGAACTGACCGTCTGGTACAACACGCGATGCCCTGTCTGCGATGCGGGCATCAGCCGGCAAAAGCGGCGGCTGATCGAAGCGGTCCAGGCGGGGAGGATCGAGTTTCGCGACATCAATCTGGAGCCGGCGGCGCTTGGCCGTTTTGGCGCTTCGCTGGAAGACATCCGCCGCCGGCTGCACGCCACCGACGCGGCCGGCCGGCTGCTGGTCGGCGCCGATGTCGCGATTGCCATATGGCAAGCGACACCGGGCGAGGGCTGGCTGGCCGCGCTTTTCGGTAATCCGGTTGCCTTGCCGTTGACACGACTTGCCTATGACCGGTTCGCCGACCTGCTCTACGCCTGGAACCGGCGCAAGGGCCGCTGGTAGCCGAACGCATCCAACTCCGTCGTCTGCAACGACAAGACCCGGGAAGGCCGATCCGGCTGGCGGCGCATTCCGATACATCGTAAGATATATCTTGACACCAGCAGGGCAGGTGCCTAATTAAGATATATCGTAAGATAGAACTCAAGGAGCAATCATGCACAGACATAGTCATTTCGGCGAACGCATGTTCATGCACATGGCCGGCAAATTCGGTGGCAGAGGCGGCGGCTTTGGTCCGTTCGGCCACGGCGGCCACGGCGGCCGCGGCGGCGGACGCGGTGGCCCTGGCGACATGTTCCGCGCCGGCCGCATGCTGGCCGACGGCGACCTCAAGCTGATCACGCTTTCGCTGCTGGCCGAGGCGCCGCGCCATGGCTACGACATCATCAAGGCGCTGGAAGAGCGCACAAGCGGCATCTACAGCCCGAGCCCGGGCGTGGTCTACCCGACGCTGACCTTCCTGGAAGAGGCCGGCTATGCCGTCTCGTCGAGCGAAGGCAACAAGAAGGTGTTTTCCATCACCGAGGCCGGGCAGGCGCATCTTGCCGACAATCGCGAGATGATCGACGGCGTGCTCGACCACCTCGAGCGCTTCGGCCGCAAGATGGCCAAGGCGCGCGACTGGTTTGGCTGGAACGATGATGGCGAGGACCGCCGCGGTGGCCGGGGCGGGCGTGGCGAGCGTTCCGAAACGCGCGACGAATTCCGCGCCATCCGCCACCGCCTGCGCGCTGCGCTGGGCGACATCGTCGACGCCCCGGCCGAAAAGCAGGCCGAGGCGATCGCCATTCTAGAAGCCGCGGCGGAAGCGCTGGAAGCGCTGACGCACCGCTGAGGCTCAAAGCACGGTGCTGGTGGCGACCTCGCAAGACCTGGGTTCCTCGCCCCCATGAAATGGGGGAGAGGTGGCCGCGAAGCGGTCGGAGAGGGGGCTGCGGCGCTGGCAAGTTTTCTCAGACCTCATTAAAGGTCGAGCCATTCCCCTCTCCGTCTCGGCTTCGCCGAGCCACCTCTCCCCCACTCCCGTGGGGGCGAGGAACCCAAGTTCTGCAAGGCACAAAAAAGCCCGGGGCGCCCCGGGCTTTTTTGCGTCAGCGCGGATGCGGATCATTCCTTGCAGACATACCCGCTGATCAGCTTTTCGTTGCGGGCCTTCTCGATCTTGGCGGTCATCTCGGCCGAAAGGCATTCGTTTTTGAACACTGTTCACGAAATCCCGGATGTGGTAGACGGAGGGACGATCGTGGTTCGAAACAGCCGGGCCGAGGGCACGGCATCCATGAGGACAAGCATGGCGCTGGACAGGGAAGAAACAGGCGAGCGGGTGCTGGCGATTGCCGAGGCGCTGCTCAACGAGGGCGGCATGGACAATCTGAAGGCCAGGACCATCGCCGAGCAGGCGGGCGTTTCGGTCGGCTCGGTCTACAATCTGTTTTCCGACCTCGACGGGGTGCATCGTGCCGTCAACATGCGGCTGCTCGACCGGCTGGGCGCGGCAGGGGCGGCGGCGATGGCCGATCTTGCCCAGCGCGGCATCACCGATGTGCGCCAGCGCCTGCTGGCACTGGCCGGCGCCTATGTGCGCTTCGTCGAGGCGCATCCGGGCAGCTGGCCGGCGCTGCTCGCCTTCAACAGGCGGCGCCTGGCACTGACCGAGCCGGCTGCCTATGAGGCGCGGCTCGACCAGCTGTTCGAGATCATTGCCGGCGTGCTCGCCGGCGGCGACTTCGACCTTGACGACGATACGCGCCGGATAGCCGCGCGCACATTGTGGTCAAGCGTGCATGGCATCGTCACCAGCGGCTACGCCGGCAGGTCCGTTCGCCGGCAGGCCGACGAGATCGACCGGCAGATCGAACTGCTGGTCGCCGTCTTCATCAGGGGGCTGGAACGCGGCGGCACATTCGCGCATGCTGGGACAACAGCGTCGTGAAATCGAAACGTTGAAGGCTTGCAGGCCTTCGGCAAGCCAAGCTGAAGGCCGGCGCCTTGACAGACCTATGAGCCACCGGCCTTGCAATAGACGGTCTTCGTCTGCTCACCATTGTCAACTCGTTCCGGATCGGCTGCATTCCAAACGCTCGCGCAGGACATCGTCCTGAGCAATTGGCTTGACGTTGAGGGTTGACGCGTCGCGCGGATTCGCGAACGTGGCAGATCGGAGCAATGAAGGGCCGGATGATGACGACAGTCAACGATTCAACTCCAGCAGCGCGGGAATTGTATCTTGATCTCCTGATCAGGATATTGCCCAACACGATTTACCAGGATCCCGCGATCAACCCGGAGGTTCAGCCGATGGTGGTCGAGCCGTTCAACCCGAAAACCCGCGCGATCGGCAAGGATTGGCCAACGCAGGCTCACACGATGGTCGGCCAGGCGCGTCTCGAGAGCTTGCGCAATCTATCACAGCAGGTGCTGGACGACGGCATCGTTGGCGACTTCATCGAAACGGGCGTCTGGCGCGGTGGCTGCTGCATCCTGATGCGCGGCGTTCTTGCCGCGAACCAGATCCACGACCGCAAGGTCTATGTCGTGGACTCGTTCGCCGGCCTGCCGGCGCCAAACGAAGAGCTCTATCCCTGGGATACCGGGTGGAACCTTAACGTGTTCAAGGAACTGGCCGTCTCGCTGGAGACGGTCAAGGACAATTTCTCACGCTATGGGCTGCTCGACGAGCAGGTCGTGTTCGTAGAAGGGATGTTCAGCGACACCCTGCCGTCGCTGTCGGCCGGGCCGTTCGCGCTGCTGCGGCTCGACGGCGATCTTTACGAGTCGACCATTGTGGCGCTGAATTCCCTTTACCCCAAATTGTCCCAGGGCGGTGTTGTCATCATCGACGATCGCGCTCTCGATCCATGCCAGCGCGCGGTGATCGATTTTCGCGATCAACACGGCATCACGGCACCGATGCAGGAGGTCGACTGGACCGGATCCTGGTGGCGCAAGGAGTGAGAGTATTTTCCTTTTACGCAATTCCCAAGGGCAAGCGCTAAGCGCTTTTCCCGGGAAAACCGCTTCACACTTTTCTGCAATTGCTCTAGCGAACGCGACGGAGATAGCCGTTGACGTTCCAGGTCACATTGGTGCCGAAGTGGTCGCAAAGGCCGGTATCGATTTCATAGTCCTGCCCACGATCGCGCAAGAACAGCTCGACCGCACGGCGTGGGCCGCCCATCAGCTTGGCGACAAATTCTGGACCATAAAGATCGTCGACAATACCGTCCTCGACGGCAATATACTCTCCCGCAACCAGCCAACGATCGAAGAAGCGCAGCACGGCGAGCGTCGTCTCGCAATGATGGTCCGCATCCTCGATGACGAACATCGGTCTGGGGAGGCTCTCGATCAGATCCGCCGGTAAGGTTGCCGCCAGGTCGCGACCGTCGCCACGATGAAACGTCACGCCCGGCACGCTGATCGAGGGCGGCGTGATGTCGATCGAGTGAATGACGCAGTCGACGCCGAAGCTGCGCATGATATCGGCAAACCAGAGCGCGCTGCCGCCCCATTTGGAGCCGATCTCGATCAATGTCCTGGGCTTCTGCTGCCAAAGCAGCATTTGGTACAGCGCCAGATCGAATGGATTTTTGTAGGTGGGCACGCCCTTGTAGGTGTAGCGCAAGGTGCCGTCTTGAATCGTCGCAAGCGGTACACCAAGCAATGCGCTTCCGGTGGCAAGACGTTCAATCATACGGTTGTCCTTCAAGCCGACGTCAAACCCGATTATGCGGTATGCCGCTGCGACACAGCGTGAGCGGGTCGGTTGGCGGTTCAGAAGATACTTGCCGAAGCCGGTGTAGCAACGGGGTCGCAACTCGCTGGTCATGAACGGCTTACTGGTACGAAATATCGCCACCCATATTCAAGGACATTCATGGCACGCAGCGGTATATTGCCGATCGTGATTGAATTCCCATGCGCCTCCCGCAACGCAGAACCGGTCGTCAGGACAGCGGCGGAACAGTGAGAGGGGGCTGGAACGCGGCGGCACATTCGCGCATGCTGGGACAACAGCGTCGTGAATCGCGGACAGGCAGGCCGCGATCGCAGGGCGAACAAGGAGATTTGAGCCATGTCTTTTCTGAAACGTCTTTTCGGCGGTGGCGGCGGTGAAGCGGCCGAGGCCAAGAGTGCCGCACCCGCCAAGCAGGTCGAGCACAAGGGTTTCCTGATCAGCGCTACACCCTACAAGAACGATGGCCAGTACCAGACCTGCGGTATCGTCTCCAAGGAGATCGACGGCGTGGTGAAGGAGCACAAATTCATCCGCGCCGACCGCTTCGCCGGCCTCGACGACGCCGTCGACATCTCGATCAAGAAGGGCATCCAGCTGGTCGATGAACAGGGCGAGCGGATTTTCGGCTAGGACTCGGCCACGTGGAGCCTGCATAAATCCAGCTTATCATCACCCCTAGTTTTTGAAGACGTTACAGGGTCTTTCGCCGTCTGTAGCTTCGACCCTACACATTGGAAATGACTGGGATTTGGTGGGTCGATGCAGACACATGCGCGGGTGGTGATTGTTGGCGGCGGGTGCGTCGGCGCGGGCATCCTCTACGGCCTGGCCAAGCGCGGCTGGACCGACGTCGCGCTGCTCGAACGCACGCAGCTGACGGCCGGCTCGACCTGGCATGCGGCGGGCCTCGTCCCGTCCTATGCCCGCAACATCAATATCGGCCGGATGATCAACAAGACCATCGAGATCTATGAAGGGCTGGAGGCCGAGACCGGACAGCCGGTCGGCTGGCACAAATGCGGCCAGTTGCGGATCGCCAATTCCAGGGACCGGCTCGACGAATACAAGAGCTATATGAGCGTGGCCGATGTTCAGGGCATGCGGGCGCATTTGCTGTCGCCGGCGGAGGCGAGGGCGCTCTGCCCGCTTCTCGACAACAAGCATATGCTCGGCGCGCTCTATCATCCCGACGACGGCCATATCGCGCCGGCCGACGTGACCCATGCCATGGCCAAGGGCGCGCGGGATCTGGGTGCCAGGATCCACCTGAACACGGAGGTCACCGGCTTTCAGCGGACCGCCGGCGGCGAATGGCGGGTCACCACCAACAAGGGCGACATCATTTGCGAACATGTGGTCTGCGCCACCGGCAATTACGCGCGCCAGACCGGCGCGCTGCTCGGCCTCGACATCCCCGCCATCCCGATCCTGCACCAGTACTGGATCACCGAGCCCGTGCCGGAGATCGTCGAGCGCAAAAAGCAGGGACGTGCCGAAATGCCGATCCTGCGCGACGAGGGTTTTGAAGGCTATCTGCGCGAGGAAGGCGACGGCTTCATGTTCGGGCCCTACGAGCGCACCGAACACCTCAAGCTGTTCGCAGAGGACGGCGTTCCCGCCTGGTTCGGCGCCGACCTCGTCGAAGAGGATTTCGAGGCGGTGTCGTGGAACTGGGAGCAGGCAACGCAGCTCGTGCCGGCGCTGGGACGTGCCGGGATCAAGGCCAATGTCCGCGGTCCCTTCCAGATGACGGCGGACGAGCTTCCGCTGATGGGACCGGCCTGGGGCCTGCCCAATGTGTGGCTGGCCGAGGGCGTGCCGGGCGGCATATTGTGGGGCGGCACGATCGGCTATTACCTGTCGGAGCGGATCGTCGAGGGCGGCAACAGCCTCGACACTTCCGATCTCGATCCGCGCCGCTTCGGCGACTATGCCAACAAGGCCTGGACGCGCGAGAAGGTCCGCGAGGCCTGGGGCACGCATGCCAAGCAGAAATATCCGGGACAGGACATGCCCGCCGCCCGCCCGCAGAAGACCGCGCCGTCCTATGCGCGGCTGACCGAACTGGGTGCGGTCTGGGGCGTGCTCAACGGCTGGGAAATGCCGAACTGGTTCGCGCCCAAGGGCGTCGAGGCCAAGGACCAGTACAGCTGGCGCTGGACTGAAAAGGGCGTCTTCGTCGGCGAGGAGGTGCAGGCGGTGCGCAACGCCGTCGGCCTGGTCGAGATGACGCCGATGACCAAGTTCGAAGTATCGGGGCCAGGCGCGGCCGCCTGGCTCGACACGATCCTCGCCAACCGCCTGCCGGCGACCGGCCGGGCGGTGCTGGCGCATCACCTTACCGCTGCCGGCGGCGTGCAGGCCGAATATATGGTGGCTCGCCTTGGCGACGACAGTTTCTACCTGATTTCGACGCCGCGCGCGGAACGCTGGAATTTCGACGATCTCTCAAGGCTGCTTCCCGCCGACGGCAGCGTCAGCCTGAAGAACGTCACCAACGAGCGCGGTTGCTTCACGGTCGTCGGGCCGAAAGCGCGAGACGTGCTGCAACCACTCACCGAGATCGACCTGTCGAATGCGGGCTTTCCCTGGTTCGGTGTGAAGACCGGCAGCGTGGCGCTTGCCAGCGACGTGCGGCTGCTGCGCGTCAACTACGAGGGTGAACTCGGCTGGGAACTCTACCATCCGATGGCCCACCAGCGGCAATTGCTCGACGCGATCCTGAGAGAGGGCGAGAAGCACGGCATGCGGCTCGTCGGGCTGCATGCGCTGGAATCGCTGCGGCTGGAGAAATCCTACCGCGCCATGTATCGCGACATGAATCCCGAACTCAACGCGCTGGAGAGCGGGCTCGAGCGCTTCATCCGCCTCGACAAGGGCGATTTCGTCGGCCGCGACGCGGTCGTGAAATACAAGGCGAGGAGCGACCAGCGCCGGTCGGTGACGCTCAGAATAGAAACCGACGGCGCCAGCACGCTTGCCAGTGAAGGGCTGTACATCGGCGGCGAACTGGTCGGCCGCATCACATCGGGCGGCTATGGCTACACGCTCGGCCACGATGTGGCGCTGGCGCTGCTTCCCGAGCGTCTCGGCACGCCCGGCACGAAGCTCGACGTCGCCATTCTGGGGGAATGGAAGACCGCTGAGGTCATCGCGGATTCGCCCTATGATCCCTCTTCGGCCAGGGCGCGGATGTAACGCGCAGCAGTGGTGAGCGAAGGTATTGGGGGACGCTTCCAGCTTCCGTTTTTTTTGCATAGGACTGTCGGCGCCCGAAAGCGGCTTCGGCCATCACTTGCCGATGTAGGCGGCCAGTTCGTCCGGCGTCCCATTTGGGAAAGCCTGTTTTAGAAAGTCCAAGAACGCCGACACTCGCGCGCTGAGCAGCCGGCGCGATGGATAGAGCGTCCAAATCGAGATTTCGGGACCGTCAATATCCCCCCAATTCACCAGTGTCCCGTCAGCCAAGTCGTGGCTCACCAACGAAATGGGAAGACGTCCTGCACCGACGCCGGCTCGCACGGCATCCCGGACCGCGATGAGCGTTGACAGAACGAGGACCGGCTCGATTGTAATCGTTGACCGGCCACCGGGTGTCTTCACGTGCCATGTTTGCAGTTCGCCTGCTCCGCGCGCAACGCCAGGAGCGGCACGCTCACCGGTCGTGCGAGGCAGGTCGGGGTTCGCCACAACAACCAGACGATCGCGGAGAAACGCCCGTCCGACCAGGCTTTCGTCGGGATCTGGATTGACCCGGATTACCAGGTCGTAGCCTTCTTCGATCATGTCGACAGGCCGGTCCTCGGTCGTCACCTCGAGTTTCACCGCCGGATACTTGAGGGCAAATCCCGCGGCGATCCTCCCCATTGCCGTCTGCGAAAAATGTAAAGGTGCGCTGATCCGCAATCTCCCCTTGGGTCTCTGAGCGCCCGAGGCAATCGCCGAAGCCGTCTCGTCCAGTTCGGCAAGCAACGCCCCCGTCCGCTCGAAGAGCGCCCGTCCTTCTTCGGTGAGCTTCAGGTTGCGCGCACCCCGTTCAAACAGGCGCAGATCAAGACTGCTTTCCAACTCTCCAACGCGCCGGGACAGCGTTGCCTTGGGCCGGCCGGTGGCCCTTGCCGCTTTGCCGAAGCCACCATGGCGGGCGACGAGATTGAAATCGGCGAGCGCAAGAAGATCCATTGGTGTTCCACCAGTGAGACGGTGCGTCTAGAGTTTCCGTCTATTGGGCTCTCAGTGAGCCACACATATTGGAGGTGTCAAGCAACCCAACAGGAGAAATTTCATGACCATTCTCGTTACCGGCGCCACAGGCAATATTGGCCGCCAAGTCGTCGAACACCTCGTCAAGCGCGGCGCCGATGTCCGTGCTCTCGTCCGCGATCCGTCGAAAGCCAGCTTCCCGGCAGGCGTATCCGTCGTGCAAGGCGACTTTCTCGATGTCGATTCGCTGCGCAAAGCCATGTCTGGCGTTTCCACTCTTTTCCTCTTGAACGCCGTGGTGCCGGACGAATTCACCCAAGCTTTGATCGCACTGAACGTCGCCCGATCGGCCGGCATCGAGCGGCTCGTCTATCTTTCGGTGCTCCACGCTGACGTCTATGTGAACGTGCCGCATTTCGCCGGCAAGTTCGGCGTCGAGCGAATGATCGAGCAGATGGACTTCAAGGCTACGATCTTGCGCCCGGCCTACTTCATCCAGAACGATCTGATGATCGAAGACGTTATCACCGGCTACGGCACCTACCCAATGCCGATCGGGGCCAAGGGTCTTGCCATGATCGACGTGCGTGATATCGCTGAGATCGCCGCCCTTGAGCTGCTGCGCCGCGAACAGTCCGCAGAGCCGCTTGCGCTCGACCGGATCAACCTCGTCGGTCCGCAGACACTGACTGGGACGGATATCGCCGCAATCTGGTCAGACGTGCTTGCCCGCCCGATCCACTACCGCGGCGACAATACAGAGGGCTTTGAGCAAAATCTCAAGCAGTTCTTGCCCGCCTGGATGGCCTACGACATGCGCTTGATGGGCGAGCGCTTCTTCACCGACGGGATGCTGCCCGAGGCCGGCGACGTCGAGCGCCTGACTGCGCTTCTGGGCCGCCCACTGCGCCCATATCGTGACTTCGCCTCAGCGATCGCTGGTTCGCGGGCGATAGAGTCGGCGGCGAGCTGAGGAGTAAAATCGGCGCAGACGTCATTGCTGGACTGCACAATAGCAAGCTTACACGGGGGTAGGCGAGAGAGGCGAATACTCCGTTCGGGGCTCTTAATCCGAAAAACTCACACTGACGCCGCGCTGGCGAAAATAGGCCTGCATCAGCTTGCGGCCCGAGCGGTTGTTTTGCGCCAGCTTGGTCGGATCGAACACCGCCTGTTTCATCCCCTCGCGTGCCAGCGCGGCCTTGAGCGTCGCGATATGTGCGTCGATGTCGGCATTGTCCGCCCGAAGCGATGCATAGATATTCTCGGTCGCCTCGGCCACGGTCGGTTCGCTCACAGCTGTCGTCCTCTTGTTGATTGGGCGGCGGCTTAGCACAGATTCGCGGCTGCGCGATACCAACGCGTACCGGCCAGACTGGTCAGCCACAGGCATCCGATCAGCGCGGCGCCTAAGCCTGGCCGCTCCTGGCCGACTTCGTCAGTTCCTGTTCCAGGTCCACCAGTTCCTTGCCGCCGGCCATCAGGTTGAGCAGCTGGTCGCGGGTGATTTCGCCCTTGGCGTAGGTGCCGGTGCTTCTGCCGCGCTTCAACAGCGTGAAGCGGTCGCCGACGACATAGGCGTGGTGGACGTTGTGGGAAATGAAGATGACGCCGATGCCGCGCGCCTTGGACTGCACGATGAGCTTCAGCACCACGGATGCCTGGTGGACACCCAACGCCGAGGTGGGCTCGTCGAGGATCAGCACCTTGGCGCCGAAATAGACGGCGCGCGCTATGGCCAGGCATTGCCGTTCGCCGCCCGACAGCGTGCCGACCGGCTGTTCGGGATCGCGCAGCTGGATGCCCATCGCCGACATTTCGTCGTAGGCGGTGCGGTTGGCGAATTCGGCGTCGAACTGGCTGATCGGGCCGAACTTGCGCATCGGCTCGCGCCCGAGGAAGAAGTTGCGCGCCACGCTCATCAGCGGCACCAGCGCCAGATCCTGGTAGACGGTCGCGATGCCGCTGTCGCGCGTATCGGCGGGCGAGGCGAACCTTGTGGGCTTGCCCTGGACGCGGATTTCGCCCTCGTCCGGCGAGTAGACGCCGGACAGGGTCTTGATCAGCGTCGACTTGCCGGCGCCATTGTCGCCGAGCAGGCAATGCACCTCGCCGGGGCAGACATCGAAGGACACGTCCTTCAGCGCCACGACCGAGCCGAAATACTTGCTGACCGACTTCAGTTCGACATAGGGCTCGGCCATCACCGGCTCCTCATGGCGCGGTTGCGCACATAGCTGTTGAACAGCACCGCGATGACCATCATGGCGCCCATGAACAGCTTGAACCAGTCGGTGTCGATGCCGGTGTAGAAGATGCCCATCTGCACCACGCCGAAGATCAGGGCGCCGAACATGGCGCCGATGGCCGACCCGTAGCCGCCGGTGAGCAGCGTGCCTCCGATGACGACGGCGATGATGGCCTCGAATTCCTTCTGCGTGCCGCGCAGCGTGTCGGCGGAGCCGGTGACCAGCACCTGGACCGCCGCGAACAGGGCGGCCGCGAGTGCCGTCATGACGAACAGTGTGATCTTGGTGCGCGCCACCGGCACGCCGAGATTGCGCGCGGCATTGGCTTCGCCGCCGGCTGCAAAAATCCAGTTGCCGAAGCGGCTGCGCGTCAAGAGCCAGGTGCAGGCCAAGGTCAGCGCGATCCACCACACGATCGACACCGGAATGCCCGATATCGACGGCATTCCGTCAGCCCGCTTGCCGATCAGGCCGAGATCGGAAAGCCAGGCGATCAGGCCGGTGAACACCTGGCCGGAGAACAGGCTGTTGAGGGGATCGTTCCGCGCCAGCTCGTGCACGCCCGACACCTGGGTCCGCCCTGAAATGCCGCGCGTGAGGCCGAGCGTCAGGCCGCGCAGCATGAACAGGCTGCCGAGCGTCACGATGAAGGAAGGCAGGCCGGTCCTGACGACCGCGAGCCCGTTCAGCGCGCCAATGCCGCCGCAGACGGCGAAGGTGAACAGCAGCGAAAGCCAGATCGGCCATCCCCAGAACACGGCAGGGATGGCGATGAGGATGCCGGCAAAGCCGATCATCGAGCCGACCGACAGATCGAACTCGCCGGCAATCATCAGCAGGGCCACGGGTGCGGCGAGAATGCCAAGCTGGGCCGAGACTTCGAGGAAGTTGACGATGCCCTTGGCGCTGAAAAGCCCCGTGCTTCCCGCCGTGATGGCGAAGAACACGAAGACCAGCACGGTGCCGGCGGCCGCGCCAAGCTCCGGCCTGCTTAGCAGGCGGCTGAGGCGTGAGACGGACCGGACCCGCTCGTCGCGAATCTCTGAAACCATGGCTGCTTGCCCTCAAGAGTGTAGCGGCCGGGGCGTGGCCCCGGCCGCCTGTGTTAGCGCTTGCCTTGTTTCGACAGCTCGATGACCGAGGCGGCAGTATCCTTGGTGACGAAGCCTGGGCCGGTCGGATAGTCGGCGATCGGCATGATCTTGTACTTCTTCCAGAGATCGAACATCGCGACCGGGATGTAGCCCATGGCGTATTGCTGGGCGTCGATGCCCCATTCCATCTTGCCGCCGACGACGGCCTGCAGGATCGTGGGGGAAAGGTCGAACGTGCCGGTCTTCACCTTGCCCGAGAGGCCCAATTCATCAAGCGCGGCCAGCGTCGGTTCGGCACCGCTGGCACCGACGGCGAGGATGAACTGTGTATCGGCATGAGCGGTCATGTAGGCGATCACGCGGTTCTTCATTTCGGTCGGGTCGATGACGCCGTTCATCACCGGCACGTCGACGCCCAGACCCTTGGCGAAGCCGGCGCAGCGGTCGTCGAGGCTCGAATTGCCGACCTCGTGGTTGGCGCAGACCGCCTTGGTGAGGCCGAGCGCCTTGATGCGCTCGCCGGCCATGACGCCCGCCTGGAATTCATCCTGCCCCATGAACAGCAGGCCGCCAAGGTCATGGGTGAGTTTCGAGCCGCCGGAATCGATGACGATCACCGGGATGCCGGCGGCGACGGCGTTCTTGACCGGAGTTGTAAGGGCGGCCGCATCGGGGATCGAAACAACCATGCCGTCGGGCTTCGAGGCCGCGATGGCGTCGATCATCTGCCCCATCTTAGCCATGTCGAAGGTTTCGGGCGCCAGATATTCGGCCTTGACGCCGAGCGTCTTGGCGGCATCGTCCATGCCGTTCTTGACGACCGACCAGTAGGGGTCGCCGCTCTGGCCGTGGGTGACGAACACCACCCGCGTTTCGTCGGCGGCCGCAAGGGTCGTGGCCGCCGCCATCATCGTGAAGCCGGCCAGCAGGCCGAGCGCGGGCTTTATTAATTTCGCAAGCGAAAACATAACAACCTCCTGTTTGTTTTCCGCCGCCGCAATTACGGTCGGCAGTCCAGTTGCCCCTTCATTCCAGTTTCATTCCTCAGCACTGGTTTCCTGGAGGCCGAATAGTGGCCTCGATCACTCCATGACGGTAAATCCAACCTCTTTCGCCATGCGCGACAGGTTCTTGAATCCCATCGTCGCATAGGTCAGCGGATTGGCCTTGTTGGGGTCCTGCTCGGCCTCGACGACCAGCCAGCCGCTGTAACCATTGTCGGCCAGCACGCGCAGAATGGCGGGATAGTCGATGAAGCCGTCGCCGGGCACGGTGAAGATCCCGTCCATGACCGCGCCCATGAAACTCATGTCCTCGGCGCGGGCACGCTCGAGCACAGTCTTGCGGGCGTCCTTGCAGTGCACATGCACGACGCGTTTGACCTGCGCCTTGATCAAGGCGAGCGGGTCGCCGCCCGAAAATATCGAATGGCCGGTGTCGTAAAGCAGGCCGACCGCTTCGCCGGTATGCCGCATCAGCAGGCCAACCTCGGCATCGGTCTCGACGATGGTCCCCATATGGTGATGAAAGGCCATGCGCACGCCGAACTCCGCCATTCTTTCGGCGAGTGCCGTGAGCTTGCGGCCATAGGCCGGCCATTCTTCCGGGCTCAGGGCCGGGCGTTGAGAGATCGGTCCCCAGATGGCGTTGTGGCGCCCGCGCGAGGTGTCGGCATAGACGACATGGGTCGAGCCCATATCCTTCAAGAGCTGGAGATGCGGCGTGATCGCATCCATCTCGGCGCCAATATCCTTCTCGTCGCAGCGGCCATCATACCAGCCGGAAATCACCGCGAGGCCATAGCGGTCCATGATCGGCCTGAGCTCGGCCGACCGGCGCGGAAACTTGCCGCCGAGTTCGGTGCCGGCGTAGCCGGCCTGCCTGGTTTCGCTGAGGCAGACTTCAAGCGGCGTATCGCCGCCGAGTTCCGGCACGTCGTCATTGGTCCAGGTGATCGGATTGATGCCGATGCGAACCGTCACGGGCGAGCTCCTGATTGCTTCGATTGGGCAAGGTGGTGGCGGGTCAGCCCAGCCAGCAGCGTCATGTCGCGGCGCGCCTGCTCGGCAGTGTTGCGCACGGTTGAGCCTTCGACGATCGCCGACCAGAAGCCCTTCAACTCCTCGACGAAAGCCTCTTCATAGCCGCTGCGGATGTCGCGGCTGGAAAGCGTGTGGCCGTCGGCGCCGCGGATGGTCAGCCGCGTCGGCTGGTGGTTGAGATAGGGCGAGGGAAATTCCAGCTCGAGGGAGGCATCATCGAAATGGAGCGTGATGCGCTCGCGGTAGTCGGGCAGCCCCGGCGTGGCGACATGGACCATGGTCCACAGGGCCTGGCCGTCGAGCAGCCGCACGGCGCCCTGGCCGCCTTCGCCTTTGGCGAAGAACGAGGCGCCGACGATTTCACCGTCGGCGACGCCGAGCGCATCGAGCAAGCCATGGACGGCGTTCACATCATGGACGATCGACGAAGAATAGGCGCCGACAAAGCCCCGAAAGGCCTCGGGATCGTCGATCCCGGGCACCGCGCGGTCGACCTGCTCGCGCTGCCTGGCTTCGGTCGAGGCAATCAGTTCCGCCGCGACGTCGTCGCCCCGGCAAGTGGAGGCGTGCCGGATGAAGGGCCAGGCGTCGGGATCGTTGACCTCGACCGAAATGTAGCGAAGCGTCCGCGCCGTACCGGGCAGCAAGTTCAGCGCCGCCTCGTAGCTCGGGTCGAAACGCTTCATATAGCCGACCTGGAGCACCTTTCCGGCGCGATCCCTGGCGGCGATCAGTTCGTCGATGTCCTGCGCGCCATAGCAAAGCGGCTTTTCGCAGAAGACATGCAGGCCCCTGGCAAAGGCGGCGAGGCTCTGTTCGCGGTGCAGCGCATCCGGCGAAGCGATGACCACGGCGTCAAGCGGCATGGCGAGCAGCGCGTCGAGATCGGAAAATGTTTCGAGGCCGAATTCCTCTGCGACGAAAGCGCGGACTTTTCGCGACGGATCGTAGACGCCAAGGATCTTGAACTGCCGGTGCAGCTTGAGCAGGTTCGGAATGTGCTCGACCTGGGCGACGCCGCCCGCCCCGATCACTCCCACCCTTATGCACTGCATCGGCCAGCCCCATCTGAACCCGAACGCTTTTTTCTTGAGGGTAGGCCTCCTTTGGTTCCATTGTTAGAACCAGATTCCATTGATTTTTGGGAACCAGATGAAGACCAGCTTTCCCGTCGACGGCATTGCCCTGGATCGCGACAGTCCCGCCAATCTGCACCGGCAGCTCTATGTCCAGTTGCGCGGCCTGATCGAACGGCGCGTGCTGCCGAGCGGGCACGCACTGCCCTCGACACGGGTCATGGCGCGGGATCTGAATGTCGGACGCAACACGGTGATTGCCGCTTGCGACCAGCTGGCGCTGGAGGGTTATCTGGCGATACGTCCGCGCCGACCCTCGGTGGTGATGGATCTGCCGACGCGTTCGGCAGTTGCCGAACAAATGTCGGTCGAGGACGCCAATCCGCTATCGCGGCGCGGCCAGACCATGCTTGCCCAACCCTATCATCATGGCCGGCCGGGTATGCTTGCCTTCCATCCCGGCATGCCGGACCCGGACAATTTTCCGTTCAACACCTGGTCGAAACTGCTCAGCCGCCGCGCGAAGTTCGCCCATATCGATCTTTTCGGCACCTATCACGTCAAGGGCTATCCGCCGCTCTGCGAGGCCATAGCGCGCTATCTCACCGCCTCGCGCGGGGTGAAGTGCACCGCCGAGCAGATCGTCGTGACCAATGGCGCACAGTCGGCGTTCGATCTCCTGGCCCGGCTGCTGATCGATGACGGCGACACGGTGTGGATGGAGGAGCCTGGCTATTACGGCGCCGGCTCGGCATTCGTCTCGGCCGGCGCGAACCTGGCGCCGCTGCGCGTCAGCAACGCGGGCTGGAATCTCGATCCGCCCGATGTCGTGCCCCGCATGATCTTCGTGACGCCCTCCTGCCATCACCCGCTCGGCATAACCATGCCGATGGAACAGCGGCTCAATCTGCTGCACATGGCCGAGACCTGGCGTTCGTGGATCATCGAGGACGACTATGACGGCGAATACCGGTTCCAGGGCCAGCCCATTCCGGCACTGCAGGGCATCGGCGCGTCGAACCGCGTGGTCTATGTCGGCACTTTCGCCAAGATCCTTTTCCCGGCCATGCGGCTGGGCTTCATGGTGGCGCCCAAGGCGATCGACCATACGATCGTCTCGGCGCTGAGCGTGAGCGGCCAGTTCGCCCCCTTGCTGACCCAGGCCGCGCTGGCGGACTTCATGAATGAGGGGCATTTCACCCGCCATCTCAGGCGCATGCGGCGGCTCTACGCGGAGAGACGGCAGTTCTTCCTGGAAAGCGCTCAACGGCACCTCGGGGAATGGCTGGATTTCCATGCGACCGAATCCGGCATCCAGGTTGTCGGCATTTTCCGCGACAGATGCAGCGACAGGGCGGTTGCCGAGGCGGCGCTCCAGCAAGGCATCAACGTGTCGGCCCTGTCGATCCAGTACCGCCACGGCACACAGCAGAACGGCCTTGTCATGGGCTTCGCGGCCGCCGATGCGCAGACGACCGAAAGGACGATGCAGAAGTTTCGCACCGTGCTGCAAAGCCATTTTTCGCGAATGAATGATCCCGGGTAAGCAACTGGGATTATTCGCTTAAGCGTTGCTCGTGCTGGTGGGCGGTGCTAGCCCAGATCGGCCATCTGTGCCCGACAGCGCACCTCGTCGATCGGCCTGCCAAGCGCGGCGAAGTGTGTGGCTGCTTTCTTGAACGCCGCCACGGCCCGGGTTTTGTTACCCCTCGGCTCCAGCCGCAAAGCTCGCTGGTTTGGGCATTGACCTTCGACGAAGGCGGGCGCCGATGGGTTGTCACCAGCGCCCGTCTCCGCTTCAGGCCATCTGCAACTGCCTGCGCGGCAGCGGCGGGAAGGCGATCGCTATGCCGGCGGCGCCCAGGCCGATAAGGGCCGAGCCGATGAACAGCCAGTGGTAGCTGGCATAGGCATCGAACACCATGCCGCCGGCGAGCGGACCGAGCGCCATGCCGAGGCTGGACAGCATGGTGGCGGCGCCGAACACGGTGCCGAGGATGCGCTGGCCGAAATATTCGCGCGCCAGCACCGCGTAAAGCGGCATGACGCCGCCATAGGTGGCGCCGAAGATGACGGCCAGCACATAGAACTGGTCGAGCTGGCTGACCGAGAGATAGCCGGCAATGACGATCGCCTGGATCACCAGACCCGCGATCAGCACCGGCTTGACGCCGAGCCGGTCGGCCAGCACGCCGTAGAGAAGCCGGCCGCCCAAGCCGGCGAGGCCCTCTACGCTGTAGATCGTCACCGCCGCCATGGGGGCGACGCCGCACAGCATGGCGTAGCTGACCATATGGAAGATCGGCCCGGAATGGGCGGCACAACAGGCGAAAAAGGTCAGCCCGAGCACGATGAATTGCGGCGAGCGCAGCGCTTGGCCCACGCTCATGCCAGCCCCTTCGGCGACAGGCGCGGAACCGACATCCGCCACAGCGGGCTTTGGCGGCTGGCGCACCAGAAGCACCGCCGGCAGCAGCAGCACCCAGGCCATGATGCCGATGTCGAACATGGCGGTGCGCCATTCATAGGCCGAGATCAACCAGCGGGCGAAAGGCGAGATCGTCATCGGCGCGACGCCCATGCCGGCCGAGACCAGCGAAACCGCAAGGCCGCGGTTGGTGTCGAACCAGGCCGTGGTCAGCGCGATCATCGGTGCGAAGAAGGCGCTGGCGGCAAGCCCGACGAGGACACCATAGCTGATCTGGAAGGTCAGCAGCGAGCCGGCGCGGCTCGCCACCACAAGTGCCAGGCCGAGCAGCACGGCACCGATAGCCACCACGATGCGGGCGCCGAAGCGGTCGGACAGCGCGCCCCAGGCGAAGCCGCCAAGGCCCATGACCAGGAAGTTGAGCGTCATGGCGCTCGAAATGCCGGCGCGCGACCACTGCGTGTCGATCGCCATAGGTTCGAGGAAAATCGCCAGCGAAAACATCGTCCCGATGGCGACACAGGACATCAGCGCACCAGCGGCGACGATGACCCAACGATAGGAAAGGTTCATGCAAATCTCCCATGCCAGAGGGCAGCGCCCAGCGCTGCTTGCGTCCGAAGGACGATGGCACCGAAACCGATCCTACAATCCGGTTGCATTTTTTATCCAGTCCGAAACGCTGCACCAGGCATCCGGGCCGCTCTGTGGCACCGGTCAGATCGGCAGTTCCGACGTGTACTTGATCGTCCAGCTCGGCACGTCGGTCTTGACGTTCTGGACGCCCTTGATGCGGCTCAGATGCTCCGACTGGAAGCGGCGATAGTCGTTGACGTCGGCCGCCACCACGCGCACCAGGGCATCGCAGTCGCCGAGCATCAGGTAGCACTCCATGACCTGGGGCAGCTTGGCCACTTCGCTGGCGAAGTGCTGGACCGTGTCCTCGTCCTGCGTCTTCAGCCAGATGCGGGTGAAGAATGTCAGGCCCTTGCCGATGCTGGCCGGGTTGAGCACGGCGACATAGCGGTCGATGACGCCGGCCTCCTCCAGAAGCTTGACGCGCCGCAGGCAAGGCGAGGGCGACAGGCCGACCTCGTTGGCCAAATCGTTGTTGGCCATGCGGCCGTTGCGTTGCAGTGCCCGCAGGATGCGCTTGTCGATGTCGTCGAGCGTCATGGCTCTGGATTCCATTTTATCGGATATTTGTGACATTCAGTGCCAAAAACAGAAAGAATGCAACAATCTTCGCAACCAAATTGCCGAGAAGTGTGGGTATGTTTGCCGCCGGTATCATGAGAGTTCAAAACCCAGGGAAGCGGTGGCCGCGAGGCCGGCCGACGGCAGAGCATGAGCATTTCACAGGCAGTCGAAGCGGCGGGCGACGGCTCGCGATCCGAGTTCCGCCGGGGCGTGGCGTCCTGCGCGCCGGTGCTGTTGGGCACCATCCCCTATGCGCTGGTGCTTGGCGCCCAGGCGGCCCAGAAAGGTTTGAACGCGCTCGAACTGTCCATGATGACGGGGCTGAACTTCGCCGGCGGCTCGGAATTCGCGGCGATCCAGTTGTGGACGTCGCCGCCGCATATCCTGCTCATCGTCGCCATCACGTTCCTGGTCAACAGCCGCCATCTGCTGATGGGAGCAGCCCTTGCGCCATTCCTGCGCGATCTGCCGCGGCGCAAGGCGTTTCCAGCACTTTTCTTTCTGTGCGACGAAAGCTGGGCGCTGGGCCTGGCCGACGCCAAACAGCGTGCCGCGGCTGGCATCACGCCGGCCTTCAGCCCGCGCTATTATATGGGCGCGGCCTTGGCGATGTACCTGACCTGGGCTTCCTTCACCACGCTTGGCGCCTTGCTCGGCCCGATGCTCGGCCATGTCGAGACCTATGGTTTCGACATGGCGTTTCCGGCTGTCTTCCTGGTGCTGATGCGCGGCATGTGGAAAAGCCTGGCGGCGGCACGGCCCTGGCTGGTCAGCCTGGTCGTCGCGGCCCTTGTCCATCTCTTCATTCCCGGCGCCTGGTATGTCGCGGCGGGAGCTGTGTCGGGGCTGCTTGCTGCCTGGCTGATGGCAGGTGACGCATGATCGACATCACAACCCTTGTCACCATCGTGCTGATGGCCGGCGTCACCTATCTCACGCGGATCGGCGGCTATGTGATGCTGCGCAACCGCGTGCTCAGCGCGCGGGCGACCGCGACGATGGAGGCGGCGCCCGGTTGCGTGCTGATCTCGGTCATCGCGCCGGCCTTCGTGTCGCGCAATCCCGCCGACCTTCTGGCGCTGGCCATCACCTTCATCGCGGCGACGCGGCTTTCCATGCTCCCGACCGTGCTGATCGGCGTCGCTGCGGCGGGGCTGCTGAGGCATTTCATCGGCTAAAATGAAAAAGGCAGGCGCGAACGCCTGCCTTTCGAGTTCCGATGATCGAGGCGCCTTACGCGGCAGCGGCGGCCTGCTGGCTGGCGACCACGGCGTCGACCTTGGCGGTCGCCTTGGCGAGCGCCGCGGTGACCGCGTCGGGGCCCATGCCGACGCCTTCGATGCGGATGACGTCGACGTCGGTCATGCCGAGGAAGCCGAGCACGCCGCGCAGATAGGGAATGGCGTGATCGAACTGCACGGCCGCACCTTCCGAATAGATGCCGCCCGAAGCCAGTACGATATAGACCTTCTTACCGGTGACGAGCCCCTTGGGGCCGTTCTCGCCATAGGCAAAGCTGCGGCCGGAGCGGGCGATGTGGTCGACCCAGGACTTCAGCGTCGAGGAGATGTTGAAGTTGATGAAGCCGGTGGCGAGGATCACCGTGTCGGCGGCAAACAACTCGTCGAGCACGACATCGGAGACGCCGACGACTTCAGCCTGGCGCGGGGTGCGCGCTTCGGCCGGCGTGTAGATGCCGGTCGAATAGTCGGCATCGATATGCGGCAGCGGGTTGGCGACGAGGTCGCGCACGACAAGCGTGTTCGACGGATCGGCGGCGAGGAGCTTTTCGGCGAATTCGGTGGCGATGCGGGTCGAGTGCGAGGCAGCGCCGCGCGGGCTTGAGGTAACGAGAAGAATGGACATGGCGGGTCTCTCCAGTGGAATGAATTGTCCCGCTAGATATGGGATATCTATCCATCAGATAAACTGGTATATTTTATATACGATCCATCCACAAAATAGATACAACGATGCAGCCCAATCCAACACTCGACCAGCTTCAGATATTCGTTGCCGTCGCCGATAGCGGGAGTTTCTCGGCCGCCGGCCGCAAGCTCAACCGGGCGCAATCCGTCATCAGTTATGGCATCGCCAATCTCGAGGCACAGCTGGGGCTGAAGCTGTTCGAACGCGAGGGCACACGCGAGCCGCAACTGACCGAGATCGGCCGGGCGATGCTGGAGGATGCAAGGCGCATGATCGGCGTGCTGCAGCGTATGCGTTCGCGCGTCGATGGCCATCATCATGGGCTGGAGGCCGAAGTGGCGCTGTCGGTCGATGCGACGTTGCCGTCGCCCGTGCTGGTGCGGGTGCTGAAGGCGTTCGAGGCACAGTTTCCGACCGTGATGCTGCGCCTGCATATAGGCTCGCTTGGATTGATCCCCGACCATGTCGTCAATGGACAGGCGGATCTCGGCATTGGCGGCCTGCTGGGCAAGGTCGACGTCCATCTCGTGCGCATCGGCTTCATGTCGATGGTGCCGGCGGCGGCACCCAACCATCCCCTGGCGCTCCTGCCGAAGCCGGTGAAGATCGAGGATGTGCGCGAGCACACGCAACTTGTCGTCACCGATCAGTCCGAACGCACCAAGGGGCGCGACTACGGCGTCTTTGCCTACCGCACCTGGCGGCTTTCGGACATGCGCACCAAGCATACGCTGATGCGCGAGGGGCTGGGCTGGGGTGGGCTGCCGCGCTGGCTGATCGCCGACGACCTGGCCACCGGCCGCCTGGTGGAACTTGATCTCGAACCCTACGAGGAAATCAGTTCGCCATTGTTTGCCATGCACCGCAACGATCGCAGCCCGAAGCCGGCCGCCGCCTGGCTGATCGAACGGTTCAAAAGCGAACTCGGCTGCTTCAACGAGTTCGAGCCGGGCGAGGTGCCTGACGAGGAAGCGCCGGAGACAATCCATCAATCAGCGCCATGAGCACGGCGCGGTAATCCTGCGCCGAAGCGCCGGCCTCGATGGCCAGCGCGGCGCGGTCGAAGGCGGAGGCGAGCAGCGCGGTCAGTGCATCCACCGGCAATCTCGTCATCGTGTTGGCTCGCATCGCCGCGACCAGGCCCTCGCGCAGCGAGCGGTTGCCGTGGCGGTTGTCGATCGCATCCATGGCGGCGCGGCCGAGCACGGCGGGGCCATCAAGCAGCAGCAGCCGCGTGCGGCCGGGCGCGCGCATGGCGTCGAGATAGGCGTCGGATCCAGCGATGAGCGCATCGCGGGCTTCGAGCGAGGATGGCGACGCGCGCTCGATCTCCTGCGCCACCGCCTGTGCCTCCTGATCGACCACGGCGGCGAACAGCGCCTGTTTATCGGCGAAGTGATGGTAGAGCGCGCCGCGCGTCACGCCGGCCGCGGTGACGATCTCCGGCGTGCCGGTCTCGGCATAGGATTTTTCCGTGAACAGTTTTCGCGCCGCCGCGATCAAATCGGCGCGCGTCGCCTCGGTGCGGTCGCGATTGGAACGGCGCGTGGATTCCTGTTGCATACATGCAGCCTGTATGTTAATTCGATTTACATGCAGACTGTATGTTATGTCCACGGAGAAGGAAAGATGAAGACCACGAGCTACTATCCGGTGCTGATGACCGGGGACGTCGCCGGGACGGCGGCCTTCTATGTCGAGCATTTCGGCTTCCGGCCGCTGTTCGAAAGCGACTGGTATGTGCACCTGCAATCGGTGGACAGCAAACGCGTCAATCTCGGCATCGTCCAGGGCGACCACGAGACGATCCCGCAAGAGGGGCGGGGGCGCACCTGCGGCCTGCTGATCAATTTCGAGGTGCGCGACCCCGATGCGGTCTATGAGCGGATCCTCGCCGCCGGCCTGCCGATCCTGCGAACGCTGCGCGACGAACCCTTCGGGCAGCGCCATTTCATCATCAGGGACCCCAACGGCGTGCTGATCGATGTCATCAAGCCGATCCCGCCCAGCGAGGCGTTCCTGGCGCAGTACGCTGAGGGCGCGGCGGGGGGGTGAGGGTGGCCTGAAGTATCGAATGGTTGGAAAGTGTCGTCCGACTGACGCCAGATGACGGCGGCGCCAATAGAAACCGTGACAATATCTTCAACGTACTGCTGCCCAGCAGAGGCCTGCATATTCTCTACTTGCACCGCTTCGAGACAGCGGCCATCCTGGACCGGGCTGGAGGGAGCTGAGGGTGGAGGACCGGATCAACGTTGGCAGTCGAGAAGGGCTTGAGAACTGGCTGGCGGACAAGCCGCCGGAATGGGCGGAGGCAATCGCGGCGCGGCTTGCACTGAGAGTGCTGCCGTTGGCGAATGCCGATGCGCCGATTTCTCGTGAACGCTTGCTTCTGGCTGTCTTTCGAGCTGCGTTTATATCCTGGTTTGCGCGTAGATATCCGACGCAAGATGCGGGGTCAGCCAGTTCGGATGCCGCTCAGTCTGGCATTGCCGTTGCCGATTCCATGGTGGTCGGCGGCAACCCCCACAGCGCTGCGCCAGCCGCGGTCAGCCAAGCTGCGGTGACGGCTGTCGGCGGTAGTGGAACGAGAAGTTCCGCAGCGATCACTGCTGGGCTCGCGGCAGATGCCGGTAGCGCCGTTGCGAGCAGCGTCGGGGCGGCTCAGATAAGGGAGAGTGTTGCTTCCGATGTGTCCTTCTTGTCTGAGCTGGAAAGCTTCGGCGCGGCGGAAGCTGCTCGCGCGCTGATCAACGAGCCGCTGTGGTTGATTGATGTGCGCGGCGATTCGAGATTTCAGGCCAATTTTCCGCCTTGGGTGCGCGCGCCCTTCGACAACATGGCTAAAGATCCTGATCTGTCCAGAGCAGGTTTCAAACTTTGGATAGAATGGTATCGCGCGATTTTGCCGAACAGTCATCGGGCTAGGCCAACAACTTATTTTGGCGAGACTGTCGACCTCCGCGTAGCTCTGCAATCCGACACGTGGTGGAGTCGAGACCCGACCAAGGTGAATGCAGATATAGCAAGCTGGCGTGCGGGTCGGGGTTCCGGAGACTCCGCCAATGAACGTGGTGCTTTGGACGGCCTGGAAGCAATTCCGCAGTCCAGCACGATTGGATCTTCGCAAACCGCTACCGCACGCAAACGTCGAAGCAGAAGACAGAACGCACCTGCTGACGTGTCTATCGGCAGCGCCGCCGAGGCCCCGGAGGGCAAGAAGGATCCCGTTGCCAATCCTAATCCAACGCTGGAATCGGAAGTCAAACCGACCACGTCAACTACGCCGCTGGAATCACCGCCGCCCGAGACATCCGCCATTGAAACCAGTTTCCTCGATGATTCCACCGATCCCGATGTGGATTTTCTCAGCCGCTCGGACCTGGCCTTCGTGCTGGCGGGGCGGCTCAATCAAGTCTGGGATCAGCTCAACCAGGAAAATCCTGGGGACAGTTATCGCGGCAACAGTGCGCGCTGGACCGGTATCTGGCCCAAACGGAGGGCCAGGGAACCGCCGCCCGGCTTCGTCGTGCACATCGATGCACCTTGGGGCGGCGGCAAGACCAGTTTTGCCAATTTCCTGATCCATCTGCTCAACCCGTACAAGGTGGCCGGCCCACCGCCGGCCTGGATGCTGGGCCTGCCGCTCGGCGATCCAAATTTCTGGCCGGAATCCTATCGGCGCCCCTGGCACATCGTCACCTTCAACGCCTGGCAGCATCAGCACGTGCTGCCGCCATGGTGGGTTTTTTATCAAGCGATCCGCAAACAGACGACCGACGCCATCTATGCCGAGGACTTGCTGGTCGAACCAGCGCCCGCGACCGACGCATCGGGCAATCCGCTGCTCAACGGGCCAGCGGTGCCGCAACCGCCGGCGGTCGGGCAAGGCTATCTTCCACCATGGTTGCGGACGGCGGATTGGTCCTGGTGCTGGTTGCGCGAAATGGTCTGGCGCGTGTGGACGCCCGATATCCGCAACAAGGTGGCGGTTACCGCACTGGGTATTGCCGCTGTCATCCTTTTCTTTCGTCTTGGCCTACTCAACCTCGATGACAAGGGGGCTTTCAACGCGAACACCACCAGTCTGGGTCCATTCGTTTCCGTTGCCATCGCCGCGCTGGTGGGAGGGGCGCCGCTGATCTGGACCGTGCTGTCGGCGCTAAGTTCGACCTTGCTGTCCGGCACACCGGACGCGGCCAAGAATTACGCTTTGGGTTCAGGCGATCCGCTCGACCGGTTCCGGGCGCATTTTGCGAAAATGATGGCATTGCTCAAGCGACCGGTTCTGGTGGTCGTCGATGATCTCGACCGTTGCGAGCCGACATTCGTCGTCGAGTTGATCCGCGGCATGCAGACCATTCTCAAAAGTCCGCGTCTGGTGTTCATCCTGCTGGGTGACCGCGACTGGATCGAGGAGTGTTTCACCAAGGTCAACGAGGCGATGAAGGGAATTCACGTCGGACCGGAACATGAATTCGGCGCCCGCTTCGCCGAAAAGGCGATCCAGTTCTCCTTCGTGCTGCCGGACATTTCGGATGCTGCCCGCCGCACCTATGTGAGGGATCTACTGGGGGTGAAGAAGGCGGTATCCGGTCGAGGCGGACTTCCGCTCGATGTCGTCTTCAAGGCGGATGCCTCGATGCGCGGCGAGTTCGAGTTCAAGGTGGACAGCGTGTTGCAACAGAACGAGGCCCTTAGTCGCGAAAGTGCCGCGCAGACTGTCCGCGAAGAGATCATCGCAAGCCCGGTAAGCGCCGCGGTCACCGACGTCTTGCTGACCGATTTCGACCGTAGGCTGTCCTTGCGTGCCGCCACCGACAAAACGGCCGAAGCGGCGACCCGGCATCGGCTGGAGGCGCTCTCCAGCGTGCTGCCAGCCAACCCCCGCCAGATCAAGCGCATCATCAACGCCATCACGCTGTTGCAAGAGGTCGGCCGCATCGAGCAGAGCGTGCAACCCGGCTCGACCGAATGGAAGATCCTGGCCTTGTGGATCATCCTGATGATCGAATGGCCGAAAAGCTGGTTCACGCTGAGCAGCTATCCGGGCCTCGCCAATCGTTTGCTCAACCAGCCAGACGAGACAGTCCCTCATCTGCCTGTCGAAAACACCGATGCGTTTTTGGTCGCGCTGAAGGCGAAGGCCGAAGTGATGGCGATCCTCAGGTTTCAGGGCGATCAGGAATGGCAGGACTGTACCATCACAACGGTGCACATCCTGAAACTTCGGCAGATACTGCCACCAGCGAGCGGTCAGTTGATCGATGTTGCGCCATCGAAGAAACCGGCTCCGAGCGAGCAGTCCTGATCTCCGTTAGCCAGCCCTTGCCACCGGCGTTACCGCCACCTGGCTGACGCCGGTGCGGCGTACCACCGTGCACAGCGTCTCGCGGCCGATGCGCTCGGCGTCGAGCATGCGCACGAGGTCGTCGACGCCGGTGACCGGGCGGCCGTCGATTGCCGCGATGATGTCACCCTCCTTCAGCCCCGCCTTGGCCGCCGGGCCGTTCTTTTCGACGCTGCGCAGCCGCACGGCCGTGCTGGTCGACACTTGCGACAACAGCGCCGCGCGGCGCGGCAGATTGGTGGTGTCGGCGGAGACGCCGATGAAGGCGCGCCGCACGCGGCCGAAGCGGATGATCTCCGAAATGACGAAATTGGCGGTGTTGGAGGCGACCGCGAAGGCAATGCCTTGCGCGCCGTGGATCATGGCGGTGTTGACGCCGATGACCTCGCCGGCCGACGACACCAGCGGCCCGCCGGAATTGCCGGGATTGAGCGCGGCATCGGTCTGGATGACGTCGTCGATCAGCCGGCCGGTCGAAGCGCGCATCGAGCGGCCCAGCGCCGAGACGACACCCGAGGTGACCGTCCATTCGAAGCCGAGCGGATTGCCGATGGCGATGGCGATCTGGCCGCGCCGCAGCCGCTTGGAATCGCCGAGCGGCGCGACGTCAGTGAAGCTGCCATCGGCGCGCACCAGCGCGATATCGGTGTCGGGATCGCGGCCGAGCACGCGACCCTCGCTTGAGGCGCCGTCGGGCATCGATACGCGCACCGTCCTGGCATCTCCGACGACATGGAAATTGGTGACGACCAGCCCGTCCGGCGCGATGACGAAGCCGGAGCCATGGCCGCCCTGGCCGCCAATGCGCTCGATTCGGCAGACGGCCGGGCCGATGCGGTCGACCGCGTCCGCCACCGTCATCGAATAGGCGTCGAGCAGCGTCTCGTCAGATTGGAAATTGGCGATGGCGAGGGCCATGGATGGGCTCCGTGTTTTCAGGCTTGATCGTGACTATATGTGCGGAGCGGCTGGAACGGCCGCGACCTGACCAGATGGCCAGTCAAACCGCCAACTAGCCGTCAGGCGAGTACCTCCAGGGGCGCCGTCGGGCGATATCTGGGACATGACGAACCCCAGGAGACATCCATGAGTGATTTCAATTTGAATGCATTTTCGCAAGCCGTTGCCGACCTTGCCGCCAAGGCGGCGCCAGCAATGGCGAGCTTCGCCACCCACCACCATCGCACGGCAAGCGCCTTCCACTGGAGCGACGGCTATTTCGTCACCGCCGAGGAGGCTGTCGAGGCCGGCGAGGAGATCGAGCTGACGCTGGCCTCTGGCGGGACGGTGAAGGCCGAACTGGTCGGCCGCGACCCGTCGACGGGCGTTGCCCTGTTGAAGCCCGCGGATGCGGCCGGCGTGCCTATCCTTGCCAGGGCCGATGCCGTTCGGCCGGGCAACATTGCCATCGCCATCGGCAACAGCCAGGGCTCGGCGCTGGCGGTGTCGGGCTCGGTCGGTGAAGTCGGGCCGGCCTGGCGCTCGATGCGCGGCGGCACGATCGACAGGCGCATCCATCTGGCTGTCGGCGCCGGCGGCCGCTTCGAGGGCGGCCCGGTGCTGGACGCCAAGGGCGCGCTGATCGGCATGCTGTTGTTCGGGCCGCGCGGCCGTGCGCTGGTCATGCCCTATGAGACGATCGAGCGGGCGGTGGCGACATTGCGTGAAAAGGGCCACGTCGCGCGCGGCTATCTCGGCGCTGGCCTCCATCCGGTGCGCGACCGCGACGCCCATGGCGCGATGGTGATGAGCCTCGACGACGCCGGTCCGGCCAAGGCCGCCGGCCTGTCGCTGGGCGACATCATCGTGGCGTGGAACGGCGAGGCCGTGCATGGCCCGCGCGACCTGATCCGTCGGCTCGGCCCTGACAGCGCCGGTGCTTCCGTGACGCTTGGCGTGGTGCGTGGCGGTGAACAGCGCGACGTGACATTGACCATCGGCGAAAAGCCGCTGAGCTGAGAGGATTGATGGAAACGCTCGCCGGCGACCGGATCGTGAGCAACAGGGCCGCTTCGCGGCAACTGGTGGTGCTGATTGCGCTTGGCGATGCCGCGCGCGCCGAGCGCCTGGCCGCCACGCTTGCCGCCAGCGACGACCTGCTGCCGGTGGCGGCCGGCGGCGGCAGGGCCGATGTCGCCATCATCGATGACAGGAGCGGAGATGCCGTGCCGGCCTCCACACCGCGCGTGCTGCTGTCAGGACGCACCGGCGGCGGGCGGCCCGCCGGTGAGGTGTTTGCGGTCATTCCCGCGGGCGCCGACGATCTGCTGATCGCCGCGGCGGCGCGGCTGGCGGCGGCCGGCTATCGCGTCACGGGCGAGGGCAGAAGCGGACACCATGAGGATTTCCATACGGGCGAGCCGTTCGAGGATGACGTCCTGGACGAGCATGCCGCCCGGCCAGCGCTGTCGCCGCGCGAGGCCGAAGTGCTGGCGCTGCTCGCCGAAGGCGCGCCCAACAAGGTGATCGCGCGGCGACTCAACATTTCCGTTCACACGGCGAAATTCCACGTCGCGGCGATCCTGATCAAGCTGGGGGCGGCCAACCGCACCGATGCCATTGCGATTGCGATGCGGCAGGGGCTGGTGCTGGTTTAGCTGCAGATCAAACCGCCGCCTCGATATCTGTCAGGCGGAAATCATTGCCTTTGAACAGTAGCGGCATGGCCTCGAGCCGGGCTACGGCATAAGCGATGCAATCGCCGAAATTGAGCGCGGCCGGATGCCGACCCTTCCCGTAGCGCAGGAAGGCCTGACGGGCCACGGCTGCATGGTCGGCCGTGAACGAGATTGTCTCGATCGAGGCAACGCGAAGGAAAGCATCGAGAAGATCGGCAATCTCGTCCTGCCAACCTCCAACAAGCACCATCGTTGTCTCCAACAGGGTTGGAGAGGCAATAAGCCTTCTCTGGGCACTGGTGATAGCCTGGACAAATTGGTCGTGACCTGGTTCGGCGCGCAGAACAGCGACAAGCGCGGATGAATCGATAATCATCGCGTCGGGATTCCAAGCTCATCGTAACCGAGAATCTCGTCCTCAGTCATAGCGTTTTCGCGTTTTGGGATCTGGCCGGCGCTGTCAGAGATCGCCATCAAGCGCCGGAAAAGATCATCGCCCTTGTCGCGTGGCACCAGCCGCTCGCGCGCCACCTCACGCTCGAGGCTCTGGCGGATCGCTTCCGTCACCGAGATCCGACGGCGGCGGGCAAGCTCGCGCGCCAGTTGCTCGACTTCCATGTTCTTGATCGATAGAGCCATTATATATTCCACCTCTCTGTATAGAAGATATAGGGACCGATCGCGAAAGTCCAACAGGCCGGCAGCGAACGAAGCCTCCCCAACGTCACCATCCGACGGCACCCCAGGCCCTTGTATCCGGCAGCGGCACGGGCAAGGATCGCGCGGACGAAGAGATATCAGGGAAGCGGAGGATAAATGTCGCTCAAGGGAAAGACGCTGTTCATCTCCGGCGGGTCGCGCGGCATCGGGCTGGCGATCGCGCTGCGGGCGGCGCGCGACGGCGCCAATGTGACGATCGCCGCCAAGACCGCCGAACCGCATCCCAAGCTGCCGGGCACGATCTACAGCGCGGCGCAGGAGATCGAGCAGGCCGGCGGCAAGGCGCTGCCTGTGCTGTGCGACATCCGCGAGGAGGCGCAGGTGGCCGAGGCTGTTGCAAAGACGGTGGAGAAATTCGGCGGCATCGATATCTGCGTCAACAATGCCAGCGCCATCCAGCTCACCGGCACGCTGGAGACCGACATGAAGCGCTACGACCTGATGCATCAGATCAACACGCGCGGCACCTTCCTGGTCTCCAAAATGTGCATTCCACACCTGAAGTTAGCCGATAATCCTCACATCCTGAATCTGGCGCCGCCGCTCGACATGAAGGCCAAGTGGTTCAAGAACCATGTCGCCTACACCATGGCCAAGTTCGGCATGTCGATGTGCACGCTGGGGATGAGCGCGGAGTTCGCCAAGGACGGCATCGCGGTCAATTCGCTGTGGCCGATCTCGACCATCGACACGGCGGCGGTGCGCAACCTGCTCGGCGGTGCGACGGTCGCGGCGATGAGCCGTTCGCCCGACATCATGGCCGACGCCGCGCACGCCATCTTCATGCGGCCGTCGCGCGAGGCATCCGGCAATTTCTACATCGACGAAGAAGTGCTGCGCGCCGAGGGCGTCGGCGACTTTTCGATCTATGCGCCCGGCGCGGCCGGACCGCTGGCAGGCGATTTTTTCGTGCCCGACGAGGTGTTCGCCCGCACGGACAGCAAGATCAAGAGCATCTACTAGCTCGTCAACGCAGGACACATCACTTCGAGATTGGCTCCAACAGTTTCGTCATTCTGGGGCGAAGCAAGGAGCGAAGCGACGCGGCGCAGACCCCAGAATCCATGCCGGGACTCTGGCGTGTCGCCACGGTGCAGAATTCTGCGCCGCCGCACTCTACGGCCTAGAGCACGGAATGGATCCTAGGGTCTTCGCGACGCCGCTACGCGGCTGCTCCGCCCTAGGATGACGAAGTCGGGGCCACCTTGGCCAGTCTGTGACGAGGGTCAGCCTGCCTTGCCCTTCTTGCCTTTGCTCAGACCCATAAGCCGATCGATATAGGCCAGCATCAGCGCCGAGACGACGAAGGCGAGGTGGATGATGGTCAGACCAGGCCGTCGCTCTTTGCAAGATGGATCCAAAGCAAAAAACCCCGCCGGAGAGGGCCGGCGGGGCTCAATACGTCCCGCTGGAGTCGGGACGGGGCAGGGAACGCCCAGCCCTGAATCTGGGGTCAGCAAGCCTGTGATTCAATGAGCCGCTTCCGATGCCGGTACAAATCTTCTTGAGCCCGGGGGCTGGACCCGAGCCTTTCCCATCCCCGATCGAGCCGGGGATGGGTGCTTTTCGCATTGAGTCCGCAAACCAGGTCATGGTTTTGAAATCATGACCTAATTGTTGCTGGCGACCGGTGCCACCAGCGAGGTGATGCGGCGGATGGCGACACGCCGGTTCTCGCGGTTGGGTGCCGAGGTGTTGACCTTCAGATACTGCTCGCCATAGCCTTGCGTCGTCAGGTTCTCCGGCGGGATGCCAAAGGCATTGGTCAGCGCTTCGGCAACCGCTTCGGCGCGGCGGTCCGACAGAGCAAGGTTCGCTTCCGGCGTGCCGACGGCGTCGGTGTGGCCCTCGATCAGGAAGGTCTCGGCCGGGTTCTTCTTCAGCAGTTTCTCCATGGCGCTAGCGACGCCCTCGAGCTTCTGCACCTCGGTGTCGGAGATCGAGGAGGAGCCGAATTCGAAGTTCAGCGTGTCGAGGTCGACGCGGCGTGCAATGTCGCGCACGCGGGCCGAACGCTTGACCTCGTCGATCGAATAGAGACGCTGGACCCTCTCCACCGGCGGCTGGTCGAGGAAGGTGTAGTAGTCGTCGGGACTCTCGACATCCTCCGAATCCAGGATGTAATCGCGGCGCGGGATGGTGAGCCGCATCGGCGGCAGGTCGTCGCCGGGATCGCGCCAGTCGCCCTCATCCTGATAGTCCCGCTCGTCGACATAGCTCAGCACATATTCGCGCCCATCCGGCGTGATGCGCGAACGCTGGATGACATCGCCGTAACGGTTGCGGATGGTGACGATCTGGACGCCATTGTCGCGCTGGACCGTCTCGCGTGTACGGCCCTGCGACAGATCCTCGTAATAGACGTCCTTGGCGCCGCGGTTCATCCGCGAGCCCTCATTGCTCTGCACGATCGTCTGGCCGCCGAGCTGGATGATGACGCGGTCGCCGATCTCCTTGAGCACGTCGACGCCCTTGGGACGACGGCGGTCGCGGATGTTCTCGTCGGGGGCCCGGTCGAGGCGCTTGCCCTTCTCTTCCGTTACCGGGACGAGCGTTTCAGGCTTGATCGCTTGCTGGGCTGACTTGTCGTCGGTTGGAGGCGGGCCTTGGTCGACAGGAGCGACCGCCGGCTTCTGGCCCTGGTCGCCGCCTTGCTGGGCGTTCTGGCCACCATTCTGCTGTTCGCCATTCTGCTGGCCGTTCTGGTCGCCATGCTTGCGGCCGCCGCCCTTGCGCTGGGCATCCTTCTGGCTGTCGAGGATGGGCGCAGCGTTCTTGTCGGCGGGCGCTTCGCCCTGCACGGGGTTTTCGCCCTGGGCAGGCGCGGCCGTGTTGCCATTGGCGGGCTGTTCACCGGTTGCCGGCTTCACGCCATTGGCCGGTTGCTCGCCCGTCGCGGGCTGCTTGCCGGTCTGCGGCTGTTCGCCTGTCGCCGGCTGCTCGCCATTCGCGGGCTGTTCGCCCGCCGGCTTCCTGCCGTGCTTCTTTGTCTTGTCCTGGGGCTGCTCGCCCTGGACCGGCTGTTCGCCGGCAGGCGCGGGTTCAACCTTCGACGTCACTGCTTCGCCGGCCGGAGCTTCTTTCGGCGCAGGGGCGGCTTCCGGCGTCACTGCAGGGGCAGCAGGCGCCTCCTTCTGCTGATCCTGCTTGTGTTTCCTGCCGGGCTTGACTGGCTGGTTGTCGTTGGCGGGCTGTGCCTCACCAGCCGGAGCCTGTTCGGCCGGTGCCTGTTCGGTCTGCTGCTGCTGGTCGCGCTTCTTCCTGCGCGGCTGCTGCTCCTCGGCGGGTGCCGCCTGTTCAGCCGGCGCCTGTTCGGTCTGCTGCTGCTGGTCGCGCTTCTTCCTGCGCGGCTGCTGCTCTTCGACGGGTGCCGCCTGCTCGGCCGGCACCTGCTCGGTCTGCTGCTGCTGCTGGTCGCGCTTCTTCCTGCGCGGCTGCTGCTCTTCGACGGGTGCCGCCTGTTCGGCCGGCGCCTGCTCGGCCTGTTGCTGCTGGTCGCGCTTCTTCCTGCGCGGCTGCTGCTCTTCGGCGGGTGCCGCCTGCTCGGCCGGCGCCTGCTCGGCCTGTTGCTGCTGTTCGTGCTTCTTCTTGCGCGGCTGTTGCTCTTCGGCGGGTGCCGCCTGCTCGGCCGGCGCCTGCTCGGCCTGTTGCTGCTGTTCGTGCTTCTTCTTGCGGGGCTGCTGCTCCTCGGCGGGCGGAGCAGGCTGTTCGGCGGCCGGGGCTGCCTGCTCGGCCGGCGCCTGTCGGGCCTGCTGATCGCGCTTCTTCTTGCGCGGCTGCTCCTGGTCGGCCGGCTGCGCCTCGTCGGTCGGTGCGTCCTGTGCCAGGATCAGCGGCGTTCCACCACCTTGCATGGGGCCGAACGAGGCACTTCCCTGAAGCGGGAACGCGCCCAACGGCGCGGATGCCATCAACAGGCCAAGTGCGGTGCCTGCCAGAATCCATGGTTGGCGTTTCATCGAAAACTCTCCTTGTGGGGTCCCATCCTTGCCGAAACCGATCTTAGCCCGATTGGTTCCGGTTTGGCGGGGATAGACACCGTACAGGGCGATTGGCCGGCCTTTTGAAGGCAACTTCATGTCATTCGGGCGGGTTGCGGCCGCATTTCAACCGTCGTCGCGCTTGACCTCGGCGGCGGCTGGGGCCACATCCCCAAAATGAAAACGCCGTTCTGGAAAACAAAGACGCTGGAGCAGATGAGCCCGGCCGAGTGGGAATCGCTGTGCGATGGCTGCGGCAAATGCTGCCTGTCGAAGCTCGAGGACGAGGATACCGGCGAGATCTACTGGACCAGTGTCGGCTGCCGGCTGTTCGACGCGCAGACCTGCCGCTGTTCAGACTACGCCAACCGGCTGGCGCGCGTCCCCGATTGCGTCGGGCTGACGCCGCAGAATGTGCGTACCATCAGCTGGCTGCCAAGCACCTGCGCCTACCGGCTGGTGGCCGAGGGTCGCGACCTCTATTGGTGGCACCGGCTGGTGTCGGGCAGTGCGGAGACCGTGCATGAGGCCGGCATCTCGATGCGCGGCCGGGTCAAGGCGAGCGAAACCGATCTAGCCGAGCCCGAAGATTATTTTGACTATATGCTCGACGACGAGCCTTGAGGTCCGCCTCAATACGGCTCCCGACAAGGAACACGAGCAGGAATTTTTGGGCGCGCATTGTCCGAAACCTGGCGACGATTTCCTTTTCCCGCCACATGAACCGCAGATGAACGGCGGGTTCGTAAACAGTTCAGCCAGGCTGGCGCATTCTCCCATCATCGCTTTCAAGAGGACGGGCACAAGCCCGCAACAAGGAGAAGACCATGTTCAACACGGTGAAAACGGCAGCGCTCTCGGCCCTGGTCGGCCTCGGCGCGCTGACGGCCATTCCTGCCCATGCCGACAGTCTCTATCTCGGCTTCGGCAACAACCAGGATCCGCGCTTCGGCGTCTATACCGGCGACGACGGCTATCGGCATCGCCGCGATGAGCGCCGCGACGACTGGCGGGGTGACGATTGGCGCCGCGACGGCTGGCGCCGCGGCTGTTCGCCGGATCGCGCCCTCGACAAGGCGGAGCACATGGGCCTCTACCGGGCCCGCATCGTCGACGTCAACCGCCGCGTGGTCAAGGTCATGGGCCGCCAGGACGGCGACCGCGTCGTCATCGTGTTCGCCAACCAACGCGGTTGCCCGGTTATCTATCGCTGAAGCTGCAAATCGGAGCGGCATCCTCTTCTTCGAAGATGAGCCTGGAGACATGACCCCTAGGGGGGGCAGTCTGGAGACACGACCTTCTGCGAAGGTCGGTCTGGAGGCATCATCTTCTTCGAAGATGAGCCTGGACTAGCGGAGCCCCTGTCCCATCGGGCGGGCGCGGCTCGAAAAAAACCCCGCGGGAACGATCCCGCGGGGTTTTTCATGCGCGCCGGCGGACAATCCATGGCTGGGCGAAGAGCCCCGCCATGGATTGTCGACGCTGGTTAGTTCAGTTCGAAGGTGACAGTCACCTGGACGTTGTAGGCGTTCTCGCCGGCCTGCACCGGCGCGGCGCCTGCCGCGGCGTCGAAAGCCTTGGCGTTGATCGGCATCGGTGCCGGCCTGATGTTCTGATCCGTGATCTCGAGCACCTTGCCGAGGCTGACGCCGGCCGCCGCGGCAAGCGTCTTAGCCTTGGCCATGGCGTCGGCCACCGCTTTCTTGCGCGCTTCGGTGACGGTGGCCGCCGGATCGTCATTGGTGAAGGCGATGCCGCCGCCCTGGTTGACGCCGAGCGAAACAGCCTTGTCGAGGATCTCGCCTGTCTTGTCGATGTCGCGCACGCGCACCGAAAGCGTGTTGGTCACCTGGTAGGCGACGAACTCGGCTTCCTGGCTCCCATCGGGTTTGTTGGTGTAGTTGTAGCGCGGGTTGATCTGGATGCCCGCCGTCTGCAGGTCGCGATCCTTGATGCCCGCCGCCTTCATCGCAGCGATCACGGCGGCCATGGCGTCGTTGTTGGCATCGAGGGCGGCACGCGCCGTCTTGGCTTCGCGCATCACGCTGAGCGACAGCAAAGCCAGGTCGGGAGGAGTGGTCGCTTCGCCTTCACCCGAAACAATGATGCGGGCGGGCGTCGGCGAATCGGCGGCTCCAGCCATCGCCGGAAAAGCGACTGAAGCGGCGAGCGCGAGGGGCAAAAGATGTCTGGTCATGAAAATCTCCTTGGTCTGCGATCCAGTCGCACAGGTCGCGTAGAGCGCGATTATGGGGTGATTTGGGCGATCCGCGAAAGCCCGTCGGGAAAGCCTTGTGCCGGAAAGCGAAAAACACTAATCCATCCCGCGTGGGGCCTGTAGCTCAATGGTTAGAGCCGGCGGCTCATAACCGCTTGGTTGGGGGTTCGAGTCCCTCCGGGCCCACCATTGGCTTTCGCTGCCGTTGATTTAATTGGGTTTTCTGTACTTTTTTGTCCCACTCTCTTCCACCCCCTCCAAAAGTGGGACATTTTCGTTCTCGTTTCGATCGAATACCAGAAGCGTCCGGGCAGACTGCGCCACTATCCGGCGGCGTGCCTTGCGGATGTAATGATCGGGCTGCTGATACGTCGTCCAGCCGTAAATCGCCTTCAGCTGTTCATGCGTGGCACCGTTTTCTGCGGCAACGGTGGCGCCTGCCTTGCGGACCCCGTGGGCGCTGCAGCCCGGGAGCCCCGCTTCATCGCACCATTGGCGCATCTTGTTACCAAGGCCGTTTTCCGAGAAAGGCCGACCATACTCGGTGACGAGGAATGTCAGGTTGCCGGCCGGGGCGACGGAAAGTTCATCCTCGAGTTCTGGGAGCAGAGGCAGTTCGACGACAATCGCTTCCTTGCGCACCTTGCTCTTGTCGGTCTTGCCAGGCTTGATCCTGATCCACTTCTCCCAAATCCCGGTATCCTTGTTGCGAACCTGGGTAATGTGTTGTCTGCCGAAGATTGCTGCATCGGACAGTCGCAAACCTGTGAACATGAAAATCGCCAGCGCCATACGAGCCATGGTGCCGCGCGCATGCCGTTTCTCATACTAGACGATCTCCGACACTTCCCATGTGTGGAAACCTTCGCCATTGCCCGAAGTCAGGCGCTTTATTCCGTTTGCCGGATTGACCTCGACCATCTCGGCATCCTTGGCCCAAGCGAACATCGCGCTAATGGCTTTTGTAATATTGTTGGCTGCTCCCGGGGCGTCTGACCGGGTATCACGGAGCTCCTTGACGTGAGCCCGCTTCATGGCCGCGTATGGTAATGAACCCTTCGTCGAGAAGTCCGGATTGACTGGCCCGCTCAGCGGGTGAGGCAGTTTGCAAACGCCTTCGAGTATTGTTCGTCGTCGAAGCATCGTGCCTTCGCCGACCTCTGCGCCACCGCGCCGGAAATATTCTTGGCAAAGCCACATCAGACTGCCCCCGGGGGCCACTGGCCTCACTACAGGCCTGACCACATTCTGAGCCGAAGCATAAGGAACGCCATCTCGCGCACAGCGCACTTCTTCGTGGAACTCGGCTGAACCTGGCTTTTCTCGCAGGCGGATCTTTTTTCTTCCCGGTGCGCGGAAGTACAGCCGGATATTGCCGTGCCGATCCCGTCGACAACGCCTTTCAGATTGAATTTCACCATGGTGCTCGCCACGTCCATCATCTGCGATCCCAAGGATTATCGCTGGAGGACACCCCGTCAAGTTTGCTGTTGCGGTGTGGTAGCCGCCCGAATGCCTCTGCCAGTTCCTTCACGTCCCAGACATAGCGCTCTTTGCTGGGCATCCGCGGTTGTGGCATACGGCCATCCGCGACCATCTGGTCGAACGTCGTTGGACTGACGCCGATAGCTACCGCTGCCTGTTCTCGATTAATGCCGAACAGCAGGAGCCCGCCAAGTGCGCGTTTCATTGTTTTTCTCGCTGCACATCGCCTCGCGGGCTGAGTTCCGCGACAGTGGAGCATTCACCTAAGAAGCAATCACGCTACGCTTTCCTTGCTATGCCTGGAATGGATCTGTCCGGCCAATGCGGCAAACGGCGGTGACGGCGTGAAAATTGGATAGCAGACCGCGGCTGCGTGGGTTCGAGTCGGGAGAGCGCTACCATCCCTTGTTCGTTCGAAAATTGGCCTACGCCGTGTCACCCCAACATCGCGCGCCACTGTCCCGGCGAGGGGGTACTCGGTGGTGTCGAAGGTCGCCTGGACACGGCATACCAACATCTCCGTTCCGTTCTGTTCTTTTGGCCAACGCATCTGCATCTTGCGCGTGACGATTGGTTAGCTCGCTTGCAGAGATTCTTAGCGCATCCATCTCAACGCCGGAATGCCTGCGACACACGCGTGCGGGAAAGCGTGCAGCGGGACGGCTTGCCCACGATACTCATCCCAGACGGATGATGTGAATGCCGACGATTGCTCGATAGGGTTGAAGAAGCAGCGGCAGGGTGGGAGATTGGCGACAGCCAGATGCGAATGCCTTAGGGTATTTCACGCGTCCTTTTTGGTCTCGCAATGCCTTGGTACGGCGCTGCTTTTATTCCAAACGCAGTTTGATGGGCTCACTATGGTGCGAAAGAAAAAAGACTCCCCAGTTCGATTCTTTACGGCCGACGGCGTCGAGGTGGAAACCATTCTCGATTTGGCCGGCCCTCACAAGGATGAACTATTGAAGCGAATCGTTGAGGCGCTGGCGCGAGACGCGGCGAGGCGGGATTTTATCGCCGAGCGAGGCCTGGTCTCGGGTCAAACCTAGCGCGGTGTCGCCGGATTAGCTCGGAAGGCGCGTTTGCATTCAACGCGCGCGAACCGTGTATGCCTCCGGGAGGGGGCATTCCTCCTCTTGATTTATGGTTCGGCAGTGCATGCGAGAACATACGGCGGACATAGATTGGCGAACCGGCCGCTAAAACCTTGAGTTTCTATTGAAAATCCTGTCCCTCGGCGACTAACATAATAGTTATTTGCCAGTTGGTTATGAGGCGGTTCGCCCAAATTGATTCAAGAAGCTGATCCAGCGACTCGCTGACCGCATTTATCTTCTACCGAATGGAAGTTTTGCGCCTCATATTTGCGTGACAGCTGTCGAACCTTGGTAGCAGATTTTGCTAACGCCTCGGCTGAAATCGTTTCCAACCGAGCTGCTGTTTCGATTGCATCCGCGATCTCGTCCAGTTGGGTGCCGGTATCAGCGAGCAATAGGAATCGCATCCGGCGTTAAGCGCATCAATTGCCACCGCAGCAACGCTATCGCCGTGCATGGTGGCCATGGAGTCCAAGTCATCGGCCAGGGGCAGGCTGTCGTATCCGCGGCACTTGCGGTCGAGTTCGATATCTCCGAAGACGCCATACGACGGGACTTGCGGGCGATTGCAGCAGCGGGGCGCTGTCGCCGCGTCTATGGCGGAGCACTCCCACTTCTTGCAAGCAGTGTTCCAATGTCAGTCCGAATGGACACCCAGCATCGACAAAAGCAGGCGCTTGCGCAAACCGCCGCGACAATGATCGAGCCTGGAGAATTCATATTTCTGGACAGCGGTAGCACCAATCTGGCGCTGATCGATTTCTTGCCGAAAGGCTACGATCTGACCTTGGCCACCAATTCCATAGATATTGCCGGCGCAGCGCTGCGAAGACAGGACCTGAACCTCATTATGCTCGGCGGGACAGTCGATCTTGCTGTCGGCGGTTGCGTCGATGCCACGGCTATAGGAAGTCTTGCGCAGATGAACATCGACAGATCCTTTATCGGCGTCTGTTCGGTTTCTCCAACATTCGGCCTTAGTGCATTCGACATTGCAGACGCTACCTTCAAGCGGGCTCTGGTGGCTACCAGGGGATATACTATCGCCCTGGCTACGACGGATAAGCTAGAGGTGAGAGCGCCGCACCGCGTATCCGAGATAAGTGAGATCGACTGTCTAGTCCTCCAGCACGATGCGCCAATAAGCCATCTCGACGATCTAGTGCGAGCCGGAGCCAGCATTGTAAAAGCCCTTCAGCCTTTCTGACGCCAACGGCACGGCCTATATTCCATCTGACACCGTCTCGACCCGCTCTTCGGTGAAGCCTGTTGCGCAGCAGCGTCAGTTCAAGCTCGTCCCCGGCACTTGGGCAAACCGTCTAATCCGAAGCGCGTTCTGTGCTGGGGCCGATTTTCGTTTCAGTGAACACCAGACGCTCGTGTGCGAGGGTTTTCGGTGACCGGCACGCGTCCCGTGATCATCGGGCCCTGGCCATGCGCGCCGACGGGACTGAACATCTGCGCGTTGTGGATGGCTCGAGCTTGCCGAAAATTCCTCTGCCATCGTCAATGCGCTCATTATTATGGCTCCTGAGACGTCGCATTAGAGAGAGCCAAGTTCGCTCGCCGGCCGAACAAACTCAGCATTGGATGTCCGAGTCGGCACAGACGATCAAAAATGGATACCGACTCAAGCGGGTGAGTGCGTCGCTGTGCGTCGGGCAACGGGTCTTTGCGAAGTTGCCGTGCGAACTCAACTGATGTCGTCTGTTCCTTCAGACGGCTGGCTATGATCACGGCTCAGGGCACCCATCCGCGGAGTCAAATGCCCGCAACGTCGTTAGCCGATCGGTGTATCGAGGTCAGAACGGTTCTAAGAGGTAGGCTGTTGGCAAACAGGGTTATCGAGATGCCGGCTGCGATACGCAGCGGTCGATTCTTCTGCAACCTGTTTTTCTTCGCCGCCGGCGTCGGTATCGGGTCTTGGGCTTCTTGCCTGCCAGTCCTCAGTGCTCAGAACAGTCTGGAGAAAGGTGAGCTCGGGCTAATCCTTCTCTGCTTCGCGCTGGGCGCCATCGTGGCGATGACGAATGTTGGACGGCTTACGTCGCATTATAGCTGCAGCACGCTAAGCTTGGGCGGAGCGCTGACGTTCGGCACAGCGCTTGTCATCGTCCCATTTGTGTCGGGCAATGCCTGGCTAGCCTCTCTCGTATTTGTGGCAGGCTCCGGCTTCGGCACACTGGATGTCTCGATGAACACCGATGCATCCGCTCTGGAGCGCCGCTCCGGCCGGCATCTGATGTCTTCGTTTCATGCGGTGTTCAGTTTTGGGAATCTGGCCGGCGCTTTCACTGTCGGCCAGATCTTGTCTCACGGCGGGGCGCTGGCGATTTGCCTAGGAGCCACCGGTGTCGGCGTCGCTACGTTTGCGATCGTCGCCAGATTAGGCTCATCGCGAAATGCTGACCCGGCCGATGCCCTTCAAGCTGGAGCCAGCAGCGGCGGCAGACTCGACCGTGCGCAGAAAGCGTATCTTTATCTAATCGGGGCAATCGCCTTCTTGTCCATGATGGGCGAAGGCGGAATCATGGATTGGAGCGCCATCTATATTGTCAATATGTTCAGTGGAACCGACAGCGCCGGCGCCTATGGTTTCGCGGTCTTCGCAACGATGATGGCTGTTGGACGCCTGTTCGGCGACGCAATCACCGCCCGCATCGGTTCGACGCGGTTCTTGTACTATTGTTCGATCATTTGTGCGGCTTCGGTAGGGTTGCTGGTGCTGGCAGCCAACGTCGTCGTCGTCTTCCTCGCCTTGGCGCTATGCGGTCTTAGCGTTGCCAATCTCGTGCCTTTGGCATTCGCTGCTGCCGGCCGCTCCGGCGGGGCATTCGCCGGCCGCGCGATGTCAATCGTGACGACGATGGGCTATGCCGGCTTGCTGCTGGGACCTGCCGTGCTCGGTTTCGTGGCGCAGGCATCTTCTCTGTCAGTCACATTCATGCTGATCGCCGCGGCATTTATCCTGGTTGCATTGGCTACGCGGGCGCTTCGCAAAGAATGATGCTGTCCATTGCCGCCATGCACAACAGCTAGCCGTTGATCAGTGATAGCGCTTCCTCATGCAAATGGCGGTTTGCTGAAGCCAGCACGGCGCCACCATCTACTGCCGACTTTCCGTCCAGATTGGTAACGACACCTCCCGCCTGTTCGATGATTGGGATCAGCGCCGCGATGTCGTAGGGCTGCAGGCTGGGCTCGAGGCAAAGGTCGATCTGCCCGGCCGCCAGCATCGCGAAGGCATAGCACTCGCCGCCGTAGCGGGTCATCAGCGCGGCATCCTTAAGACGGGCGAAGTTGATGTCGGGGAAATCCGGAAACCTGTCGGGTGAATTGGTATGAAGGATCGCGGTGGCCAACGAGCCCGCAGCCTTCGTCTGCAGTCGGCTCGAGCCTGATGCGCCACCTGTCCACGCCTCGGTCCCCGTGGCCCAAAACCGTTCGCCGGTAAAGGGCTGGCTCATCATGCCCATGCAGGCCTTTCCATCGACCGTCAGGCCGATAAGGGTGCCCCAAACGGGAATACCGCAGATGAATGGCCGGGTGCCGTCGATCGGGTCGATGATCCATTTGACGGGTCCTTGGCCGCTTTCGCCAAACTCCTCGCCAAGCACCGCATGGTCCGGGAATTCTCCTGAGATCAGCGCGCGGATGACTTGTTCCGCCTTCTTGTCGGCAATCGTCACCGGGTCGAAGCGATAACCCGGCTTCACCTTCTCCTCGACCTCGATCGGCTTGCGATAGTAGGCTAGGGCAACGTTCGCGGCTGCATCCGCAAGCCGATGGAAGAAGGAGATGTCTGGCAGATTGTGCATGGCGTTCCAGTTGTAGGTTGGGGCAGGTAGCTGGGGATGAGGTCGTCAGGCGCCGACAAGGTCCCGCATCAGCGCGTTGAGGCTGCGGGCCACGTCATAGCTGTTTTCCTGATGCTGCCGCCGGCAGAACAGCTCGCAGCTCCACCAGCCGTCATAGCCGGTCGACTTTACCGCATCGACCCACTCCTTGAGGTTCAGCACGCCGTTTCCCGTTGGCACGTCCCTCAGCATGTTCTCGTCAGGGACGCCGCCGGCATAGGCGAGGGAATCGCAGATGTGGACACCGTAGATAATGTCTTTGTGCAGCCGAGCGATGCGCTTGGGCGTGTCACCGGACGTGTAGCAGTGCCAGAAGTCGATCACGAGCCGGATATTGTCGCGATTGGCGATCTCGATTGTCCGAAGCTGCCTGTCGATCGTGTTGAGCGGCGTCCAGGACAGGGCCTCCAGGTAGATCAGCAGCCCATACTGTGCCGCAAGGTCGGCGACCGCTGCCAGATTTGAAGCGGTGAGATCGATCTGCGTCTCGAGCGGCAGACCGACGACACCGCGGTAAAGGCCGGGGGTCGCGGCGGCGGAACCGTCATCCAGAGCTTTCAGGCTGAGCGGGCCAGTAATGACCTGTACGCCCTTTATGCCGGCGCTGGCGGCAAGCTGAAACAGGCTGTCGGCTTCGCGCATCAGCGCGGCCCTGCCTTCACGCTGGCGCTCGATGTCGACAAGGAAGCCCGTCCCCGGCACGTACATGCCGTCAAAGGCCTTGTTCAGATCCTTGGCCGTGAACCCGGCATCCAGGAAAGCGCGCATCTTGGCGGCCGAGACTTCCAGCCCGTCGAACCCGATCTTGCGAACGATGTCGAGATCGATGGCGAGCGTGGAATGCCGGGCGGCAAGCGAGTGGAACAGGATGGGATTGCTTTTCATCATGACTCCCTGCCGAGTGCAGCATCGTTGGGTTGGATAGCGCTAGCCTTGAATGGGAACCGTACGGCGCTTTTTCGCGGACATGGCGACGGCTTCGACAGTTCGCAGGGCAATAACACTGTCGGTGCCCTGCGATAACCAGGACGGCGTTTGGCCGCGCGTATTGGCAAATTCTCTAACGGTTGCGAGGTGGACATCGTGGTCGCGAACGGGGACAGCTTCGTTCCTGCCGTCGGCTCGTCGCATCAGCGTCCCCGACGTGCGGCCATTCAGCGTGCCTTGCGCAATCAGGGCACCTCTATCGCCCGCCACGAGCACCATGCTTTCGATGTCGGCGGTCCTGAAGCTTTCATGGGCCTGAAAAAGGCTTCCATCGCCGAGCCGGAGTATATAGGTCGCTTGGCTCGGCACTATTTCGTCCGATGTGATCAGGGCAGTAGCCTCAACCGGTTCCGCACCGGTCAGGAAACGCGCCAGGTCGATGTTCTCGACGGAGACGTCGAGGTAAATTCCGCTACGATCGTTGAAGTCCCGGGCTCTTCGGTTGGGCGGGGCCTGATAGGGCCCTCCACGTATCAACACGATCGATTGAACCGCGCCGATGTCGCCATCCCGTACCAACCGCCGCATCGTTTGATGGATAGTCGATGCCCGCAAGCGTTGATTGACCACCAGCGACGCCCGCGCGGCCCGGCATAGCTCCACTAATGCGCTGGCCGTCTTGCTGGTGCAGGAAATCGGCCCGTCGCACAGAATGTGTTTGCCCGCACCGGCTGCCGCGGTGATGTAGTGCGGCCGGCGCTTGAGACTGGCGCTGATATAGGCGAACCCGACCGATGGATCCTGCAGAACAGGGCCAAGCTCGGTCGTCGAATGCGGAATGCCAAGATCCACGGCGAAATGGTCGGCATCCCTCCTGCTTCTGCTCACCACCCACAGCGGCGAATGGCCGACCGATCGGATTGCCTCGACCACCAGCTCCGTAGCGATGGTTCCGGTCCCCATGAAGGACCAACCCACCTTGGCGCCTGCTGCCACTGAACATCCCTCCCGGCTATACCTTGCAAACTATGGAGCCCGCTTGCGTCGCCATCAATTTCGCATCCTATTGAAGTCCTTCTCACTTCGGCGTAGTCGTAGCGTCTAGTTGCTTCATATTTGCTGGAGAGGCCTGCGGTGACGTATATTGGCGAGAACACTGGCGCGTTGGCTGCCAATCTCAGAACCTTGTGTGACCAGCACGGCTCGGTTGCCGCAGTCTGCCGCAAGATCAACGTCAATCGCCAGCAGTTCAACAAATATCTTTCCGGGGCTCATGTTCCGTCGGCAGCCAACATCCGGATAATCGCCAACTATTTCGGGTTGAGCGTGCCCATCCTTTTCTCGGACCCAGAAGAATTCCGGACGCTCGTGGATGGAAATTTCTTTCATGCCATGGCGACGGCGCGGCAATTGCCGGAGTTTTCGCGGTTTATTTCCAATATGATCGTCGAGAACAATTCGCAGGACAACGAAATCGCCGGTATCTATGACCGCTATCAGTTCTCGTCGATCTACAAGGGATTTGTCCTCAAATCCGCATTCTGCATTTACAGGAACCGGGAGTTTTTGCAGCACTATTACGTCGAGCGATTCCCGAGTTTCGATACGCCTCGAAAGACCGAGTACATCTTTAAATATTACGGCTTCTGCTTTCCACTTGCCGATCGACTGTTCACTGCCGATTTCGAGGGCATTCAGTGCAACGAACTCACGTTTGGCGTCTATGCTCAGGTGAAGCGCAATGCCAAGCGGTTCATGTTCGGCATTTCCAGCGGTATCGCCGCCAACGTTTTTCGCCAGCCGTACTCGACCAAAGTGGCGCTGCATTACCGTGGGCCAGGCCTACTGCGCCGGGAGCATCTCAAGGCTCTGACGGTCATGGATCGCAACGACCCGGCAATCCCCCGCGAGGCGCTGCAATATCTGGGGGACGGGCTGGACATGATCCAGATGTGAGGTGGCCTTGGCCGGACGCAAGAAGGTTTCGAAATGACGCTCAGGGATGCAGTTCGATCGCCAGCCAGACCGAATCCGTATCGGCATAGTAGCGATGCCAGGGATAGGTCCATTGGTTTTCGCCCGTCACCCGGCAGAATGGATCGTGCGAATAGCCGACCGGCATTACCACGTCCTCATAGATCGTGGACGCCGCCCGTTCCCGGAACTTCTGCATGCGGCCGCTACCGTGGATCTGGGTATGAGTTTCCAGGAACCGATGCTCATTGTGGATGAAGCAGTCCGTATCGCCCGGCGACCACCATAGATTGAGTTTCAGCCTGAAGGTCTGCGGTGCCTCCGCTGTGAGACGCTCATTGGTGAACACATAGGGATCGGTGGTTACCGTGCCGATCTCGTCCTGGGGTGAAATGAAAAGCGGCGTGTCGCGCGGGAAACTCTTGATGCGGTTGCCGAGCCAGTCCCAGCCGCGGAACATGCAGCCGCCGAGATTGACGGCATTCTTTACCCTGAGTATGGCTGCACGCTCCGCCGATTTGATGCGTCCGCCCTTCAGCTGGGTGGACTTCCAGGCAGGGACAACCGCAGGATGCTCATCGCCGGTAATCATGGGCAAGGGCCCGAGGTTGACGACGACGGCGTCCTCGACGTCATATTCGACGACGTTCTCGACGAGCATGGCGAAAATGAAGTCGTCGGCGAACGATAGGTCTCTGGCCTGGTTCTTCATCATCGTATCTGGTGTATGAATTGTCATGAAACCAACAAGCCACACGGGCGTAGCCGGCGGAAGTGCGCGGATCGATGAATTAATTCGCAAGATGACGTCGGACATGCGTCATATTGCGTCGCTTCGGCCGTCGAGCCTCGGTGCTCCTACTGTCGGCACGCGGCGTGTCACGATAGTCGATGTCGAATGCGGTTAGCCCGTTATCCTTCTGATCGTTTGGCGTAAGAGCTGATCGGCCGAACGGGATGATGCACTTATTCTCGAATGGTGCGTCATCTCGCGTCAAGGAAACGCATTCTGCGAACTTGTCACAAGCCCTCGATTGTCTGCCTACTTGCGCTATCACCGAGGGCCGGCTTTCAGGGACCCTCATCTTGAGCCCGCTTGAGGCAAAAGAGCAAAAATCAGAGGGTCGATAGAGATGAAGCTGACGGGCGGTCAAATCGTTGCAAGGGCACTCAAGGAGTATGGCGTCGAGTACGTGGCTGGCGTTCCTGGCCACGGCATCTGGTCGCTGTTTGACGCCTTCCTGGAAGAGGGGTCGACCCTTCCATTCATCCAGGTCATGCATGAGCAGAGCGCCGTGCATATGGCCGATGGCTTCTTCCGGGCCAGCGGTCGGCCGATGGCCTGCTCCACATCGATCGGTCCTGGCGCGACGAACACAATCATCGGACTTGCGACCTGCTACGCCGACTCCATTCCCGCCTTTTTTGTCTCCGGCGGCCCGGCGACCCACATGAAGGGTCACGGCGTGATGCAGGAGATCGAGCGGCAGAACGAGAACGCTTTCCCTCGCATCACGGAACAGGTCACCAAGCGCGCCTACAAGGCTGGCCGCGTCGACGAACTGCCCTTCATCATGCACCGCGCCTTCAACACCATGCTGAGCGGCCGTCCCGGACCCGTCCATGTCGAGGTCCCGATGGACATCCAGGTCGAGGCGGCCGATGTCGAGATTCATCCGCTAGATCTTCGCATGGCGCGCGGCGTTGCCTACCCGGATCCGAAAGCGGTCGAGCGGGCCGTGAAGCTGCTGCTGTCGGCCGAGCGGCCGGTCATCGTCGCAGGCGGTGGTGCGATTTCCGCCAATGCGTCGGGAGAGCTCACGAGGCTCGCCGAAAAGCTGGGTGCCGCGGTTTCCATTACCTGGAACGGCAAGGGCGCCATTTCCGAAGACCATGCGCTGTTCATAGGCGCTGTCGGCCAGACCGGCACGACCTGCGGCAACAGCATTACTGCATCGGCCGATGTCGTCATGTCGGTCGGCTGCCGCTTCACCGACTGGTCGGCTTCCTCCTACGCCAAGGGCGTCAGCTTCTCGATTCCGCCGGGCAAGCTCATCCACATCGATCTCGACCACCACGAGATCGGCAAGAACTATCCGACGGAGGTTGGCATCGTGGCCGATGCCAAGGCTACGCTAGAAGCGATGCTGGCCATGATTTCGGAGGACGAGTCGAAGAAAGCGGTCATGCGCCGCGACAGGTTTCTGGCCGATGTCCAGAAAGCGAAGGCAGACTGGGAAGCGCTGCTTGCGCCGCGCCGCGATAGCCGCGAGTCGCCCTTCACGTCGCAGCGGCCGCTTGGTGCGTTACGCACGGTCATGAGTCGCGACGGCATCGTCGTTGTCGGCTCGGGCAACACGCAGGGCGCGGTCAAGCAGACCTTTCCGATCTACCAGCCGCGGACCCACCTCACCTCCGGCTCATTCTCGCCGATGGGCTGGGCCGTTCCCGCCGCAATGGGCGCCAAGCTGGCAATGCCGGACCGTCAGGTCGTATCCATCACCGGCGACGGCGATTTCATGATGTCGCTGCCCGAACTCGGTACCGCCGTGATGAACAACATTCCTGTCGTGTTCCTGGTCCAGAACAACCAGGGCTACATGTCGATCCGTGGCGGTCAGCGCAAGTTCATGGGACGACACATCGCCTCGGAATTCAACCGTCACAAGGGTAATGGCGAACCCTACAGCGCCGACATTGCGGCGGTCGCGAGGAACTTCGGCGTCGAGAGCTGGAAGGTCACGGCCGACGAGGATCTGGAGAAATCGCTGAAGGCCGCTCTCGATTGTGGCGGCCCGGCGCTAGTCGAGGTCATAACCTCTCGCGATGCGGCCGGTCCGTTTGCCACCGGCTGGTGGGATTTTCCATCGCCCGCCTACTACGAGAAAGAGCAGGCGGCTTACACCGAGAAGCGCGTGCTCGAACAGCACATGTAGCCGTGCGTGGGGCGAGCAGCCCTGGCTGCTCGCGCTTCATTCCATCGATTCAGACCGCAATGCGGGGCGTAGGCCCTGCAAACGAAGAGCCATTGCCATGATACGCACCATCAAGTCGGCTCGAGGCAGCGTTGTAAACGGCGGCAACGGTGCCATGACGAGTGCGGTCCAGACACTCCTCGACCAGGTCGAGCAGGGGGGCGACACGGCCGTCCGCGAACTGTCGATCCGTTTCGACAAGTTCGACCGGGACTCCTATCGCCTGACCAAGGTCGAGATCGACGCTTGCATCAACTCGCTGACCGGGCGTGAACGCGAAGACCTTGATTTCGCGCAGGACCAGATCCGCAACTTCGCCGAGGCGCAGCGCGCAACACTGCTCGATCTTGAGATCGAGACGCTGCCGGGCGTCGTCCTTGGGCACCGCAACGTGCCGATCCAGAATGTCGGCTGCTACGTGCCGGGCGGAAAGTATCCACTGCTTGCCTCGGCGCATATGACGGTGCTCACGGCAAGGGTTGCCGGCTGCGAGCGCATCATCACGTGCGCACCGCCCTTCCAGGGCAAGGTCGCCGAAAAGATCGTGGCCGCCCAGGCCCTGGCCGGGGCCGACGAGATCTACTGTCTCGGCGGCGTCCAGGCAATCGCGGCCATGGCGTACGGGACCGAAACGATCGCTCCGGTCGACATGGTGGCGGGGCCAGGCAATGCCTATGTGGCCGAAGCCAAGCGCCTTCTGTTCGGTAAGGTCGGCATCGATCTCTTTGCCGGTCCAACCGAGACTCTGGTGATCGCCGACGACAGCGTCGATGGCGAGCTGGTTGCGACCGACCTGCTCGGCCAGGCCGAGCATGGCGTGAACTCGCCGGCGGTGCTGATCACCAACTCCGAAAAGCTGGCACTGGACACGGTCGCCGAAGTTGAGCGCCTGCTGAGGATCCTTCCAACGGCGGCCATCGCGGCAAAGGCCTGGCAGGATTTCGGCGAGATCATCCTGTGCGAGACGACCGAGGAGATGGTGGCCGAGGCCGATCGTCTCGCTTCCGAACATGTCCAGGTGATGACGCGCGACCCCGACCACTTCCTGAACTCCATGAGGAACTATGGCGCGCTGTTCCTGGGGGCTCGCACGAACGTGTCGTTCGGCGACAAGGTCATAGGCACCAACCACACGCTGCCGACCAACAAGGCCGCCCGCTATACGGGCGGGCTCTGGGTAGGCAAGTTCCTCAAGACCTGCACCTATCAGCGCATCCTGACGGACGAGGCCTCCGCGCTCATCGGAGCGTACGGCTCGCGTCTCTCCCTCATGGAGGGCTTCGTCGGCCACGCCGAGCAATCCAACATCCGGGTCCGCCGCTACGGGAGGCGAAACGTCGGCTATGCCATGCCGGTCGATCCACGCTGACTGGCACCGCCCGATAACAGCCGAATAGGCGACCGGGCATTTCAACATCAACAAGGGGAATGACGATGACTGAACTCAAGAAAATTCTGTTGGCCACGACGCTCGGCCTGTCCTTTGCTGGGCAGGCAACCGCCCAAACCAAGATCGAAGGTCTGCACGTCTGGACCTCGGCAAGCGAGGTCGGCGCGCTGAAGGTGCTCACCGACAAACTCAAGACCATGGGTTTCGAATGGCAGGACAGCGCGGTCGGCGGCGCCAATGGCGCCAACGCCCAGCAGGCGCTGCGTACCCGTGTCGCCGCCGGCAATCCGCCTGCAGTGATGCAGTTCCTAGGCTTCGAAGGGCTGGGCTGGGCCAAGGAAGGCGCATTGCGTTCATTGAATGATCTATATGCCAAGAAAGGCTGGAAAGCCGACCTGCCGCCGGTCATGCTGCAATTCCTGGAACAGGATGACAGCTTTTTCTCGACCCCGATCAACATGCATCGTCAGAATTGGGTTTGGGCGAACAAGGCTGTCTTGGACAAGGCAGGAATCGCCATTCCCACGAGCTGGGATGAACTGATTGCAAGTGGTGAAAAGCTGAAAGCGATTGGTGTTACCCCGATCGCGATGAGCGATGAAAGCTGGCAGATCGAAGAGCTCTTCGAATCAATGTTGATCGATGTCAACGGCCCCGATTTCTACAAGAAAGCCGCAATCGATCTTGATGAAACGGCGCTCTCCAGTCCCGAGATGATCAAGACCTTCGAACTTCTGGGCAAGGTGCGTGGATTGCATGATGCCGGCTTCACCGGCCGTGACTGGGCGGCTGCGACCAACATGGTCGCTAACGGCCAGGCTGGCATGCAGATCATGGGCGACTGGGCGAAGGGCGAATTCCTCGCCAAGGGCATGAAGCCGGGCGTCGACTTTCTGTGCTTCCCGACGCCGACCGCCACGCCGAACTACAAATTCGTGTTCGATACATTCGGCGGATTCAAGATCGACAATGCCGATATTGCAAAAGGGCAGGACGCGGTCGCGGAAGCGATCATGGACCCGGAGGTTCAGAAAAAGTTCAACCTGATCAAGGGTTCGATCCCGGCTCGTCTCGACGTGGCGATGGACGATTTTGACGACTGCGCCAAGCGCAGCTTTTCAGACCGCGTCGAAGCCATCAAGAACAACGCCATATACGGATCGCTCACTGACGGCTTTGCCGTCGAGCCGCGCTTCTCCGGCGTGTTCCAGGATGTGGTCGGAAAGTTTTTTGTCACAGACATGAGTGCGGAAGACGCGGTCAAATCCCTGGTCGACGGCATTAACAACGCACGCTGAGGCGCGCGTTCAGCTGCCGGGGCAATTCCTCCCAGTACTGTCCCGGCAGCGCATTTCCTCGCCGCTCCACTGACCAAACCACAGGGCAAGTCGATGAGCAGACCCATCCCATTGTCGGACCGTATTGCGAATTGGCTGCCGCGGCTGGTTCTGGCACCCAGTCTTTTAGTTGTGCTGGTTGCGGTCTACCTTTTCATCTGCTGGACCGGTTGGATTTCGCTCTCATCTTCCATGATTGTGCCGAAATACGATTTCGTCGGCTTGAATCAATATGTCCGCCTGTGGTCGACGCCGCGCTGGCATACGGCGGTGTTCAATCTGTTTGTCTTTTCAGCACTGTTCCTCGGCCTGACCACCGGCCTCGGACTGTTGATGGCGATCCTTCTTGATCAGAAGATACGTGTCGAAGGCACCTTGCGTGCGATTTTTCTCTACCCGATGGCGCTGTCCTTCATCGTCACAGGTACCGCCTGGAAATGGATCCTCAACCCCGCTCTGGGTGTGCAGAAGGTGGTTAATGATCTAGGCTGGACCAGCTTCGTGTTTGACTGGATCGCGCAGCCGACTTTCGCGATTTATTGCGTGGTGATCGCCGCGGTATGGCAGTCCACCGGCTTCGCCATGGCGATTTTCCTGGCCGGCCTGCGCGGCATCGACAATTCGGTCATCAAGGCCGCACAGATTGAAGGTGCAGGGTTGCCGCGGATATATCGAACCATCGTCGTTCCGATGCTGCGGCCTGCCTTCTTGAGCGTGATAGTTCTGCTCAGCTACATCGCGATCAAGAGCTTCGATCTCATTCTGGCGCTGACAAACACCGGGCCCGGTTCCTCGACCGAAATGCCGTCGACCTTCATGTACTCGGCCACCTTCCGGCGTGACCAGATGGGCGTTGGTGCGGCCAGCGCCATGATGATGCTGATGACAGTCGCGGCCATCATTGTTCCCTACCTCTATTCAGAGCTGAAGGAGCCCCGCGATGGCCACTAATGCAGCGTCTCTCCGTCGACAGCAAGGCATCGGTCGTGCGTTCATCTACGGCAGCCTGTTTTTCATGGCTGCGTTCTACCTGATGCCGCTCTGGGTAATGATCACCACTTCGGTAAAGCATCTGGATGAGATCTATGCCGGCTCCTTTATCGGCCTGCCGACGCAAATCAGTTTCGACGCCTGGCGCAGCGCCTGGTCCGAAGCTTGCAACGGAACTGCCTGCAGGGGCCTCAAACCGTACTTCATCAACTCGCTGCTGGTGACAGTCCCGGCGGTGATCCTGTCGACCGGCATTGGCGCGATCAACGGCTACGTGATCACCAAATGGCGGTTTCCCGGCTCAAACGTTATTTTCGGGCTGCTGTTGTTTGGCTGCTTCCTGCCGTTTCAGGCGGTGATCCTTCCCATGGCGCAAACTTTGGGCGTCCTTGGTCTTGCCGGGACGCTTCCGGGACTGGTGCTTGTCCACACGGTCTACGGCATCGCGTTCACCACGCTGTTTTTCCGCAACTATTTCGTTGGCATTCCCGATGAACTTGTAAGGGCGGCGCAAATCGACGGTGCCGGGTTCATTCGGATCTTTGTGTCGATCATGCTGCCAACGGCGTTGCCGATCATCGTCGTGTCCTGCATCTGGCAGTTCACCCAGATCTGGAACGATTACCTGTTCGGGGCATCTTTTACCGCCGGCGAAAATGCTCCCATCACCGTAGCCCTCAACAACATCGTCAACGTCTCGATGGGACGCAAACAATACAACGTCGACATGGCCGCCGCCATGATCGCCGCCCTGCCTACCCTCATCGTCTATGTCGTTGCGGGACGTTACTTCGTGCGCGGCCTAACGGCTGGCGCGGTAAAAGGTTGATCCAAATGGCAACTCTCGAAATCCATCGTGTTCGGAAATCCTACGGCGCAGTTGACGTCCTGAAGGGGGTCAGCATTTCGATCACCGATGGCGACTTTCTTGTTCTGCTTGGCCCATCGGGTTGCGGTAAATCCACCCTGCTCAACATGATCGCCGGGTTGGAAAGCATCACGTCGGGCGAAATCCGCATTGCGGACGAAGTCGTCAACGATCTGCCGCCGAAAGATCGCGACATCGCCATGGTGTTCCAGTCTTACGCGCTTTATCCGACCATGACGGTGCGCCAGAATATCGAATTCGGCATGAAAATCCGCGGTGTGCCGCCCACTGAACGTGCGAAGGCAACTCTAGCGGCAGCCGAGATGCTGCAGATGAGCCATTTGCTCGACCGCCGCCCAGGTCAGCTGTCGGGGGGCCAACGCCAGCGTGTGGCGATGGGCCGTGCTGTTGTTCGCCAGCCGAAGCTGTTTCTGTTCGATGAGCCGCTGTCCAATCTCGACGCCAAGCTGCGCGTCGACATGCGCACCGAGATCAAGCGATTGCATGCACGGCTTGGAACCACGACTGTCTATGTGACGCATGACCAGATCGAGGCGATGACCCTGGCGACCCGCGTCGCGGTCATGAAAGACGGTGTTGTGCAGCAACTGGCCGACCCACAGACGGTCTACGACAGGCCGGCAAATGTCTACGTCGCCAGGTTTGTCGGCTCGCCCTCGATGAGCCTGATACCGGGAAAGCTGGAGATCGACTCGGCGACTGCCGTTGCGGTTCTCGATGTCGTCAACATGGAGCCAGTGCGTATTTCCGGCATTCCGATCACGAAGGAAAGCGCTGCAAAGTTTAACGGGCGCAAAGTCCTCGTCGGCATACGGCCTGAGCTGTTCAGTGTCTCTGCCGGCGAGCCGGGCAGGACACTCTCGGTCCATATCGATGTCGTCGAGCCAACCGGCCCAGATACGCTGGCGCTGTTCCAGATTGGCGGCGTGGAAGTCACCGCCCGCGTTCCTCCCAAGACGGTAGAGGCCCGCAAGACAGCCACCTTGTCGGTCGATACGAGCAAGATCGTTTTATTTGACGCCCAAACCGAAGAGCGGATCGACTGAGGGCCCGATGATGGAGCACGCCGCAGACATTGTCATCATCGGTTCCGGCATCGGCGGCAGCTCGCTTGCCTACAGCCTCGCCGACACCGGAAGACGCATCGTGATCCTGGAACGCGGGGAGCACCTCAGGGATACGCCAGAGGCGCGCGACGATATCGCCATCTTCCAGAATGGCTTCTACAGATCGAGCGAGGAATGGCTGGCGACGGACGGCGAGAGCTTCCTGCCTGGCAACTACTACTATGTCGGCGGCAATTCGAAGTTCTTCGGCGCAGTGATGTACCGCTACAGGCAGGAAGATTTCAATCCGCGCGCCCACGTGGGCGGGCGCTCGCCTGGCTGGCCGATCTCCTACGCTGAACTTGAGCCGTGGTATGAGCGTGCGGAGATCCTGTTCGGGGTCCGCGGCGATGCCAGGCAAGACCCGACCGAGCCGCCGCGTAACCGACCATACAGTTATCCTCCCGTTCCCGACGAACCTGCAATCGCGACTGTTCGCCAGCGGCTGCGGCAGACCGGAATCCATCCGGCAAGCCTGCCGCTCGCCGTCGATATCGACGCATGGCTGCGGCGGGCAAAAACAGGCTGGGACGCTTTTCCGAATACCGGCAAAGGCAAGATCGATGCGGAGGTCGGCCCGCTCACCCAGGCGTTGGAGCATCCGAATGTCACGCTGCTCACCGGCGCCAATGTTCAGCGCCTGGTAACGGATGCTTCAGGACAGAGGGTTGTGGCTGCGGTTTTCATCAAGGATGGTGTCGAGCACAGCATAGCCGCCGATGTCTTCGCCGTGGCTGCCGGCGCTGTGCAAAGTGCGGCGCTGCTGCTTCGGTCGTCGAATTCGGTTTATCCGAACGGTCTTGGAAACAGTTCCGATCAGCTCGGCCGCAACTTCATGAACCACAACACGACGGCGATGCTGGCCATCGACCCTTTTCGTCGAAACACCGCCGTCTATCAGAAAACGCTTGGATTCAACGATTTCTACAACAAGGACCCGCTGGGCAGCTTTCCGTTGGGCAACGTACAATTGCTCGGTCACATCACCGGCAATATTCTCAAAGCCAACGCACCGTTGCTGCCGCGCTGGCTGGCCGGCCTCGTTGCGCGAAACTGCTACGGCTGGTTCCTGACCAGTGAGGATCTGCCCAATCCCGAAAGCCGTGTGACCATCCGCAACGGGCGCATCGTCATGAACTGGGTCCGCAGCAATATGGGTGCGCACGAGACATTAATCAGGCGGACGCGCGCAGTGATGCGTGAAGCCGGCTTCCCTGTTGTTCTCACCCGAACGTTCGGCCGCAAGACAACATCGCATCAGTGCGGCACGGCCAGGCTCGGCAACGACCCGAACACATCTGTCGTGTCGCCTGATTGTCGGTCGCACGACATCGCGAACCTCTATGTCACAGACGCGTCTGTGCTGCCGACGTCGGCGGCAGTAAATCCTGCGTTGACCATAGCGGCTCTGGCTCTGAAAGCCGGAGCGGCGATCAGGGCGATGTGAACCATGGCTAATTTTGGATCCGCTCGATGGGGAATTCTGCCGCGATCCGAGACAGTCGCAGGGAAGTGCGACTACATCGTCGTCGGTGGCGGCTCAACCGGTTGTGTCGTTGCTTCCCGACTGTCCGAAAATGCTGATGTCTCGGTCGTCCTGCTCGAAGAGGGGCCGAATGATATCAACCCGTACATACATATACCGGGGGCGTATTACAAAACTGCCCAAGGGCCTTTGCTGAAGCGAATCCCCTGGGAGCCGATGGCCGGGCAATCGCCCGATGCAACGCCTACAATGGTCCAGGCGAGCGTCTTGGGCGGCGGGAGCTCCGTCAATGCCATGATCTATATTCGCGGCGTTCCTTCAGACTATGCGCGTTGGGAAGAACTTGGCGCCAGCGGCTGGAACTATGGGGATGTGCTGCCGTATTTTCTTCGCTCGGAAGACAACAACAGGTTCTGCAACGAAGCGCATGCGGTTGGCGGCCCGCTGGGGGTCTCCGACATTGACAACATTCATCCGCTGACACGCGCTTGGCTCCAGGCATGCCAGCAGGCGGGTCTCCCTTATAACCACGATTTCAATTCCGGCGATCAGGCCGGATCTGGCCTTTACCAGATCACGGCCAGAAACGGTCTGCGCAGCAGTGCCGCTACTGCTTTCCTGAAGCCTGCCCGCCGTCGTCCGAACCTGCACGTGCGGACACGCGCACGCGTCAGCCGGATCATCGTCGAACAAGGCAGGGCGACCGGGGTCGAATATTTCGTGAACGGCCGCAGGTGGGTTCTCCACGCAGAGCGCGAGGTCATCTTGTCGGCAGGCGCAATCTCTTCGCCGAAACTGTTGATGTTGTCGGGCATCGGCCCGGCGGACGCACTGCGCAGACATGGGATCCAGGTGGCGATGGATCTACCAGGCGTAGGCCAGAATCTGCAGGACCATATTGAGATGTCGCTGGTCTACCAGCTCAACGGACCGCACAGCTACGACAAATACAAGAAGCTGCACTGGAAGGCCGCGGCAGCACTGAGCTACCTTCTGTTTCGTGGCGGGCCGGCTTCATCGAATCTGATAGAAGGCGGCGCCTTCTGGTGGGGAAACAAGAATGAAACCGTGCCCGACGTCCAGTTCTTCATGGTGGTAGGTGCCGGTATCGAGGAAGGCGTCGATACTGTTCCGGGCGGCAATGGCTGCACCGTCAACCTTGGTCAGATAAGACCGCGCTCTCGCGGCGAAGTCACGCTTCAGAGTGCGAACCCTGCCGAAAATCCGCGAGTCGTGCCCCGATATTTCTCCGATCCTTACGATCTCGACGCGGTGACCGAAGGCACCATGGCTGCGCTCGACATCATGGAGAAGCCGGCGATCAGCCGCTATATCGCGGCGCGGCAAACGCCTGCGCCCACGATGAAGACCCGCTCGGACATCAGAAATTTCTGCCTTGAAACGGCCCATGCTGCGCTACACCCAGCCGGCACCTGCCGGATGGGCCAGGACGAAATGGCGGTTGTCGGCCCGGATCTTCGTGTCCGCGGGATTGACGGACTACGCGTGGCGGATGCCTCGGTCATGCCGACGCTAATCTCGGGAAATCCCAACGCCGTTTGCATCATGATAGGCGAGAGAGCGGCATCGTTTCTGTCAGAGGCGGCTTGACTATCCTTGTCATTGCTTGCCGGGAGGCACTTTCGCTTCACGCCGCGTCAAAAGGTTTGGAACTTCGAACTGTCCGACATGGCACGGTGCCATTCGATACCGAAGTCGCCACCGCGGAGATTGGGGCAGGAGTAAGGGGACGGGCTGGTGAAGTCGAGGTTCATTAAAGATGAGAGGACAGCCGTCCACGCCGGCAATTACGGCGACGCCGGCGAGAAGGTAGTCAGGATCGACAGTGAAGGCCGGGGCCTTGCTGGCATCCTTAACAGGCCTTGCGGCATCGCAGCGCCGGCTGTCGTTCTGATGCTGCACGGATTCACGGGTCAGAAGAATGAATTCCAGCTCGCCAAAACGGGTATTGGACTGTTCGCCTATGCTGCTGCGAAGCTAGCCGAGCAAGGTATTGCAACGCTGCGAATCGACTTCAACGGTTCGGGCGACAGCGCTGGCAATTGGATCGACACGACGTTTTCGGGCCAGATTAACGACGCGATGCTGGCTTACGACTACCTACAGACGCAGCGCGACGTCGACGGTAGCCGTGTCGGCATTCTCGGCTACAGCCAGGGCGGTCTGGTCGCCTCACATGTTGCCGCGCTACGACCGCAGGCATCCGCGGTAGTACTGTGGGCGCCGGTGACGAACCCAATGTCGACTTTTTCAAACCTCGTTGGCGCCGAGACCGTGGCCAGGGCCATCGCGGGAGAAGCCTCAGAGGAGATCAGAACCAAGCTTTCCTGGGGAGGCGAGACAACCCTGAAGGCGGCGTTTTACAAGGAACTGCCGCTGTTTGCTCCTGCCGTCGCAATCTCGAGATATCACGGTCCACTGCGGGTCGTCGTCGGCAGACGCGAAATGATTGTGGCGCCGCAGCCGGCGGAGGGACGGTCGCTGCTGATCCATCACGGTGGGGTCAATGATCTCGTCGAGGTGGATTCCGGTCATGACTGGAATGCCGAAACCTCGCCGGACACCGTAGAGAATGTTCTCATTCCGAGCACTGTCGAGTGGTTCGGCAGATTTTTGAACGTCTGACCTGTGTTGGGACCTTTGCGAGCCAGGCCAGCTGAGCCGTCACCCATGCCCCCAGCGAGCGCACGGGACGATGTTTCTTGCGTCGTCTGGTTCGTACCGGAAAACCATAGGAGATAATCTTGCGCCTTGAAGATATGACGGTAGAGGGAGCGGCGCATGGCAGCGTCGCCGTTAGTGGCGGCACCGCGTCTTTTCGTTCTGACGGGAAGACGGACTGGTTTTTCTCACCCGCAGGCGCGGCACGCATGGCCAATGTGCCGCGGCTGGTGTGGGAAACGGCTGAACCGGTATTTTCCCTGTCGGCCAAGGTGTCGGTTGATTTTGCATCCGCCTATGACGCAGGAGCGCTTTTCATCGAGGCCGATGAGGAAAATTGGGCGAAGGTCGCTTTCGAGTATTCCGCCGATCAACTGCCTACTATCGTCAGCGTCGTCACCCGTTCCACGTCGGACGATTCGGATGGTCCCAAATTTTCCGGAGCTTTCGTTTATCTTCGGATCTACTGCGACGGCAAAACGAGTGCCTTGCATTTCTCCGAAGACGGGAAGTTCTGGAAGTTTCTGCGCTGGTTCACGATCACCGGCCTGGATGAGCGGCCGATCAAGATCGGACTAGGGGCCCAGTCCCCCACTGGCACGGGCGTAACTGCGACATTCAGCGACGTGGAGCTGAATTTTGACGTCATCGCGGACCTGCGCAACGGGCAGTAATGCGAACCCGCCCAACCTCATGCTCATCGGAAGCGGCAAGGAGCGATGACGGCTGGTGCGCAGGGTGTCTTTCCCTATCCCTAAACGATAAAACGCACCGCGCGCTGAATATCGAAGAAATCCGCAGCCTTAAAGCGCAGCGTGCGCGCCGCAACGTGCTCGACACCCGGATACCAGCTGGCACCATAGGCTTCGACCGGAGTGGTGTATTCGACGACCAGTTCGAAACTATCGGCGAGCCGGGGGAGGCAAACTGACAGGTCGCGTGACAATGCCGCTTCAACGCCGTCGCGGATCGCCTTGACGGCGGCTCCGGGCGTCAGTGACGAGGTCGCAGGGCCAAATCCCTCGCTTGTCGCTACCGTACCGATGGCCGGCACCAGAACCTTGGCATCCGCGCACATGCCGGCGTCGCCGCTGAGGAATGCCGAGGGCACGCGATAGCGTGCCGCGCAGAGCGCGTTCAGCGTATATTCCGAGGCGACCTCGCCATTGATCAGCAACCGCGATACCGTGCCGGTCAAGGTATGCGCCAACGGGTTGGTGTCGGTTCCCGCCTTGTTGTGGTAGCCGGTGTAAAGCGCTGCGGCGAAGCTGATATCGATGCCGAACATCATCATGTCAGGGTGGCCGCTCCAGCCGCGCACGATGCGGACATAGTCTGGCAGTTTCGACAGAATGAGGTTGCGCGCCGTGGAGTGCGCGTCCTTCACCACCACTTCGGTGGCGCCCGCCGCCCTGGCGCCCTCGCAGGCCGCGACCAATTCGTCGGTCATGTACTCGCGGAACTCGGCATAGTCGGGATTTCCCTTCTTGGCTTCGTCCCAGTTGGTGATGCCAGCGGTGCCTTCGATGTCGGCGCTGATGAATACCTTCATGATCTGTTCCTTCTCGGCAAGTGCCGCGTCGCCCGGAATGACGCCGCCGAGCGCGCCGAAAGCCTTGCTCAGGGTGCCCGCAAAATAGTTGCCTTCAGTCTCGAGGCAGGCATGTTCAAGCGACCCGCGCCTACTCTCGCCGATCGCGCCGACGCCCGGGAATCGTCGATGCATAAAAGCGCGCCGTCATACGGCGCCATCGCTTTGGGGCAATCCGCGAGCGGCGCCAATGCGCCTGTCGAGGGAAAGACGCCGTCAACCACCACAACGGGACGCTGCCCCGGTCCTACATCACGCGACAACGCTTCAGCCAGGCTGCCGGCATCGAGATGGCCGAAGCTGTGGGCTGGCTTGCCGAGCGTGGGGATGGCGTCGCGGGCGCTGTGGTGCGTGGCGGCATCGACGAACACCACATCGAAATCGTCGCGCAGCCCCTGCAGCATCGTCATCGGGCCAGTGTAGCCCGATATCATGGAAACGACGTGCTCGACGCCGAACCACGTGCAAAGCCGCTCGCCCAGGTCGGTATAGGCCTGCATCTGCGCCAATGTTCCGGGACCCATGCCGAACTGCCGCGTGGCGGTGCAGGCGGCCTCGATGACCTCGGGGTGGCCATGCAAACAGAAGTAGCTGGTGCCACAGAAATAATCGACCTCACGGCCGTTGATGCGCATGCGGGCACCCAGCGGCGATTCCATCATAATCGGCATTGCCATTGGCGTTCTTCCGTTCAGGCGGCCGGCGCGTGCCGGCGCTCGAGGAACATCGGGCCGACCCGGATGCCGCGCCGGCCTTGATCGTCGATGGCGTCGATTTCGAGGATCTCCTCCTCGTAGAGGAGGCCGCGCATGCGAAAGCGCCCGGCCTCCACCGGCTCGCAGCCGTGCGTGCAGAAATACTCGATCAGGCATTTCAGCTCGCCATGGCTGTAGCTCAGATAGGTGATGTTGAAGTCCGGGCCGTATTCGCCGAGGTGCGGCGCGATTTCGGCCGGCACCGCCTCAGCGGGCAGCGCGTCGATGCGCGACCAGTACACCCCTTTCCACACCAGTGCGCCGGGAGCGGGAAACGACAGGTTCATGTGCGGATATTCAGCGCCGTGTCCATAGATACGCCCGTCAATGGTGAAATCCGAACCGGCGACAGGGCGGATCTGCAACGGCACGCCTTCACCCATCAGAAAGAGCTTGCCGGCCTTGGCCTTGACCTCGACGACTTCGCCGGAGGTGTCGTGCCGGTAGTGGCCAGGCAGCGCCACAAGCTGGTCGGCGGCGACGGGCGGCAGGCTCTGCGGCCGCACCGGCAGTGTTCCCATACGGCGCTCGGCCAGCGCGATGCGCAGGCCCTCGACGCCGAGCCGTGCGCCTATCTGATTAGAGAAATCCAGCGTCGAGAAAATCAGCACGCCGACGCCGGCAGCGGGCAGCAGGATCATCTGGGACGAATAACCGTAGACGGCGCCGCCATGGCCGACCGACGTCCAGCCGTCGACGTCGCCGACGCCGAAGCACAGGCCATAGGTGTTCGCCACCCTTTCGCCGGAGGCGCGCTTGCCGATCGGCACCCACATCTCGCGTAGCGATCCGGGCGAGACGATTTGCCAGCCATCCGGCGCGAAGCCGCCGCGCAGCAGGCACTGGACATAGCGCGCCATGTCACCGGTGGTCGAATAGATGTTGCCGGCCGGTGGGCCGCCAAGGTCGAACACAGGCGCCGGGCTGTCGCCTTCCAGCGTCCACATGTCGGCAGGCGCGAGCCGCTCGGCAATGCCGGGCGCCAGGCCCGACGAGGTTTGGTCCATGCCAAGCGGCTTCAGGATGTTCTCACTGACGTAATCGGCATAGCTCTTGCGTGTCAGCGTCTCGATGACCCTCCCGGCCACGGCGATGCCGGCGTTGGAATAATGCATCTGGCCAAGGCTCGGATCCTGCTTCAGCGTCGAGGTGGCGAGTTCGGCAACGGTGTCGGCCAGCGGCGGCCGCGCCGCGTCGAGATAGTGGCCGCTCTTGGGCTCGCGCACCAGGCCGGCGGTGTGGCTCATCAGTTTGCGCAGGCTGATCTGCGCGCCGTGCGGCCCGCCTTCGCGCCCGGCAAATGGGTTCTGTGGCTTGAAGCCAGGCAGATATTCGGAGACATCGACATCGAGGTCGACCAGCCTCTTTTCGGCCAGCTGCATGATGGCGACGGCCGTGAAGGTCTTGGTGATCGAGCCGATGCGGAAACAGGTGTCGTCGCCCATGACGAAGCCGCGGTCATGGCGCTGGATATGGCCCGCCCTCATTAGCCCGTCGCGGTCGACAAGGCCATAGGAGATGGAGGGGATCGCCTTGTCCTCGACCTGCTGCCGGATCAGGTCCTCGAACAGCTCGATGGCAGCGGCGGAAAGTCTGCTCATTGTGGTCTCCTCGGAAAATGAAGCGGAAGCAGTCAGGGTCTTTCGCCGAATGCTCAAAAGAAGGTCTTCATCGCTTCGATCACCCTGTAGTCGCTGTCGACAAGGTAGATGATCTGCCACTTGTCGAATGTCGTGCACGGATGGGAAATGCCGAGCCCGACACGGTCGCCGACGGCAAGCGGTAGATCGGGCGGGAAGCGCATGTAAGCGTGCTGATCGTTGAGGTTGATCACTTCGCACCCTGGCGGCAAGTCCCGTGGATAGGCGCCCGCGCTCGACAGGAGCAGCGGCACGGGAAATCCCGAATCCGTGCCGCAGTCGCGCCGGCCGGCAGTCAGCAGTGCAAGCCCCGGCTCTGGAATCGACTGCACATAGGTCCAGATCTCAAGCGCCCGGCGCAGGCCGTCCTGCTCTCCGATCTTGGCTTGCAAGCGCTGATGGGCGATCCGATAGAGCCCTGAATCGTGCGTGACGTAGCAGCCACTTCTGATCACCACGCGGGCGGTGCAGTGCGCCAGCCTGTCGATGACGATATCGTAATGCGAGGAGCCGCCGGCGGTGACCAGCGGCGCATCGCTCTCGAACAAACCATCATCCGCGCAAAGGCCAAAGAGCGCGGCGATTTCATCCATGAAAAGCGCGACCGCCTGCTCGGGCGACCCGTTTTCGGTCTGTATCAGACCTTCGAACGCCTCGATCCCGACAAGGCGAAGCTCCGGGGTGGCGCGTATCTGCCTGGCAAGGGCAAGGGCGATGTCATTGGTCCGGCAGCCGGTGCGGCCGCCAGGGTAGCCGCGTTCGAGAAGCAGTTGCAGCGGGCGGTCGAGGCGGTTGCGGCGCACTGCTTCGGCCGCCGCTTCGATGCCGACGGCGCTGTCGGCGATCATCATGAAATCGAGGTCCGGCTCCTTGACCATCGCGGTGATCGCGTCGAGCTCCGATCGTCCGACCGCCTGATTGGCGAGGATGATCCGGTCCGCACCGAAATTGCGGCAGACGCGCATCTGCTGGACTGTCGCGACGGTTACGCCCCAAGCGCCATCGGCGATCTGGCGGGCAATGATCTGCGGGCACATCGTCGTCTTGACATGCGGTGCAATCAGCGCGCCGCGCTCGGATACGAAACGCTGCATCCAGCGCGAATTGTGGGCGAGCGCATCGGCACGGATAATTGCCGCGGGCAGTGGCAAGTCGCCGGCCAGGACATTCCAGCCCTGATTGGCGATATCGGCGATTCCGAGCCTTGCGCCGAACGGAATGCCTTTGATGCTGTCGTCCACAACAACCGACGCCAGCGCGTCAAGATTGAAGGCCATTGGCCGATCTCCCCCCAAAAACAGAGCTACGCAACGGAGACATGTGAGGCGCTGCCAAGGCCGGCGCGAGCCGGTGACACCGCATCGGGATCGAAGCCGGTTTCGAGAATTTCGTCGGCGACTGTCCTGCGGCGTGCCAGCGCCGCGGCCACCTTGGCTAGCGCCGGGGCGGTCTGGATGCCATAGCCGCCCTGACCTGCCAGCCAGAAGAAGTCCTCGCAACGCGGGTCGAAGCCAACCACCGGGCTACGATCGGCGGCGAAAGTGCGCAGGCCCGCCCAGCGGCGTGAAATCGAACGGACGGGCAGATCGGCCGCTTGCTGGATGCGGTCTATGGCGACGGCGACGTCAAACTCGTCGGCCTGTGCATCACAAGGTGCGCTTGGCGTTTCATCCGCCGGCGAAGCGAGAAGCCGCCCGGCGTCCGGTTTGAAATAGAACTCCTCGTCGACGTCAATCACAAGCGGCCAGGATGAACCGTCCACGCCATCAGGCAGGTCCAGCATCATGGCCGTGCGCCGCTGCGGTGTTAGTCCGGCTGTTGCAACACCGGCCATGGCTGCAATGGCGTCGGCCCATGCGCCAGCGGCATTGACGATCGTCCTTGCCTCGAATTGCCCGTTGTTCGTGGAGACCCGCCAGCCGTAGGGACCCCGATCTACATCCACGACTTCGGCGGAGACCGCGATGCGGGCACCCCGGCTGCGCGCCCCGCGCAGATAGCCTTGATGCAAGCCGTGAACGTCGATGTCCATCGACGTTTCATCGAGGAGGGCCTGTGCCACATAGTCGGCTCGCATGATCGGCACGCGCCTGCACACGGCGTCTGTATCGAGAGCCAGCGACGGCTTTTCGCCAGTCTGGGCGAATATCTCGACCATCCTGAACATGCTCTCTTCCTGATCGGCGCGTGCGATGAAAAGCACATTGCGCGGCGTCAGCAGGGGATGTTCAGCAAAGCCGGCCGGTGGCGTTTCATACAGACCGCGACTGGCTCGCGTCAGCGACCGGATGGTGGCGTTGCCATAGGTTTCCGAAAAGAGGGCGGCCGAGCGGCCAGTCGTGTGGTAGCCGCAATGGCCCTCACGCTCGAGAAGCAGAACGCTCGCTCCGTCGGCCAACTCATAGGCCGCAGAGGCGCCCGCCATGCCGCCGCCTACAACAACAAAATCGAACATCGTTCACTCCAAGCCGATTGATCTCATCAGAAACTTATTTTTCCGATTGATCAAGAAGTTTTCCGTATCGCGCAAAAAAATAGAATGTAATATCTTTGAGGGCCAGAAATGCGGGATACGGCAACGGAAATGATGGATCAGAAAGCCAGCCTGGGTGATTTCGTGCGGGAAATCCGCACCCGCAACCATTGGACGCTGTCGCAAGTCAGCGCTATGACCGGGCTCGCCATATCGACATTGTCCAAGGTTGAAAACAACCAGATGTCGTTGACCTACGACCGCATTGTCCAGTTGGCCGATGGGCTAAAGGTCGACATTGTCGAACTGTTCGGGACCCGAGCCACGGAAGCCACCCCGAGCCCACTGGGCCGCCGCACGATCAGCAGGGCAGGCGAGGGCAGGTCCATCAAGACCAAGAACTACGACTATCTCTATTTGTGCACCGACATCTCGAAAAAGTCGATCGTCCCGATGTTTGGCGTGGCGCACGCCCGCACGATGGAAGAGTTCGGCGCCTTCATCCGCCACGTCGGTGAAGAATATACCTATGTGGTCGAAGGCGAGCTCGAGCTCCACACCGAACACTATGAGCCAGTGACCTTGAAGGTCGGCGACTCCGTCTATTTCGATGCAACGATGGGCCATGCATACGTGACGGTCAGCGAGAAGCCGGCGTGCTTTGTCTGCGTTTGCTCCACGTCCGAGAAAGAACTGATCGACGCGATCGGCTCGTCCTCAATCGCTGAAAGTGCCATTTCGAAACTGGCGCCACGCGCCAATACCGATCAACTGGCGCGTACGATAAGAAAATAAGTTGCGCTTAGGAAAATCGCTGCCTAATCTGATCCTGCGGGCAAATTGCCGGAACAGGCGTCGTTCGAGTCCGCCGAACCTCAGAGGGTAGATAGATGGTTTTCGCGCACTGGAAGAAGCTGGGCCTTGCCCTTTTAGTTACATCATCGCTTACGCAAACAGCATGGGCCGCGTCGGACGTGCTGGTTCTCAGCCGGGCGGAGGACGCGCCGACCGCGGACCCTGGCGTCGAGATCAGCAACAGCGGCTATACCTTCATCTATGCCGCCTATGAGCATCTGGTTGCCTACAAGGGCGCGACCACCGAGGTCGTTCCGGAGCTCGCGGAAAGCTGGTCCGTCGACGACACCAACACGGTCTGGACCTTCAAGCTGGCCCAGGGCCACAAATTCGATGACGGCACACCTGTCGACGCGGCAGCGGTCAAGTTCAGCTTCGACCGCGCAATGAAGCTCAAGGCCGGCCCTTCCGATGCCTTTCCCGTGCTGAAGGAAGTTCAGGTCGTCGATCCGGGCACCGTCAAGTTCATCCTGTCGTCGCAGTTCGCACCGTTCCTCTCGACTATGGCCGTCTCCGGCGCGGCCATCATCAATCCGAAAGTGATGGAGCATGAAAAAGATGGCGACATGGCCAAGGCATGGCTGGCGGAGCACACGGCCGGCAGTGGCGCCTACAAGATCACCAGCTGGGAACGCAACCAGAGCGTCGTCCTCGATCGCAACGAGCATTACGCAGGGTCAACTCCGGCCTTGAAGCAGATCGTGGTGCGCACCGTCGGTGAAATCTCGGCGCGCCGCCTGCAGCTCGTCAACGGCGATGCCGACATCATCGAACAGGTCCCGGTCGACCAGGCGGCCGCGCTCAAAGGCGATCCTAACATCGTTGTCGAGAGCAATCCAAGCCTCTACGTCAACTACGTCTATATGAACAACAAACGCCCACCGCTCGACGATGCGCGCGTGCGCCAGGCGATCTCCTATGCCGTGGACTACAAGGGCATCGTCGACGGCATCATGCAGGGCCAGGCCGAGCAGATGCGTGGCGCTGTTCCGGACGGCATGTGGGCGCACGACCCCAACGGTTTCCAGTACAGCTACGACGTCGAGAAAGCCAAGGCACTGTTGAAGGAAGCCGGCAAATCCGACATCCATCTGACCTACACATTCTCGCAGGCAGACACGGCCTGGGAACCGGTCGGCCTCGCCTTGCAGGCAAATCTCGCCGACATTGGCATCAAGCTCGATCTGCAGGCTGTTGCCGACACCACAAAACGCGAAATGGCGGCAAGCGGCAATTACGACCTGGCGCCTGGCGCATGGACGCCCGATTTCGCCGACCCCTACATGTTCATGAACTACTGGTTCGATCCGGACCGGATGGGCGGCCCAGGTAACCGCGCCTTCTACAACAATCCCAAGGTTGCCGGCCTTGTTCGCGCGGCCGCTAGCATCATCGACCAGCCGAAGCGCGAGCAGCTCTACCTCGAGGCGCAGAAGCTGTCGACGCAAGACGCACCCTATCTCTACCTGATGCAGAAGAACGACATCTTCGCGCGACGGGCCGTGGTCAAGGGCTACGTCTACAACCCGATGCTCATCCAGGTCTACAACTTCGCCACCATGTCGAAGTCGGAATGAGCGCGCGCGACGGAGCGCCGATGGCGCTCCCGTTCGTCGCCCATATGGACCCTGACCTTTTCGGCATCCCTGCCTTGCAGAGTGCTGCCCACCAGATGCCTTCCGGACGATCCCCGGAAGCGTCGTGCTGTGCAATCTCGATGATGGCTTGAACACGGGAAGCGCCGAACAATGTCTGACGGTCGGGGAGGCGGGACGCCTTTCCGGCCGCCCTGTTTCATAGGCAAAAGAAGCCCGCAGCGCCGCGAGGACCGACCTCAAATGACGATCATGCGCATTATCATTCCCCGCTTCGTGATGCTGTTCTTCGTCGTCTTCGGCGTCGCGGTCATCACCTTCATCATTTCCCACCTGATCCCCGGCGATCCCGCCCGGATGATCGCCGGTGACAGGGCAAGCGCCGAAACGCTGATGAGTGTGCGGCGCGATCTCGGGCTCGATCGGCCAGTATGGGATCAATTCGCTATCTACGTCAGCAACTTGCTTCATGGCGACCTCGGTACCTCGCTGCGGACGCGCCGCTCGGTTGCCGGCGACATTGCCACCTTCCTGCCGGCAACGATGGAGCTCGGCGCCATCTCGCTGATCCTGTCGATCGTGATCGGCATTCCGCTCGGCGTGGCCTCCGCCATCTACAAGGACGGACCAATCGATCAGGTGGCTCGCACCATCTCGGTCTGCGGTATCTCGATGCCGGTGTTCTGGTTCGCACTGGTGCTGGTGCTGCTGTTCTACGCCAAGCTGCACATTCTGCCCGGGAGCGGTCGCATCGAGATGGGCATTGCGTTGCCAACGCGCATCACCGGCTTCTTCCTGATCGATTCCCTGCTCGAAGGCCGCATGGACGCTTTCTGGAGCAGCGTGCGGCATCTCATCCTGCCTTCCGCCGTGCTCGCCTTTGCCAATCTCGGCGTCATCACGCGCCAGATCCGGGCTTCGATGCTGGACGTCCTTCAGGAGGACTACATCCGAACGGCTCGCGCCAGTGGCCTGCGACGCCGGGTCATCGTCTTCAACCATGCCTTGCGCAACGCATTGATCCCGTCGATCACGCTGCTTGGCCTGGCGCTCGGCGACCTTCTCTACGGCGCGGTGCTGACCGAGACCGTGTTCGCATGGCCGGGCATGGGCACCTATGTCGTGACCTCGATCCAGACTCTCGATTTCCCGGCGATCATGGGGTTCACCGTGGTTGCATCGATCGGCTACGTCCTCATCAACCTGATCGTCGACATAGCCTACATGTTCGCTGATCCGCAGATCAGGGAGATCGGGTGATGAGCGTCGCATCTTCGACAACACAAAGTGTCGCCGCCGCCGCTGGCTGGAAGTCGCAATTACATTTTTTCTGGTATTTGACCCGCCGCAGCCCACTGACGCTGGTTGGGGCGGTGATCATTTTGATGGTCATCGTGATGATCGTCGCCGCGCCGCTGATTGCACCCTACAATCCCGACAAGCTGATGCTGTCCGCGCGTCTGCAGCCACCGAGCGCGCTTCACTGGTTCGGTACCGACGAAGTCGGTCGCGACCTGTTTTCACGCATCATCTACGGGTCGCGTGCCTCATGCGTCGCGGCGTTCATGATCGTCCTGATATCGGTGAGCATCGGCGTGATCATTGGCTGCATGTCTGCCATACTGGGTGGTCGCATCGATACGGCGATCATGCGACTGATGGATGTCATCATGGCGCTGCCGGCGCTGGTTCTGGCGATGGCGCTCGCGGCGGCACTCGGCCCGAGTCTGGTCAACTCGATGCTGGCCGTGGCGATGGTGCGCATACCGGCCTATGTGCGCCTGGCCCGTGGGCAGACGCTGTCGTTGAGGGAACGGGTCTTCGTCAAGGCGGCGCGCACCTTCGGCGCCTCGCCACTCTACATCCTGCGTTGGCATGTCCTGCCCAATGCGATGTCGCCGATCATCGTGCAGGCAACGCTTGACCTTGGCGGCATTGTGCTGATTGCCGCGGCGTTGAGCTTCATCGGACTTGGCGCACAGCCGCCGACGTCTGAATGGGGGGCGCTGGTCAGCACGGGGCGCAACTATATCCTCGACCAATGGTGGTACTGCACCTTCCCCGGCCTTGCCATCCTGATCACCGCGATGGGCTGCAACCTGCTTGGCGACGGCATTCGCGACATGCTCGATCCACGGTTGGGGGGACGATGATGGTGGCGGCATCCGAAATCCTGAGGCCTACCGGGCAAAAACCCGCGGCCCTGACTATCGACGGCCTGTCGCTGGAATTTCCCACCTACGCCGGCGCGATCAAGGCGCTCGACGACGTGACGATCGAAATCGGGGCGTCCGAGATCGTTGGCCTGGTTGGCGAGTCGGGATGCGGCAAGTCGGTGACCACGATGGCGGCGACAAGGCTCCTGCCGGAGGGCCGCTACCGCGTCACCGCGGGCAGTATCCGCCTGTTTGGCCGCGATCCGTTCGCGATGGATGAAACCGAACTGCAGGACGTTCGCGGCAAGCTGGTCTCGACCATCTTCCAGGAGCCGATGAACGCGCTCAATCCGACCATCCGGATTGGCCGTCAACTTGTCGGCGTCATCCAGCGCCACGAAGCGGTCAGTGAGGCCGAAGCCGAGCGCACGGCGCGCGGCATTCTCAAGGACATGCTGATCGCGGAACCCGAGCGGATCATGCGGGCCTATCCGTTCGAACTGTCGGGCGGCATGCGCCAACGCGTGCTCATCGCCATGGCCTTCTCGTGCAACCCCGGCTTGATCATCGCCGACGAGCCGACCACGGCTCTGGATGTGACGGTGCAGGCCGTCATCCTTCGCCTGATCCTCGATCGCGCCAAGCGAACCGGCACCTCGGTTGTCTTCATTTCGCACAACATTGCTGTTGTCTCACAGCTCTGCGACCGGCTGTACGTCATGTATGCGGGCCGCATCGTCGAGTCCGGCCCGACGCGGGCCGTGCTGGAAGCGCCACAGCACCCCTACACTCAAGCGCTGCTACGCTGTCTGCCGGAGCGGGTGGAGCCGAAAGCGGAACTGGAGGCCATCCCCGGAACCGTGCCCAATCTGCTTGATCCCCCGCCGGGCTGTTTCTACCGGCCACGCTGTCCGGAAGCCAACGATCAATGTTTCGCAAGGCCTCCTTCGATGGCGCCTGCTCCCGATCATATCGTCGCCTGCTGGCGGCGCGAGACAATCGAACCATCGATCAAGGCGCGCGAGGCCACGCAATGACGACCGCGCCTCTTCTCAGCGTCGAAGACCTTACCGTCAATTTTCCGATTCCCGGCGGCTGGTTCGGCCGGGCCACCTCCCATGTCCATGCCGTCAACAAGGTGGACCTGACGATCCGCCCGGGGGAAAGCCTAGGCATCGTCGGCGAGTCCGGGTGTGGTAAAAGCACGCTCGTCCAAGCGATTATCGGCCTTGTCGAGCGCAGCTCGGGCAAGGTGGTGATCGACGGCCAGGATTTTCACGAAGCGCGTGGCAGGCGCAAACGTGAAATCCGCCAGCAGATGCAGATCGTGTTCCAGGATCCACAATCCTCGCTCAATCCACGCCTGCCGGTCTGGCGCCTGATCACCGAGCCGCTGCATGTGCGCGGGGGAATGTCAAAAGCCGCGCTGCGGGCGCGCGCCGCCGAACTGGCTGCTTCCGTCGGCCTGCGGCCGGAGCACCTGGATCGACGGCCGCATGAATTCTCCGGCGGCCAGCGGCAGCGCATCGCGGTTGCGCGGGCGATCAGCACTGATCCGGACCTGTTGATCCTCGACGAGCCGACGTCCGCGCTCGACGTGTCCGTGCAGGCGCAGATCATCAACCTGCTGCTGAAACTTCAGCGTGAGCTCGGCCTTGCCTATCTGATGATCTCGCACGACGTTTCGCTGGTGCGCCACTTCTGCGACCGCGTGGCGGTGATGTATCTCGGCCAGATTGTCGAGGCCGGACCGGCGGTGCAGGTGCTCGATTCTCCGGCGCACCCCTATACCAGAACCTTGCTGGCCACGGTTCCGAGCCTCAAGCACCCGCTGCCCGAGCTTGCCGCGACCCGAGTCGGCGAGCTTCCCAACAACCGGATCTTGCCAACCGGCTGCTACTATCGCGACCGCTGCTCGTTCGCCGCCGCAGGCTGCGACAGCCTGCAGCCTCTCGTCGAATTCGGCGATCGTGCCGGAACCGTCAGCATGTCACCGCCGGACAAGGCGGCATGGCCGCGCTCGGTACGATGTCACCGCGCGCAGGCGGGTGATATCTGAAAGCGGATGGTGGGCGGGCGCGGAGGGCGGTCGACCTACCCGGTTCGCGCGCCGCGAAACGCTGAAGCCTGGCGTTGATTATAGCGCCAATTCCGCGAATGGCTCCGCCACCTTCGGCCAGTATGGCTGCCGCAGCTTGGTGTATGCCAGATCGCGGAAATTGGGCTGCAGCGCTCCGGGCGCGGCCACATAGAGAATGTCCTTGGCGATCGGCTCGAAACCGGCCCGGAAATGATTGCTCGACTTGACGACCACGATCTTGCGAGTGGCGGGATCAAGGCCAAGCGCGGTCATGCATTCGGGATGGAAGGTTTGCGTGCGCACGCTGTTGATCACCAGATCGATGCCGTCGGCGCTGACCCAGGCGGCGTCGCCGATCGGCAGCGGCACCGCGCCAAAGCGCTGGGTGATGCCGGAAGCGATGCGGCGCACGGTGACGTTGAGGTCGAGCGGCTCGCCGGATGCCGCCCCGATCTTGCCGCCGATCCGAAGCGGCAGCGTCGCGCCTTCGCCGGCGGCCCGGCAAAGCCGCACCGCAATGGGATCCCAGTACAGGCAGCTGGCGACGCCGCGTATGCCGCGCTCGATCACCCGGCGAACGATGAAGGTGGAGTCGCCCGGAGCGCCGCCGCCTGCATTGTCCGATACGTCAGCCAGCACGACCGGGCCGCCGTCGGTCGCCATCGCGCGATCAAGCGCGTCGTCGATGGTGAGATGATGGGGTTCGAGCGCATTGCGCAGCGCGAAAATCTCGCGGCCAAAGGCCGACGCGACTTGGTGCGCCTTGCCTGCGTCGCGATCGGCGACGACCAGCATCTTGGCGCCGACATCGGCGACATCGCCCCAGGGGAAACCGTGGCCGAACGACACCGACAGGATGCCGTCGCGGCCTTGGCTCGCCTTCATGCGGTCGACCAGCCCGCGCAAGGGTTGTTGATGGGGCCTGAAAGTGCCGATCATGCGGCAATCGAACAGCGCCATCACCGGGCGGATCTCTCCGGCCAGCACCTTGACCATCAGCTCGAACAGATGGCCGGCGCGCTCCTCGATGTCGGTGTGGGGATATTCCATATAGGCCACGATGATGGTGGCGCTTTCCATCATGCGCCGCGTCAAATGGCAGTGCAGATCGAGCTCCGCGCCAATGGGGATATCGGGTCCGACCAGCGCACGGACATGGGCCAGCAGATCGCCTTCGACATCGTCGTAACCCTCGGCAACGCAAGCGCCGTGCAAGGCGAGAAGCACGGCGTCCACCGGCATGGCAGCTTTGAGGTCGCGCAGGATTTCGCTACGGAAATCTTCGTAGACGGAGCGTGTCGTCGTGCCGCCGGGCTCCGCCACTGCGCATAGGCTCTCGACAACAGTCCAGCCGCGCTCGCGAGCGGCATTATACCAGACAAAGAGTTGTGAAGAGCAGCAATTCAGCGGCTTCGTCGTGGCGTCGCCATGCGCAATCTGGCCCTCTACAAAGGCGTCATGGCCGGTGCGTATCGGAGAAAACGTGTTGGTTTCGGTGTCCAATCCAGCAATGAACAACTTCACGAAACCACCTCTGGCGCCGACATGAAACAACTTTTATGATCAATATAAAAGTGTTTATGTTCGGAAAGTCAATTGCCGACAGACCTTGAAAATATGGGCATCGTAAAGTCGTCGACGAACGGGCACTGAGGTCGCCGTGAAGTTGGGTTTCAGGTGGCCGCGACCCTGGAGATTTGGCGCCACGTCGCCATGGCGGTGCATCGCAGATCGCGGTGCTCGGACGATGAGAGGTTGTGGCGGGGAAAGTTGAACAGATTGGAGTTGTCCGTCCGCGCTCGGCCCCTTTTAGTCATTCACTACACGGGTTCCTCGCGACCTGCGGCTACATCGGCGATGTCTCGAAGCCTGCAATTACTCGCGTTCAACGTCCGTAGGTTCGCCAGACCATACGAGAGAATACGAAGGAAATGGGTTGGCGAACCATCCGCTAACGTATTGATTTCCAATAGGAAACGTTGACCCTCCGGGCCTACCAAAATCTTTCAATATCAATCACTTATGACCAACTTCGTTCGGAAGTGGACCAGTTCGCTTTGTTCTGCGCAGGACTCAGTTCGTTGGTTCTGGCATGAACATGATCCGGACGATCTATGCCTGTCGCTACCTTTTACCTTGCCCCTGTTCGTCGATGAGGTTGCGCACAGCCATTCGTAGCCCAGCTGTTTCAAGGCTGAAAAGACCATTGGAGGATAGGGGCGGCAAAGGGCGGTAACGGCGTGCGAACGGGATGGTTTGGAGCGCCAACTCGAGAAAGGCTGCGGCGACCGTGTCCCAATGGTCATTGCAGCTGCGTTATCCTGACTCGCGTCCGCCGAACCGCTTTATGGCCATCGTGCTCGCTGCGCCTGTTGAATGACGGCTTCGGCGCCGCATATTCTTCTCGGCACCCCGCTGGCGCTCGCTCTGGCCAGCGCCAGACCGAGGGTGGCCAATTTGCTGATGGCCTTCGTCATGCTGCCGTTGTGGACCTCCATTCTGGTCCGCACTTATGGCTGGCTGGTGCTGTTGCGCCGCGAAGGCCTGATCAACACGGCCTTGACAGGTTCGGGCCTGACAGCGGAGCCATTGCCGCTGGTCTACAATTTCACCGGAACGCTCATCGGCATGGTTCACTATATGCTGCCGCTCTTTCTGCTGCCCGTCTATGCGGCGATGCGCGATATCGACGCAAACCTTGTTCGCGCCTCGGCGAGCATGGGAGCCACACTTGCGCAAACGATCCGCACCGTCATCCTGCCCCTTTCGACCGGCGGCATCTTCTCGGGCTCATTGATCGTCTTCATCTACACCATAGGCT